>QIKY01000080.1 GCA_003233175.1 Planctomycetaceae bacterium | reverse complement strand
TGTGATTGTCAAACACCAACCATCGCGGAGAGCCGCTTTTTTGTTAAGAACAGTTTAATCGCTTAAAGCCTGAGTTCCCCTAAAGTGCAGTACACTTACTTGAGACTAAAGAAGCTCCGCGGCAACCACGAAGCCTGCGTGTGCCGACCGACGAAAGGCCTTTAGTAAGCCGGATGCGGGAAATCCGCACGTCCGGTTTGATGAGGGGGGGAGGGACGCCGAAAGTCGTTTCCTCCTCTACTCTACTGTCCTCTGTGGTGAAATTGATTCCGGCCAATAACAAATGACTATTGTCAAATAACAAATGACCATTTTCCGCCGCTGGCCTTAGCCTTGATCGTACGGTTGGTACGACTTTTCCTCCACGATGTCGGCATCCAGCAGATCGTTGATTTGCCGCTTCAAGGCGGCGCGTTGATCGTTGGTCTTGTAAACCGAGCGGGCCAGTTCGATGAAGCGGGGGCCGAAATCTTGCTGCTGTTCGCAGAGGCGGATCTGATCTTCGATATCCCACAATTGCTCATTGACGTTTTTTAGCTGCGTTTGCAAACGCTCCACTTCGGCGGTGGGCGGAATGGCTTCCCGCTGCGCGGCTTCCAACACGGTTTTTTCATGGTTCACGTTTCGACGTTTCCGTTGGTCGTCGATGCGTTCCGACTTGATCTGCAAAATCGTGATTTTGTCTATCAGTTCCCCCGGCGCCATTGCAGCTTGAATGGGCGCCGCTTGAATCGGCAGGTTCGGTTTTTGATCGTCTTGAACACTTTCCACCCGGCGCGCTTGCAGGGCGTTCGCGACGCGCGCGAAAACATCGTCCCAATCGCCGTGGCTGGTTTGCCGAAACAACCGCACCGACGGATACCAAGGCGTATCGTCGCGCCCCAGCAGCCAACGCCAGTCGGGCGCCAGCGGCAACACCAGCCACGTTTCCACGCCCAAGGCGCCGGCCACATGCGCAATAGCTGTATCGGTGGTGAGCACTAAGTCGAGCGATTGCATGATGGCGGCGGTGTCCATGAAGGCGCCGGCGCGGGTGTCGAAATCGTCGCCCAATTGCCGCAGCGGGAACGGCGGCGAGAGCATTTCGATCTGTTCCACGCCGAATCCTTTTTGCAAACAGATTAATTCCACATGCGGGATTCGCGCCAGGCCGCGAAAGGCCTCCAGCGGCGCTGAACGCTGTCGGTCGAGCGCATGGTCGGGGTTGCCCTGCCAAGAAACGCCCACGCGCAACTTTTTGTGCGCGCCCAGCGACTGCCGCCACTTGGCAACCAGCGCGGGGTCGGCCTGCAAATAAGACGTTTCGGCTGGAATGGAATCGAGCGTGGTTTTGAACACGCCGGGCAAACTGAGCAGCGGGCAGTAGGCGTCGAACGGCTGGGTGAGGTCGTCTTGGGCGATCAGTTGGTCGACATCCAAAAAACTCGCCAAGAGCGGCAACAGCGGCTTTTGCACGGCCGCCACGATGCGCGCCCCTTTCACCAACGACGCATAACGAATGAACTGAATCGTATCGCCCAACCCCTGTTCGGCCCACAGCAACAGCGTTTTTCCAGCAAGGTCTTCACCCTTCCAACGCGGCGCTTCGATCTGCGGAAGTTGCAGCGCGTCTGAATGCAGACGCCATTCGTAGGCCGGCCAGCCGTTTTCAAAATCGCCCTGGAGCAACATCACGATGGCCCGGTTTTTATGGGCGTCGGCGAATTTGGGGTCGAGCCGCAAGGCTTCTTCGTTGCTGGCTTGGGCGTCTTCGAAGCGGCCTTGTTGCACGAACGCCGCGCCACGATTACTCAACGCCGAAGCATATTGAGGATTCAAACGCAGCGCGTCGTCAAACCGTTCAACCGCTTCCGCCAAACGGCCCTGCGCAACGAGCGCCGCCCCCAAATTATTGTAGGGCGAGGCGTAATCGGGTTGGAGCGTTATGGCCCGCAGGCAACTCGCCTCCGCTTCGCCATGCCGCCCCAAGGCGTTGAGCGTGTTGCCCATGTTACTCAGCGCGATGGGGAATTTCGTCTGGTGCGCAAGTGCGTTTTGATAAGCGGCAATCGCTTCGGCGAACTGCTTTTGATCGTGCAAGGCAATGCCCAAATAGCACCAGGCGTTGGCGTTTTGAGGATGAAGCTGCAACACCTGCCGATACATCTGCTCCGCCGCCGCCACGCCGCCCTGTTGGTGCATCCGCCACGCCTGGGCCAAATGTTGATTGATCGCATCCATGATGTTTTTAATAGCCGAATCCAGTTCGATTCAATTGAACGGCGCGTGTTGATGAGAGCGAGGCGGCGTGGTTGCGCAAAAGCTCTGCGGGCGAACCATGAACCGACGGCAAGTCCGGCGACGGTGACTTGGGCGGTTCGTCGAAATACCTGATTCCATGCGCGATGAGGTTGGTCGCCTTCGGCTGTTGTCGCTTTCGTCATGCATTTGTGGAGCCAGTTCGGATATAAGCAAAGTTTGAGGCGACGAACGATCGAGCTAACCGAGCGGCATTACGGAGTAAAACATGAACAACCAATCGATGTTGCCGAAGGAGACAATGTCAATCCACCGAGCGATTGCCGCTCGCGTTCGCCGCTTTGTTCGCCGACGTTCCGCGCCACGTTGGACGGCCCGACGCTGCCTGTCGCTGCCGCGCATCCTCAAGGATGGCCTTGATATCGCCGCCAAACTTTTCAGCCAGTCGCTCCCGTGTTCGATGAATATCATCGATTGTCGTATCGATATCAGTGTTCTGGATCATCTTCGACCATCTCCTCGGGCGTGCAAATGATTGGTATTGGAACCGATAGATCGTTCAAAACCGCATGGATTCTCGGGAGAATCTTCGCATTCGCAATGTGTCGGCAATTCCACGTCAACAAATAGTTTATCCGGTGGTGAGCCGTGATCGCGATATGAAGCGCATCAATAACCGCTTTTTGCGGAAGAATTGCACGGGATATGATCTCATTGGCGATGATTTCGATGTCAGGATCGGCAGGCGGCAACGGTATGCCGTCGAGCGACTCAAGACGTTCGTCGGCAAGGTCGGGGTCGCCGTCCGAGGCTTCATCGATCACGTATTGGGACGTCACAAGTTCGTAGTTGGCTCGTTCGTGATTCCACCACTGATGAGTAAGAACTTGACGAGCAACCGTAATAACCTGCGTGCTTGGTTGCTGCCGAAGATAGCTCACGATAGATGTTTCAATGTAGATCGTCGGCATGAGTGTTCTTCAGTCGGAGAACGTTCGAGATAACGCGTGTTCCCGCTCACGTTCATCGCTTTGTTCGTTGCGGAATCAATTTCACCACGAAGGACGGCGGGGTGGCGCTGTTGAATGGGTTTGTGCGCCACTGGCTCTGCCAGTGTTTTTCAGTTTCGGTCTGGGATACTCGTATCGGATAGTTCAGGGCGCCAAATCAAATTTGATTATCGTGACTAGGAAGTCATGGAACCCGTGCAGCCAAAGGCACTGGCAGAGCCAGTGGCACACCAGGAATACTCCCGACAGCGCCACCCCGCCCGATGAACTTCAAGGGCGCAGCCGATCACGCGATGGGAGAGATCGTCGAATTCCATGCTTCGTGCTCTTCGCGTCCTTCGTGGTGAACTTATCTGGCCAAACGATTCTCCGAACGGGATCAGCCCATTGTCGCCGGAAGGCTGGCCGGAAGCAAGATAACCACGAAGGCCGCGAAGAGCACGAAGGAGAAGAGTCGGGAGTCGAGCGTGCTCTGGTGCAACGCCTTGTGTTGTGAATTGTCGGCGGCGGCATTCACGGTTTTTCCGGTTCGTGTTTCTTAAGTTTGGCAGTCTTCACATTGATCGACGCGGAAAATGTGACATTGTCGTCGGCGCCGCGCATCACGGTGTAGGACGCTTGCAACGCGCGTATGAACCGTGACGGTCCCCGCAAATCGAACACACGACCATGGAACGCCGCTTCCTCCAACCATTGCAACGTGGACCCTGTTTCCGCGCATGCTTTGATTTCTTCCTTGGTCAGGAAGTCGCACATAGTTGGCGGTGACGCTCATCGAATGCGTTTTTCAGGGTGCGGTGGTTCTTGCTGCATAACGACCGGCATCACCGGGTCGGGAGTGTTGATGTTCCATTTGAAAACGGCCGCAAGCCCGACTCCGGTGCATGCCATGGTTATGCCTATATGTTGCGTCAACGTCCTTGCTTCATCTGAAAACACTGTTCGGAACGACGCTACTTGCTGAGATCTTTGATCCGGAACTTCCGGTACTCGTGGGCGCCGTTCTCGCCCTGCAGGCCGATGTAACCGCGCTTAAGCCTGTTCATCTTGTCAGACTTGCTGACGAGTTCTCCGTTCAAGCGAACTTCGATCTTCGATCCGATGAGCTTGATTTCGTACTTGTTCCACTCGCCCGTGGGCTTGAGCGCTTTCTGTGCCAATTCGACATTCAACTCATGCTCGGCGCCGAAGATTTTCGCCATGCGCACGGTATTCTCAATCTGCACCTCGTACTTTCGGTTCGGCCAGTTGTCGCCTTCCGTGTTGGATCGCACGAAGACACCGCCGTCCTGTTTGGGTTTCATAAAACGGAATTCGAGGCGAAGGACGAAGTCGGAATACTGTTTCTCACTGCGTAGCCAGCCAAGGCCGCCCCTGTGCTTAAGTACGCCGTCCTCCACGACAAACTTGGCTCCGTTGATGAGATGCCAACCGTCGAGTGTCTTGCCATCGAAAAGGCGGGCAAAGCCCTGCTCATCCTTCTCGGCAGCCATCGCAACGTCTGGCACGCTCAAAAGGCACGACGCGGCAATGGCAATAATGGCGTGGGCGACAATGCCATTGGGGACCATATTCTTCACCTCTCTCTATTGGTCGAGTTTCAAAGTTGTTATTTCCAATGAACGTTGATTTGCGCAGATTCCAGGATTTGGACAAAAAGGCATGACGTTTGTTTCTCTCAATCGAATGGATTGAGAATAGCAGATACCGATGGCATGTCAAACTTTTGCCGCGATGTGAGTTGCGGCGAATTTCACTGCGCGAATTGGCTGAGCAATTCTTGCGCGACACGCTGCGGGGATCATCGCGGCGCGTTCCATTTCCATAGGACGTACACGATGTAGCCTACCAGTATCACACGCACGATGACACTGAACCACGTAAACCCAAGCTTTCCGTTTTCGCGTTTTACTTCAAATGGAAGGTCGCCCTTCCAGAATTGGCCCCATCCATTGAGCCCGAAGTGGTATGTCCTGTCGTTCGTCTCGACCGTCAATATATATCCGGGCATGCGAAGAAAGAGCGAGCGAAACGAACAAAGAACAGCTCCCTTGATTTCGGTGTAATCGATTTGCCAATCGCCGCATTCGAGGCGGTCACCGAAAACTTTGAGCGACCCTCGGCGTGAAGTCACCCAATGGGGGCCGTATTTCCGTTGGTCGCCTTCGGCGGTGGTCGCTTTCGTCATGCATTTGTGGAGAAGTTCGGACATAGGCAAAGATTGAGGCGACGAACGGCGGAGTGGCGCTGTTGAATGGGTTTGTGTGCCACTGGCTCCGCCAGTGTTTTTCAGTTTCGGTCTGGGATACTCGTATCGGATAGTTCCTGGCGCCAAATCAAATTTGATTTTCGTGACGCTAGGAAGTCATGTAACCCGTGCTGCCAAAAGCACTGGCGGAGCCAGTGGCACACCAGAAACACCCCCCAAACATTGCCACCCCGCCGGGCAGGAGAGATCGTCAAATTCCATGCTTCGTGCTCTTCGCGTCCTTCGTGGTGAATCTATCTGGCCAAACGATTCTCCGAACGTTCAAGATAACGCGGCGTTTTGGCAAGGCGTGTTCCCGCCGGGAGTATTGTCGCCGGAAGGCTGGCCGGAAGCAAGTTCACCACGAAGGACGCGAAGAGCACGAAGGGGAAGAGTCGGGAGTCAGAGAACAAAACGTTTGACGCCGTCCTTCAGTTTGGTGTTGTTGAAGTTGATGAGCAAGCCAGTTTTCATGCCGGCCAATTTCATGTACGTCAAGCGATGTTGAATTCAAATTCGGCCCCCGCCGGCAATTCCGGTGCATTTTCTTGTTATTTGCCCTGTTGCGGTGAATTGGCATCGTGCTCCAGAAATTGAACGAACGCTTCCACTATTTCGATTGGCGTCAATTTGGGCGAAGCGTACGCGAGCATATCCGCAAGGGACGGACTGACCGCGGCAATGCCATCACGATCAATATTGTGCCAGATCGGAAGAATCACCTTTTGGCCCATCATTTGTTTTGTAGTCAGGCCGTCCAATTCATATTGCGGCCACCCTTTTTCGAAAAAATCAGGTGACAATACCACAATGCCGTATCTTGAACTGGCCAAGCCGCGATCAATAGACTGGCGTAGGCTGTCACCGACTGTCAACGCGAATTCGTCATACCAAACCCGAACGCCACGCTTGCTCAGGCCCTCAGCAAGTGGGCGAACGAGATCAGCTTTGTCTTCGCTTGCATGCGAAATGAAATAGTCGTACTTGGCTTCCGGCTGCGATCCTGTCGCCGGGCTGTCGGACTGATCCAGCCAGTTCATTGCATTGCCACGCCAGCCATCGTCATGTTTGATCTCGGCGGTAATGATCACTGCGCCAAGATGCTGGTTTTGGTATCCACGCAGCAGAGGCGTAAGCCGCTCAAGAAACTCCTTCTCCAGTGTCTCGACCTCACTTCCAAGGGCAGCGTATAACGCAACGGGAGCACGGATATTCAGACCGTATGTGTATGTGCCACCATTCCAGTTGTCGTAGTCGCTTTCCTCCATGTCGGCTTGAGAGTGCGCGAGAATCGCAACTTCGCGTTTCGCGCCTTGCATCGCGTACAGCTGCGCGAGGCTGCGTACGATCGCTTCTGTGTCATCGGGCATCGAACGCGACATGGGTACTCAGCTTTGGAAAATAAACAGAGTTTCTCTCAATTGAACGGATTGAGAATAGCAGATACCGATGGTATGTCAAAATTTTGCCGCGATGTGAGTTGTGCCGCATTCCATGCACGGGCGTCTCAACCCCTTCGTCGTGGCTGTTTCTTTAGCCATCTAACGAACTGTCATGCCGCATTCTCGTCTTGCGGATTCGAGTCATCGGTTTGCCGACTGACCAGACGATCACGATGCCGTTCTTGACGCTGCCGATAGTATTCGACCAGCTTTTGCGGATCGTGATCGACGGATTCGGAGATTTGGTGGCGTGCATCACGTACAGCCTGAATTGCGGGATCATCTTTCATGGCGATTCGATCTCCCCAAGTAGTTCCAGAGGCGTGACGAGCGACCGCACAAATAGGCCGATCCGTTGACGCGCCGGATTTGAGCGAACTTGTTGGCGTTTGCAAGATGGCGGCAGTTCCAAGTCAGGATGAAATCACATTTATGGTTCGAGGCAACGGCCAAGTGCAGCGCATCACCGACAGGATCAGCGGGCATAATGTGATGCGAAATGTAGACACTTACAGTATCCGCTGTTGCTTGGTCGATGTCCAGAAGCGGGAGTTCTTCGATCAGCGCGAGTGCGTCCTGTTTGATTGGAAAGTCACCGCGTTCCAGTTCGTCAATGACGGCGTCGCTGGTAAATAGTTCGTAGTTCGAGCGATGATTATCCCACCAGTCGCGAGTCCATTCACGGCGCGCCACCATGTCCGGATCGGTGCGGATTTCATGGTAGAAGCTGGGAATCGTGGTTTCGATGTAGACGCTGGGTTTCATGTTACGCTTGTCGAATCAGGAGGAGGTCGGCCTTTGCCGCATAACTTCTGTTTCTCTCAATCGAATGGATTGAAAATAGCAGATACCTATGGGATGTCAAACTTTTGGGGAGCAGGCCACCACGACGTGAGTTGCGGCGGATTTCACCGCGCGGATTGACCGAGCAATTCTTGTGCAACACGCTGCGTGGATGAAGCTTTTAGGCGAGCGGTTCTTATTGATTTTCCAGTAGTCCTTGGGCGGCCAGTTTTTCGCGTACGCCGGGAATGATTTTCATAGCGTTTTGGAAGTAGATTTTTTTGAGCACGGCGTCTGGAAGGCCGACGCCGTAAATGTTCCAAAACCCTTGCGGAGGAAAAGGCTTTTCCGAATAGGGAAAATTCTCATCGTAGGTTTCCAGGAAACGCCAATACAGAGCGACGCGCGTTTCCGGCCAGGGGCCGTCGGTGCCGAACAACACGCGGTCGGCATATTTGATCAGAAACTTTCTCGCCGTAAAAGGCTGTCGGCCCAATTCGCCGATGCGCGAAGCGAATTCCACATACAAGTTAGGATATTGCTCCAGCCATTTCCCCACGACTTGCAAATCTTCCGGGTTGTTGGCCATGTGGGCGCCGATGAACACCGTTTGAGGATGCCTCGCCATCACGCGATTTCTCGCCGCCAGCAACGCTTCTCTCTGCGGCCATTGGGGACCGAAAAAGCTCCATTCAGGATGCCGATGCAACTCCTCCCAACGTTCGTTGGTTTCATCGATGGGAAGAAAAAAAGCCACGGGGTCGGCGGTATGAATGATCACCGGCAGGCCGAGTTCGCCGCAAACTTGCCAGATCGGGTCCCACCGCTGGTCGTCGATTTTGAGCAGCGAACCATCGCTATTGCGGTAGCCCAGTCCAAACTGTTTGAAGAGTTTCAAACCGCTGACGCCCGCCCGCGTGGCTTCGCGCAGGGCCTTGACCATGCGTCGGGCGAAGTCGGGGCGTTGGCAATCCCAGGTGGCGGGGTCTTTTGGGTCGCCGGCGCCGCGCCAATCGAGGTTGGCATAAATAACGAACCGGTGGGGGTGTTTCGTCCAAAGGTATTTTTTATGTTCTTCGAGGTTGTCGCCTAACTGTCCGTCGAGGCTCACGCAAATGGCGATGTTGTGCCGATCCATGACATCGACAAACCGCGTGAGCTCCGGGGTCGAATGGTGCAGGCGATGCCGAAAATGGGTGTGGACATCGACCACCGGAAATTTCGCCCGTCCAGGCGCGTTCGATTTCGTTCGCAGTTGGGGAATCGGGCGGAAGAGCGGTAGTTCGAGCGTGCGGCCATCGCGGCCATCGAGAGGCGGCGCGGGCGTTTTCTCTTGGGCGAACGACGGTGTTGTGGCGAAGGGCGCGGCCAAGAGCAGCGCCGCCGCAATGAGCAGGAAGAGAGTGAGGCGAATGTGTTTAGGGGGAAATCTCATGGGTGGTCATTTTCTAGAAGGATGGGTATTGCGTTGTTAGGCGAGCGGCGGATGGGCGTGACCGGCATCCCGCCAGTTTGTTGAAAAGGCTTGAAGCTTTCATTTGTCAATAGTTATTTGTCAATTGTCATTTGTCATCGGAGGGAGTGATCGAATGACAAATGACAATTGACAAATAACTATTGATCATTTTCTGAGCAAACCGCTTCTATTTCCTTGGCGGGTTGCTGGTTACCCCGCCAACAGGTTGCGAAGATTGAATTCGTCGGTCGCTCTGATACTATAACCCGTATCGCGATGCAGCGCGCCAGAGGGGTGTTCCCGCCAAGGGCGTTGTGCGATCAACACCGCCGGCTTGTTCTCCCTACTTGGGATGTTGTTTTCCATGCATTGGGGGCAAGATTCGCCACCATCATACGATCGCCCATGTCAGCCGACCACACACAAGCACAATCTGAGGAGGAACTCCGCCGCGCCCAACAGATGAGCGCGCGTCATTCGGCGCCGCCCACCGAAGCGCCCGGCTATAGCGTGCAACAACAACTTGGCGTGGGCGCTTTTGGCGAAGTGTGGCTGGGCTTTGAAAAAAAGACCGGCCGCCGGGTCGCGATCAAATTCTACGCACACGAGCAAAGCGTGAATTGGTCGAACATTTCTCGGGAAGTCGAAAAACTGGTGTTTCTTTCGGCGGATCGATATGTGGTGCAATTGCTCGACGTCGGTTGGGACGCCGCCCCTCCGTACTATGTGATGGAATACCTCGAACACGGTTCGCTCGACGAACTCATCACGCGCGAAGGTTCGCTGCCGGTGGCCGAAGCGGTCGAGATATTTCGAGAAGTCGCGATTGGCCTCACCCGCGCTCACGGCAAGGCCGTGCTGCACTGCGACCTCAAACCCGGCAATATTTTATTAGACCAAGACCGCCAACCGCGCCTGGCCGATTTTGGCCAGGCCCGAATGTCGAACGAACAAAAGCCCGCCCTGGGCACGCTGTTTTACATGGCGCCCGAGCAAGCCGATTTGCAAGCCCTGCCCGACGCCCGTTGGGATGTCTACGCGCTGGGCGCCGTGATGCACGCCATGCTCACCGGCGAACCTCCGTATCGCGATTCCGATTCGATTGCCGAAATCGCCTCCTCCGGCGCGCTCTCCCAACGTCTGGAAAAATACCGGCAGGTCATCAACACCCAACCTCCGCTCGACCTTCGTCGGAAGTGCCGGGGCCTGGACCGCCCCCTCGCCGAGATCATCGAACGCTGCTTGGCTGTGAACCCCAACGAACGATTCGCCGGTCCGCAACAGGTGCTCGAAGCGTTGGCGGAGCGGGCCGAAGCGCGGTCCAGGCGACCGCTGATGGTGTCCCTTTTTGTGGCGCCGTTGTTGTTGTTTTTGGTGATGGCTTTTTTCGGTTGGCGCGGTTTCCAGGAGGCCATTCGCCAGACCGATAGGGGTCTGACCAAACAAGCACAGGAATCGAACGACTGGGCGGCGCAATTCGCCGCGGGGCTTGTCTCGCATGAAATTGAACGGTATTTCGCCGCCGTGGAGCGGGTGGCCGCCGACCCCGAATTTCGCCAGCTTGTGGCGGATGTGGAGGAAGTCGCCGGGCGAACGCCGGAGTTTCAATTGCTGAACGATCCTCGCAACAACGACCTCCAGGACGACGTGCGAAAAGAGTTCGACGCCCTGCCGCAGCGCCTCGAATTGCAAGCGCGCGTGGAAGCGATGATGCGCTCTGCCGATTTGCCCCGCGCGGCGAGTTGGTTTGTCTGCAATACGCAGGGCACGCACTTGGCGGCCGCTTTCGACACGCAACCTTCGCGCACGCCGATCGGCCGCAACTTTTCCTACCGTACGTATTTCCACGGCGGCCGCCAAGATGTTACTCTCGACGCCAGCCAACAGGCGCCGCGCCAACACATTCGCCAGACGCACCTCTCAGCCGCTTTCCCCAGCACCGCGACCGACGCCTGGAAAGTCGCTGTCTCGACGCCGATCATAAAAGACGGGCAGTTTGTGGGTATTCTGGCTTTGACCGTCGAGCTAGGCGACTTCATGAAATTCGAGGGCGGCGCCACGCAATTCGCCGTCCTGGTTGATAACCGCCCCGGCGCCCAACGCGGCGTCATTTTGCAACACCCGCTGTTCAACGAAGTGCTGAAAAAACAGGAAAAACTTCCGCAGCGGTTCTCGCAATATCGCGTCGACTTGGCCGATCTTGCCGCCCGCCATTCACTGCTGTATCGCGACCCGCTGGGTGACGATAAAGCCGGCGCCGCCTACGCCAAGGATTGGATCGTGGCCCAGGCGCCGGTGTTTCAATCGCATGATCACGCGGGCTCAGACGGGCGAAATGAACCAGGGAAACACCAGCACGTTGATTCGGGGCTGGTGGTGTTGGTGCAGGAAGATTACGAAGCCGCGATCGCGCCGGTGCATCGACTCAGCGCGAGGCTGATCCGGGAGGGCGTTTCGGCGTTGCTGGTATTTTTGGCGGTGGTTGTCGCGTTGTGGTATTTTGTGCAACGGATGTTTATCGGCTCTCGCTCGGTGACGAAACGAGCCGCCCTGGGGCCCCACGCCACCACCTCGTTGCACAAACAAGAAACGCTTGAGACTCCGCCAAACGACTGAAGAGAGCACAAACAGTCATGCCTGATCTGGTTGCCCAGGGAATGCATCCCCTCCATCGTTGGCGGCGCGTCCTCAAGGAAGGCGAGGCGTTTGTTATCGGTCGCGAAGGCGGTCCCTGGGCCACTCCCTGGGACGACCGCATCTCGCGCCGGCACGCCGCCGCCATCTGGGATGGGCGGCGGCTGCGCGTCGAGCGATTACCCACTGCCGCCAACCCGATTTTTTTTCGCGGCGCCCCCAGCGATCGGTTCCTCGTACGGCCCGGCGAGCATTTCGTGATCGGTGGCGCGACCTTCACCGTCGCCGAACAACAGGCCGAAATCACGCTCGAGGCGCCTTCTCCCCGCTGCGAGGAAACGCTCAGCCCAGAGTTTTTGCACGACGCGCCTTTTCGCAACGCGGAGCAGAGAATCGATATCCTCGGCCGCTTGCCGGAAATTATCCAGAGTGCGTCGAACGACGAAGACCTGTGTGCGAAACTGATCATGGCGTTGCTGCGAGGCATTCCTCGCGCCACGGCTGCGGCGATCATCGTCCAACGGCCCGACGAACCGTTCGAGGTGTTGCATTGGGATCGTCGTACGCTGACGCACGACGACTTCCACCCCAGCCGTCGGCTGCTGGAGCGGGCTCTTGAATCGCGGGAATGCGTGTTGCATGTTTGGAGCCCGACGGCGGAAGACCAAGAGTCCACGAACAAAGTTGGTTTCACCCAGCGCCCCGATGTTGATTGGGCGATCTGCACGCTGGCGCCGCAAAACAACAGCCAGCAGTGGCTGGTGTATATTGCCGGCCGCGCCGAGGAGCACGGTTCCGACGCCCACGGCCAAACGCCGTTGGCGCTGAACGCTGACAACCTGCGCGACGAATTCAAGTTCGTGCAACTGGTGGCTTCCACGGTCGGCGCGTTGCGTTCGTTGCAGCGATTGGAGCGGCGCAATGCGTCGCTGGGTCAGTTTTTCTCACCACTGGTTCTCGAAGCGCTCGGAGAACAAGACCCCGACCAAGTGCTGGCGCCGCGTGAAACCGATATCACGACGTTGTTCTGCGACTTGCGAGGTTTTTCCCGGCACTCGGAAGAATCGGCCGACGATTTGTTGGGGTTGCTGGAGCGCGTCAGCCGGGCGCTGGGCGTCATGACACACGCCATTCACCAGCATGGCGGCGTCGTGGGCGACTTCCACGGCGACGCCGCCATGGGCTTCTGGGGCTGGCCGTTCGAGCAAGGCGACGGCATCGAGCGCGCCTGCCGCGCGGCGCTCGACATCCGTTCGCATTTTGCCGCCGCAGCCGCGCAAAGCGAGCACCCGTTACATGCCTTTCGCATGGGCATCGGCATCGCTTCGGGTCGCGCGGTGGCCGGAAAAATGGGCGCCGCCGACCAAGTGAAAGTGACCGTATTTGGGCCGGTGGTGAACTTGGCGTCGCGTTTGGAAGGGCTGACGAAACTGCTGCGGGCGCCGATTCTGCTCGACGAACCAACTGCCGAAAAAATACGGCGGGTCTCCTTAGACGGCGTGCGCGTGCGGCGGCTGGCGGTCATCCAACCGCCCGGCATGACGACCTCTTTGGAAGTCAGCGAATTGCTGCCCGGCGAAGCGGAGCTTCCCAGTCTGCGAGATGAACATCTGGCCGCTTATGAGCAGGCGCTGCAAGCCTTCCTGGAGGGCGATTGGAATCTGGCCTTTGAACGGCTGCACCAAGTTCCCGCCGCCGACTTCGCCAAGGACTTTCTCATGGTGCAAATCGCCCAGCGAAACCGCATCGCGCCGGCCAACTGGGACGGCGTGATACGATTCGACGCACGCTAACGAGCACCCGCCAACAGCTTGGGCGAAAAAACAGCAGAAAACGTGGCCAAAAGGGTCGGTGGCGCCGAAGACACCCTGACGGCGTCTGGGAAAAATCGGGCTAGGTAAATTCACCGCCTATAGATTAGGTTGGTAAATCTTACAAATGACTTCCGCCAAGCCGAGCCGGCAAAAATAAGTTGCTCGACGCAACCCGTTTAACACACAGAGGTTTGAGCGTTCGGCCAGTGGCAGGGAGTTCGTTTGGCCCGCTGTTTGCTCCCGTAGGCAAACTTCGGTAGCGCCGGCGAAGGAATCGTCGTGCGAAGGAAGGCCACACCAAGTTTAGGAGCGAAGGAGCATGGAAGCTCGAATTCTCCGCGTCTGCTGCGCGGCCCTGGCGATGCTGTCACTCGGCGCCAGCTACAGGACCCCGAATTTTATCGTCGACGCCCCGACCGTCGAACTGGCTCACGAAATCGGCCAACACGCCGAACGCTTCCGCAAAGATCTGGCCCTGGAGTGGCTGGGACGCGAACTGCCGCCTTGGCGGCATCCCTGCCCGATTCGCGCCCAAGTGAATGCCGCCTTGGGCGCGGGAGGCGCCACCAGCTTCATTTTTCGAGGACGAGGACCTTCCGGCTGGCGCATGACGATTCAAGGCTCGCGCCAGCGCGTGCTCGATTCCGTGTTGCCGCACGAAATCACGCACACGATTTTCGCCACGCACTTCGGCCAACCGTTGCCCCGCTGGGCCGATGAAGGCGCTTGCACGACGGTCGAACATGTGAGCGAAAAACAGAAACAAGAACATCTCCTCACCGAATTTCTCACCACGGGGCGGGGCATCGCTTTCAATCGAATGTTCGCCATGACGGAATATCCCGCCGACATCATGCCTCTGTATTCGCAAGGATACGCGTTGGCGCAATTCTTAATCGCACAGGGCGGCAAGCGCCGCTTCGTGGCCTTTGTGGGCGAAGGCTTAAAGACCGACAACTGGCCCGCCGCCACGCACCATCATTACGACTTCCAAAGTCTTTCGGAGTTGCAGGTCACGTGGCTGGAATGGGTCCGACAGGGCCGCCCCACCAACCAACAAGCGATTGCCTCGATTCGCGGCCGCAATACCCGCACGACTCCGGTGCAGTTGGCATCGGCGCGAAGAGATCATTCCTCGTCTTCCACTTCAAGAGAAGATGATTCGGCGCCGGGAAAAGTTATGGCGCCTATTGCATCGGCTGCCAAGAGCACATCGAAAGGCTGGTACGCTTCGCGCAAAAGCGGCGGCCACGACACGGCGTCTTCCACTGCCGCCCCGGCAGCGGAGCCAAATGAAACAGCAGCGCCAACGGACACGGTCGCAACCACCTACACGCCCGGTTCTACGGCCGCGGTGGCGCCGCTTTCGGTCACGCTGACGCGTCCTCAACCGCCGGGCCATCCCCGGCAAACCGTGCTGCAATGGGAACATACAACGCCTGGCGGGCGAACAACGGAAATCTCACAGTTGCAATCGCGCCGCCCCTCCCGCACGCGTTTGGCCCCCGCGACACGGTACTAATACACGGTACTAATACACGGCGCCAATAAACGCCGGGGCCGAGGTGGTGCCGTCCAATGGTTTCATATTCGGTATTCCTCGTTTGGCGGATGTCCCTGGGGAACTCCGGTCGACGGACACACTCTCTTGTTTGTGAACAAAACCGCTGGTAACGCAAGAACGAAAAATGGCGGCCTGATCAAAGAGTGATCAGACCGCCATTCGTTATCCAGACCAGTTTTTTTACGTCGTGCGGCTTAAGTAGCGATCTTGCATCGAATCAAATCAATACCGAAATCAGTATTCGGCCGCCTGAGGTAAAGGCCCTTTGAGGCCAACGAAGTTTAGCCGCCACAGCAAGATGTGGGGCAGCAAACCTTCACGGGTACTTGCTTGCAAACCACTTTTCGCACGCAACGTGTGACCGTGTAGGGAACCTTGGTGGCCACGCGGCGAGCCACTTTCACGACTTTCGTGTAGTGAACCGGCTTGCAGACCGTGTAAGGAACTTTCTTGGTCACGATGTGCTTTTCGTAGCTGCAGACCGTGTAGGGTACTTCTTTCGTGTGGTGCTCCTTGACCATGTGGCACACCTTGTAGGTGCAGGTCTTGGTGCGTTTCTCGGGAACCATGTGGCAGACTTTGTAGGTGCAAGTCTTGACACGCTTCTCGGGAACCATGTGGCACACCTTGTAGGTGCAGGTTTTGGTGCGTTGCTCCTTGACCATGTGGCACACCTTGTAGGTGCAGGTCTTGGTGCGTTGCTCCTTGACCATATGGCAGACCTTGTAGGTGCAAGTCTTGACACGCTTCTCGGGCACCATGTGGCAGACCTTGTAGGTGCAAGTCTTGACACGCTTCTCGGGAACCATGTGGCACACCTTGTAGGTGCAAGTCTTGGTGCGATGCTCCTTGACCATGCGGCACACCTTGTAGGTGCAGGTCTTGGTGCGTTGCTCTTTCACCATGTGGCACACTTTGTAGGTGCAAGTCTTGACACGCTTCTCGGGCACCATGTGGCAGACCTTGTAGGTGCAGGTCTTGGAGCGTTGCTCCTTGACCATGTGGCACACCTTGTAGGTGCAGGTCTTGGTGCGTTTTTCGGCAACCATGCGGCAGACCGTGTACGGCACCATCTTCTTCACGACTTCACGCTCGTAGCGAACGCAGTTGATCGTGCGAACCTTGATTTCCGGAACCCAGACTTTCTTGCAGATTTTGCGGGGCGGGCACTGAACCTCGACAACCTTGCAGGCGCCGGGAACGTACACGCAGCAGCATCGGCAAGGATCCCATTTCCAGCATCCTGGCTCTTGCACGCTCTTCTTAATGATACGACCAGGGCACTCCGTAATTTGAGTTTCCCAGTGGCCGCCGCACTGCTTCACTTCCTTCGTGTAGTGAACCGGCTTGCAAACCACGTGGCACACTTCGCGTTCACGAGTTTCATAAACCGGCTTGCAGACGGTGTAGCAGATTTCCTTGGTTTTGGTTTCCCAAACCGGCTTGCAGACGGTGTAGCAGATTTCCTTGGTTTTGGTTTCCCAAACCGGCTTGCAGACCGTGTAGCAAATTTCCTTGGTTTTGGTTTCCCAAACCGGCTTGCAGACCGTGTAGCAGATTTCCTTGGTTTTGGTTTCCCAAACCGGCTTGCAAACGGTGTAGTGCGTCACTTTGGTTTTGGTTTCCCAAACCGGCTTGCAGACCGTGTAGCAAATTTCCTTGGTTTTGGTTTCCC
>QIKY01000316.1 GCA_003233175.1 Planctomycetaceae bacterium | reverse complement strand
ATGGCAGGTTAATTCCTGCCAATCTCAGAGCGCAAATATCGTGCCAAAGCAGCGTAAAATCTGAGATACTTATGTATAAACAACAGGTTCCCACCCACGCGGGAATGACCGTTTGCTGATTCACTCGCTTGCGCTTCGTGCTTGTATATAGGTATATTTCCATCTGCCGCTCGCCTAAGACGACAGCAATGGCTCGAACGGTCCTTTGGCGCCCGGCGGGGCCGATGATTTGTTGTCAAATCAATTGGCTCAGTTTGAGCGATTGACGGAACAACTACAGCCTGTACGCCGCTCGAAGTAAGTCCGATGATTCCGTGTCGCCCAACGCCGAGCAAAGGGCGGCGCCGATATTGGGTTTTGACGAATCGCTCGCGTTTGAACTTCTTTCTCAGTCGCGGGAGCAGTAAATCATTCCACGAGAGGCTTCGCGTCTGGAGCATACGAAATGACGGCCTCGCCAACCGATTTTAGTACAGCCTCCTGCGGCTTGCCGTCAAACGAGCCATTCTCAAACATGCGAAGTATAGTTTCTCGAGCGCTCCTTACTTGCGGCCTTTGAGCGAAAATCGGCTCAGGTAGCCCGCCGCCATTCCGCTGAGCAGGCCCACCGCGTGCGCCCAGTTGTCGATATTCGCGCCCAGCATTCGATCCAGCACGCCGAACACGCCCAATCCCAACCAAATGAGCAAGATCAGAATGGTGTTGGGGTTGAGCGGCACGGCGTTGGAGGCGTCCCACAGCATTTTCGCCCAAAGATACCCCAGTATGCCGAACAATACGCCCGACATCCCCGCGCCGTAGGGTGTACCTCCATCGCCGCCGAGTGGAATAATGAGCCGAAACGGCATCAGTGAAGAGACCGTCACCGAAATCACACCGGTGAACAGTACGATCAGCGCCAAGCAATTCGAACCGTAATATTCCTCCACCAGGCCGCCTAGTTGGTACAGCATGTACATGTTAAATACGATATGCATAATGCCGTAATGCACGAAAATCGGCGTCAGCAATCGCCAGACCTGCCCCTGCTTGATGTTGATCAGGCGGTCAGATGTGGAGTTGATGTCCCATTCCGCCGACTGCATCGTGTCGCAGAACAGCAGGCTCCGCATTACCGCGCCGCTGAAATTTTGACCCCTATCCGACATCACGGTCACGATCACGGAAATGAAAATCAGCGCCATCGTGATCGGACGCCGCTGCGAAGCGGGCCGGTTCCAGTGCTGCCGCATTTGCACCTGCTGCTTCTGGACGCGCTGGGCCTTCTTGCGTTTTTCCACACGCAAGGCATCCGCCTGACGGGCGGCGCGAAATTGCTCGGCCTGCGGGTTTTTCAGGAACTCGGCGAGTTTCTCCTGGGCCGGTTCAAGCAGATTTTCATCACGGACCCAAATCGCCCAGCCGTCGGCGGCTTGATCGGCTTGCGCGTCGATATCGAGCGTAAACAAGTAATCAATAAATTGAGCGGCCTCTTGTTCGTCGGGTAATGTTCCCACCTGTCGCATGGAATGCTCGCTATTTATGAGGAGGCCGACCCAACGGGGCGCCGGCGCCAAGTGCAAACTTGGAATTGTAGAACGTTTCGACGCACTTGAACACACGCGGCCGCTCTGGTGTTCTTTTGAGTTCCCGCCTCCCGAGACTGTTGCTGCGCGTGTCGCCTCGGTTAGAATATCGGCTCGCTGCCTCCCGTCCGCGCGCCGGGCCGATCATTCGCGATGAGCCAGTTTTTACCTTTGTAGAGAGCCGCCTCGATGAAAGAGTCTGTTACCATTCGCTTGTCGATCATGATGTTTGTCCAGTTTTTCGTGTGGGGCGCCTGGTATGTAACCGGCCCTAACTATCTGGGAACGATTGGCTTCGGAGCCGGCGACTTCGGTTGGATGTATTCCGTGGGTCCGATCGCGGGCATGATTTCGCCGCTGTTCGTGGGGCTGATCGCCGACCGCTTCTTCTCCGCGCAACGCGTGTTGGGTGTGATGCATTTGGCGGGCGGCGGCATCATGTTTGCCGCCACCACGCTGATGCAAGCGGCGGAGCCCTCGCCGAACATGATCAATATTGTCTTCTTCGGCTACATGCTGACCTTCTTCCCCACGCTCTCGCTGACCAACACCATCGCCATGCGCAGCATGACGAATTCCGAACAACAGTTTCCCCTGATTCGCGTCTTCGGCACGATCGGTTGGATTGCCGCGGGTCTCTTGTTGTCGTTCATGGGGCCGGAAGACGCCAAGTGGGAAACCACCGTTTCCATGTTCTATTTGGCCGCCGGCGCGGCGGTTTTCCTAGGACTTTATTCATTCGCCCTGCCCGACACGCCGCCCGTCAAGCAAGGCAAAGTGACGGTGCGAGAACTGCTGGGGCTCGACGCACTCGTGCTGCTGAAAAACCGGTCTTACCTGGTGTTTTTGGTAAGCTCGATTTTGATCTGCATCCCACTGGCGTTTTATTACCAGATTGCCAGCCGCGTCGTCGAAATGACCGGCCGGCCTATCGGTCTGACCATGGGCTACGGGCAGATGTCCGAGATTATTTTCATGCTCGTCATGCCGCTCTTCTTTACTCGCTTGGGCGTCAAGTGGATGTTGGCCGTGGGCATGTTGGCTTGGGTGGTGCGTTACACGCTGTTTGCCTTCGGCGCCTCGAATGATGTATTTTGGATGATCTTGATTGGTATTGTGCTGCACGGAATCTGCTACGACTTTTTCTTTGTCACGGGGCAAATCTACACCGATCAAGCCGCCCCCAAGGATCTTCGCGCTCAGGCACAGGGTTTGTTGGTGCTCTTCACGTTGGGACTCGGCATGTTCGTAGGCGCCAAGTTCGCCGGAGCGATTGAAGGCATGGCCACGCCGCAAGTTTCCAAGGATTACGGCGTTCAGGTGGAAGAGTTGGGCGAGCAGATTGCCGTCTTGGAAAAACAACTCGCCGCCGGCGGGGCGGACGCCGCCGAACTGGAAGCTGAAATCGAATCGCTCACCGTGAAAAAAACAGAGAGCCGCCACCAGCAACTTCGCACGATGGATTGGATGAAAATCTGGGGAATTCCCGCGATTTTCGCGGCAGTCGTGCTGATGTTCTTCGTGGGATTCTTCCGCCCCACGCCCGGCGTTGTGGAAGAGAAATCGCCAAAGCCGGCGACCACATAGTCGTTGTTCGGCGAGCCTGTTTTCGGCCTGTTGTTTATACCTGAATTTTTTTGGCGGCGGGTTTGAAGGCCATCCCAGCGGCGGCGTTCTCCTGGAAATCTATCCCGGAGGGATTTCAAGCCATTATCCGGTGGTCGAGCGCAGCGAACACCACCGGAGGATCGAATTGTTGAAACACCGCATTCTGAATGGATGCCAGCCGCCGTTGGAGTGTACGCTTCGGCGTGCGTCCGAGACAAAAACACGCTGAAGCGTACACTCCAACGGTGGGCGACAAAGTGCGCTGCTGCATCCTTAAAATTGCCGCCCTCAGGCGCCGGCGATTCTGGTGGGCGTGGGGAATTCGAGCGTGAATTTTGTTCCGTGATTAATCGCGCTTTGAACGTCGATGCGGCCGCCGTGGGCTTCGATCACTTTTCGAGCCGTGGGCAGCCCCAATCCCGAACCGCTTTCCTTGGTCGAAAAGAATGGGTCGAACATGTGCATGGCGGTGTTTTCATCCATGCCCAGACCGCTGTCGATCAAATCCGCTGCGACGCCCTTGCGAGTCACGCGCGTGCGAACCGTCAGTTGGCCGCCTTCAGGCATGGCCTCCAGCGAATTCTTAACAAGATTCACCAGCGCTGCCTGAATGGCGTTGGGGTCGAAGAGCACCGAAGGCAGGTCTGGGTCAAGGTAGCGAATCACCTCGACGCCCGCCTCCGCAGCGCGAGGCGAAAAAAAATCGAGTACGTTTTCCAATTGACGATTCAGATTCCCCGGCGTCATGTTCAAATGTTGGACACGCGAAAAACGCAGGAAATCGTTCAGCAGCGACTCCAAGCGAGCACACTGATTCGTGACAATTTCAATCGTCTGCAGGGCCCGCCGATCACGACCCGACTCAGCGTCGGCGAAATCTTCGGCCAGTAGGTCCATGTTCATGCGAATGACCGACAGCGGGTTTTTGATCTCGTGGGCCAGTTCTCCGGCCAGCCGTGCAAGCTCATGATATTGCTCACGGAGCTGTTGAATGTGGGCCTCTTTTTTAGGGTCAAGATGTTGATTCATGGTTTTTTAGCCTAAAGCACCGAGAAGAAACCGGCGTTTCATGAACGATGGAAGGCCATTGTACAACAGTATTTCTCCGCACGAGGTACGGCCATGGAGTTCACGCTTCTGCAAGACGAAAACACTCTGAAGCGTACACTCCAACGGTGGGCGACAAAGTGCGCTCCCGCACCCCATGAGCGCCTATGAAAACCGCCCGGCGACTTTTGTCGCCGGGCGGTGAATTCTTCAATGCAACGTACAGGTTACCAACAGCCGCCTAGCGCCGCCGCCCGCCCGCTTTCTCTTTTTCCTGCCCGCCTTCGGCCGGTTTTTCGTCCATCAGACCGAGTTCGATCATAGCGGCTTTGCGGCTGAGTTTGACGCGGTCGTGGCCATCGACGTCGATCACCTTGACCTTAATTTCGTCGCCCACGCTGCAAATATCAGCCACGTTGCCGACATACTCGTTCGAGAGTTCGCTGATATGGCAAAGCCCATCGCGGCCGGGCAATATTTCCACAAAGGCGCCGAAATCCTTCACGCTGGCCACGCGGCCATCGTAAATTTTCCCGATCTGGACCGTGGCCGTGCAGGCCTCCACCAACGCCAGCGCTTTATCCGCCCATTCGGCGTTGCTGCTGGCGACGGTCACGGTGCCGTCGTCGTCGACTTCGACCACCGTGCCGGTCGATTCCTGAATCGAGCGAATATTTTTTCCGCCCGGACCAATCAGGAGGCCGATCTTTTCGGGATCGATCTTGGTGCGAAGCAAACGCGGTGCGTGCTCCGACGTCGATTCACGCGGCTCGCGAATGGCGGTCAGAATGCTGCGTAGAATGTCTAGGCGAGCATCTTTCGATTGCGCCAAGGTGGCGCGAATAATCTCTTCGCTGACGCCCTTGATTTTGAGGTCGAGTTGGATGCCCGTGATGCCGTTTTGCGTTCCGGCGATCTTGAAATCCATATCGCCGTGGTGATCTTCGGAGCCGAGAATGTCGGTGAGGAGCATCCATTGGTCGCCTTCCTGAACCAGCCCGACCGAAATGCCGGCCACCGGGTTGGTGATTTTGACGCCGGCGTCCATCAACGCCAGCGTGGCGCCGCAAACACTCGCCATGGAAGACGACCCGTTCGATTCGAGGATTTCCGAAATCACGCGAATCGTGTAGGGGAAGTCTTCGGGGGCGGGCAAAATCGGATTGACGCTGCGTTCGGCCAGGGCGCCATGACCAATTTCACGACGGCCAGGACCGCGAATCGGCCGGCATTCTCCCACCGAAAACGGCGGGAAGTTGTAATCAAGCATGAAGCGTTTCGTGTATTCCTCGAACATGCCATCGACGCGTTGTTCGTCGCGACCGGTGCCGAGCGTCACGGTTACGAGCGCTTGCGTTTCGCCGCGTTGGAAGATCGCGGAGCCATGCGTTCTGGGCAGAACACCGGTGTAACACTCGATGGCGCGGAGCGTTTTGCCATCGCGGCCGTCGGACCGCGTGCCGGCGAGAATCAAATCTCGCACGACGCGTCCTTCCAAATCGTGCCAGGCGCCGCCGAAAGCCCGCTTGCAAATGGCGCCTTCGGCGTCAGGGTCGGGAATAACTTCGGCCAGAGCCCGCTCCTTCAAGGCCCGCACGGCATCGGCGCGAGCCTGCTTGCCATCGGTTTGCTGGGCGGCTTTGTAGTCTTCGTAGTAGGCGTCCTTGAGGCGGTCGTAGAGGCCATCACTTTCGGGAATATCGTACTGCGTTTTGACGACATTGACCTTGGCGTAAAATTCCTGTTGCAGTTCGCAAATTTCCCTCACCACGCCGTGGGCGAAGGCGAGCGCATCGAGCATTTCGTCTTCAGGCATTTCCCGGGCGAAACCTTCGATCATTAAGATCGAATCTTGATTTCCCGAGACGATCAAATCCAGATCGCTTTCTTCCAACTCGTCGGCCGTGGGGAAGGCCACCAGTTCATCGCCCAGGCGACCGATACGGACCGACGAAACAGGCCCGTCGAAGGGCAGCGAGGAAATATGGGCGGCGGTGGCGGAGCCGTTCATGGCGAGCATGTCGGCGTCGTTTTGTTTGTCGTGCGAAAGCACAATCGACTGGCATTGCACTTCGTCTTTGAACCAACTGGGAAACAACGGCCGGATGGGGCGGTCCATCAGACGAGCCGTGAGCGTTTCCTTCATGGTCGGCGGCCCTTCGCGTTTTTTGAAGCCTCCGGGGAACTTGCCGACCGCCGAAGTGCGTTCGCGGTAATCACACATCAGGGGGAAAAAGTCAATTCCGGGCCGGGGCGAACCGGTCACAATGGCATTGAGAACAACGGTCTCGCCGTATGTACACATGACACAGGCGGTGGCCTGCTTGGCGAGGAAGCCCGTCTCGAAGGAGAGGACGAAATTTCTGATTTTCTTTTCTACGCGTACCTTCACTTGATTTTCTTTCCTACAATTTTCCAACGTTTCAACAAGTCCGACCCCAAGCATCAACTTCACTCAAAGAATCGCTTGCACTAAAGAACGTATTTTGAAATGCGACTCACCCTATACGATAGCCTTCCAAGGCTGTTGTTTATACATAAGTTGTACGATGGCCTTCCAAACAGGGTGTTCCGAGAGCAAACCGACGGCCTTGGAAGGCCATCGTACTTTTTTTTCAAAACACGTTCTCAGAACAACCCGACCGAAAGCACTGGCTGCGCGCAGCAAGCCACCGATCAAACCGGCGAAAGAGACGACGCCAGTACGGGCGAAGAGAGAAGAAGACGACGGGAATGGCCGTGCAGGATCACTTACGAATCGACAGTTTCTGGATGATTTCCACGTAACGCGTCGGTTCGATTTCCTTCAGATAGTCGAGCAACCTTCGGCGCTGGCTGACCATACCCAGCAAACCACGCTTGGTGGCGTGATCTTTCTTGTTCGCTTGCATGTGAGCGGTAAGGTTGTTAATTCGCGTAGTAAGAATCGCGATTTGCACCTCAGGCGACCCGGTGTCGTTGTCGCCGCGTTTGTGCTCCAGGATCAGTTCTTGCTTGCGGTCTTTCGTAATCGTCATATGCTACCATACAGCCTTCGCGTCGACGACGGCTACTCCCTACGCCAGCCGACGAACGTCTCCGATTCGCTGAATCTCCTTAATTTGGCTACTACCTGCCTCTTTGGGCGAGTATTGCCTGCCTGAAAAATCTATACCTACAACCAACACAACAACTTAGGAACGATAATCTACCAACGGTGATTGATTTTGCAACCGCAGTTGGCCGGAATTCCTCCGAGAAATCGACCCCGCCGACGCGAATCGGCATTTCAAAATGTGGTAAAATCTAAATCTCCCCATTCCCTCGGAAAGGGGGCTTGGCCAAAAAGTTGTTTTTGCCGCTCTGACAGGAACTCCCGTGATTGAGCGTAGTCATATATTGGTGGTCGAAGACGAACTGCATCTCGCGACCGGCATCAAATTCAACCTGGAGCGTGAGTCTTATCACGTTACGGTGGTCAGCGATGGCCCGGCCGCGCTGCGGCTGATGGACGAAAACCCCAACGATATCAGTCTGATTCTGCTCGATCTGATGCTGCCGGGCATGAGCGGTTACGAAGTCTGCGAAAAGATTCGCGAATCCAACCACACGACGCCCATCCTGATTCTCAGCGCCCGAACCCTGGCCGAAGACCGGGCCCGTGGCTTCGACGTTGGCGCCGACCAATACATGATGAAGCCCTTCGATCTGGACGAGTTGCTCAGCCGTGTGAAAAATCTGCTTCAGTTGTCGTTACGGCGGGGGAGTTCGGTCAATCCGCCTTCCACCGAGATCGCCTACGTGGGCAAATCCAAGGTCGATTTCACCACCTACGAAGCGCATGTCCGGGGCGCCGTGGTGCGTTTGACGCCGCTCCAGGTGAAACTCTTGCAGTTTTTTGTCGCGAATGAAGGCCGGGTTATTCCCCGAGAGGAACTGCTGGAGAACGTTTGGAACTTGCCGGGGCATGTCAACACGCGCGCGCCGGACCAATTCATGCGGCGTCTGCGAAAAATTTTCGAGGACGACCCCGCCCAGCCGCGCCATTTCCTCACCATTCGCGACACCGGTTATCGTTTTATCGCCCAGCCTGAGGATTCGGTTCGCCAAGAAACTCCGTCCAACGATTGAGCATTGCCCTCGTGCCGCCACTATAATTCAAGCTCGCTAGTTTTTCGGCGCCGTCTGGGGAGGTTGCATCATATCCGCCACGATCGAAATGATTATCGCCTTTTTGTCTCGAAGCGGGCAAGCATCGAGCGACCAGGCCGAGTCGCTGGTGAACGCTATTTCCACCTCGCTTCAGGAAGAACTTTCGGAATCCAAGGCGGGCGGCGCTTCCCAAGCCCGGCTGCTGGAAGGCATCGTCGGCGAATTGGTGGATCGTGAATTCCTGACCGACCACCAGGCTTCGCAGCTCATGCGGAATCGGGGCGGGAAGTTGCTTCTGGGAAATTATGTGATCCTCGATCACATTGGCTCCGGCGGCATGGGCTCGGTATTCCGGGCTCGTCATTTGGTGATGAAACGCATTGTGGCGCTCAAAACGTTGAACGCCAAAGAGATGGGTTCCAAAAGTTCCGTCCGACGATTTCACCGGGAAATGGAGGCGGCGGCGAAACTGGAGCACCCCAATATCGTTGCCGCTTACGATGCCGATGAATTTCAAGGCGTCCATTTTCTGGTGATGAAATTCATAGACGGCCACGACCTTGCCCGCCACTTGAGCCGGCATGGCCCGCTGCCGGCGGCGGAGGCGGTTGGCTATATTTCGCAGGCGGCGCGTGGCTTGGATTACGCCCACGAACAAGGCGTGATCCACCGCGATGTCAAACCTTCGAATCTGCTGCTCGACAAACAAGGCTCGATCAAAATTCTTGATCTGGGGCTGGCGAGTATTCACGCCGCCGCCAAAAGTAATACGGCGGCCGGCAGTAGGAACACCGCCGCCGGCGGCGCCTCGGATGTGTCGAATCTCACCAATCGTGAAAATATCCTCGGCACGCTCGATTATATGTCGCCGGAGCAGGCCGAAGACACCAGCAGCGCCGACCAACGCTCCGACATCTACGCCCTTGGTTGCACGCTCTATTTTCTGTTGACGGAAAATCCGCCTTATGCCGCCAACACGCTCGTGGCCAAACTCTTGGCGCATCGGGAGGCGGAAATTCCCTCCCTGCGAGAGGCCGTCTCGGACACGCCCCTGGAGTTAGACAACATCTTCCGCCGCATGGTCGCGAAGCAACCTGCTGATCGGTTTCAAACGATGGCCGACGTCGGCGCCGCCCTGGAAAGCTTACAGTTCGAGGTCGACGCGCAACCGCAAACCGTCGGCGGGGCGGCAATCGAAGGCGCGCCAACACGCCCGCGCGAGGCAGTCCGAGACGAGCGCACCCGCCTCCTGGCGCCCGCCGCCGAGGTGTCGCGATTGCGGGCCTGCCAAGCCGTGGGCATCGATTTGGGCACCACTTATTCCTCGCTGGCGTATATCGACCCCCAAGGAACGCCGCACGTAGCGACCGACTCTTCCGGACAAACGCTCACGCCGAGCGTGTTGTTCTTTGGAGACGACGAAATTCTCACCGGAGAGGTGGCATTGCAGTTCGCACGGCACGACGCCCAAAGAACCGTGCAATTCGTGAAAGCACATATGGGCGACGCCTGGGAATACGAAGTCGATGGCCACCGCCATTCGGCGGAAAGCCTTTCGGCGATCATCCTGCGTCATCTGCTGCGCGAAGCGGAGCCGCAAATCGGCCCTGTTTCCACCGCCGTTATCACGGTTCCCGCCTATTTCACCGAAAAACGCCGCCAAGCCACCGAACAGGCCGGCCGCATCGCGGGGCTAAAAGTGCTGGGCGTTTTGAACGAACCCTTGGCCGCCACGCTGGCCCTGGGAATGCATTCCTCCGAGGACCAGCGGAATGTGGTCGTCTACGATTTGGGCGGCGGCACGTTCGACGTGACCGTGGTGCGTGTTGGCGAGGGTGAAATCAGAGAGTTGGCCACGCACGGCAACCGCACTTTGGGCGGTCGCGACTGGGACCAACGTTTGCTCGATTGGGCGGCCGACGATTTCCAACGCACGCACAACGCCGATCTCCGCCACGACCCCCAAGCCGTGCAAGACCTGCGCATCGATTGCGAACGGGCGAAACGGCGGCTGTCGCAATCTGAGGCGGCGCAAATCACGGTGTTCGCGCAGGGGAAAAGGCATGTCGCGACGATCACGCGCGCGCAGTTTGAAGACGCCACCGCCGATCTCATTCAAACGACAAAACTGACCGTCCGCATGGCGCTCGACGACGCCTCGCTCACGTGGGCCGATATCGACCGCGTGCTGCTCATTGGCGGCGCCACGTACATGCCCGCCGTGCGGGAAATGCTCGCAGCCGAGGCCGGCTTCCCTGCCGATTGTGGCGTGAACCCGATCGAGGCCGTGGCCAAGGGCGCCGCTATTTACGCACAAATGCTTGAGTTGGAAAGCGCCGCCGTGATTTCACCGTTGGCGGAAAACCGCCCCGCCCCACCGCCAACGGCGGTTGGCGAGTCTGGCGAGGTTGGCGAGTCTGCTCCAGACTCCTCACCGCCGGACGATGGCTTACCAGCCAGCGCCGGCTACGAACTGGCGCCTGTCGAGCAGCAGACGCACCCGCGGCAATCGGCGGCCGAGCATCCTCCGCGGCTGCGGTTCGTTACCGCGCATGGCGTGGGCGTGAAAGTGCTCAGCGGCGGCCAATGGAAGAACTCCGTGCTGATACCCTCGAATTCCCTCACGCCGGTGGAGGCTCGCAAACGATTTGTCACGGCCTCGGAAACGCAAACCGGCGTGCGCATCACTTTTGAAGTCACGCAAGGAGACACCCAAGACGCCGACAGCGCCGAAGTATTGGGCGTTGGGCGTCTCGACGACTTCGGCGGCCTCGAACCGGCCGGACGATCGATCGATGTCATCATGCGGTTCGACGAACAAGGCCGCCTGACCGTCAGCGCGCAATACGAAAACCAAGAAGCGGAATGCGTCTTGGCGATTGAAATCAGCAACGGCCTCCAGGAACAAGACATCGCCCGACACAACGAGCACCTCCACACGGCCGGGCTGTTCGATAAACGTGAGTAGTCGACTCAAGTGGCATGAAGAAAAATCAAGACCATCGCTTTGCTTTCGCCGTCATGAGCGGTCCTGCGCCCCGCACTTGAGGGCCGCGCGTGATGGCGAAGACGACCGGGCCCCTTTCAAGAAATACCGCCCTTTGTCGAGCCCGAAATGAGGTGAGCATGACGCGCCCACATTCCGAAGCGGCCTATTAAAATCACGGAAGAACCGATTTCTCATCCTGGAAAGATAATAGCCGCCGGTTAATGGGCGTCACGCCGCGCGGCGCAACTGGTACAGCAGCAAGTTCCCTTGCTTGCCGACTTGCCGGGCGGCGCCCGTGTGGCGGAGGCAATAGGCGATCCGCTGCGCCATCCATTGTTTGACGCCCAACGCTTCGGCCAACTGCGCGGTGTTGAACGTCGGCGGAAGATCTGGCGGCAGCAGCGCTAATAAATCGTGCGGCGTGCATAACCGATGCGTCTGCCGGACGCCCAACAGTTTCAGATCTTGCACCTGATATTTTTTCCCTCGCCGCGAGGGCCGCGCGCGGGGATAGCGGTGCTCTTCCACGTCGACCAGCACGATTTCCAGCGTCAGCCTGGGGTGCGGGAAGGTTTTCGTGAAATAGACTAGTTCGTTGAAGAGATCGAGCAGGCAGCCTTTTTTAGGACTCCGCCGCCGCTGCAAAACTTTCCCGCCCTTCCGCTGGAGTTTGACGAGCGTTTTCGCGGCCACGATCGGTTTCACCACCAGCACTTCACGCTCTTGGAGCAGATCGCGCACTTTATCGCGAATGGCCGACAGCGAACCGTGTTGGATTTCGATCAGTTGTTGGCCGACCACGACATCGATCCGATAACGCCCCAACACGACCTCAAGTTCGGCGCCTTCGCCGGCGTAGTGAACTTTGAGCTGTCGATGAAGCGATGTCTCCATGGCGGTCCTCCCGACCCGAGCGCGCATCCTGCGTGTTTGGTGCTTTTAGGCGAGCGGCAGATGGAAATTTACCAACTACTTACCGGTAAGACGGGCGCCGTTGGAGTTCATGCTTCAGCATGTTTTCATCTGTTCCCGCATATAAACAGCCTAAAGGCTGAACTCCAACGGCGCGGCCCGCCCACCGTAGAACTGGTATATTCTCAACAGCCGCTCGCCTAAACGCCCGGAATTTCCATGGAACGACGGTAACGACTTCAGCCGCGCAGCCCAAATCTCTCCGCTCGCCTTAACCCGCCGCCGGTTCGATGCCAAAATCTCGCACGGTTAGCAACGTCTGTAAAACAAGGCCTTCCGCGGCGAATGCCTCCCGCCCGCCTTCCAAGCGGTCGACAATAGCCACCACCCCTTCAATTTGCAAGCCGAACTCCTTGGCGTGGGCCACCGCCCGCAGCGCGCTGCCGCCGGTGGTGACGGAATCTTCGACAATAATGACTCGGTCTCCCGGCTGAACAGGGCCTTCCACCATGCGCCCGACGCCGTGCTGCTTGACCTCTTTCCGCACGATGAACCCACGCAAGGGAATGTTCCGCTGGCCGGCTAGGGTGACCACCGAAGCGGTGATTGGGTCGGCCCCGATCGCCATGCCGCCGATGGCGTCGGGCGGATTCTCACCCAATAATTCCAGAATTCCCTCCGCAATCAGGTTCGCGCCCACGGGGTGCAGCGACACCTTGCGGCAGTCGAGATAAAAACTCGCCTTTTTACCCGATGCGAGTGTGAAATCGCCAAAAGTGAGCGCTTTTTCGCGGACGATTTCAATTAACGCTTGTCGGTCGTACATGGGCCTATCCGGTTCGATGGGGCGGTGACGTGAACGGCTCTGGAATCGTTGGAGAGGATCTCAGGTGGCGTTTATAACGCACTCACCGAACGTTGCAAGACGACGTCTGGCCGTTGGGAAAAGGTATGTCCCGATGGTTGAGTCGAAACGACGTGCTCGTTGATACATAGACGCCGTTCCGGCCAGCGGTAGATGGTTTTACATGGGAACGATCGAAGATTTACCTTCAGCCGCCCGATCGCATGCGTTCAATATCGCGAGCCGACAACGCGTGGTCGTAGATTCTCAAGTCTTTCATTTTCCCGTTGAAGTAGTCGTGTTGGCCGAAGCCGATCTTCAGCGGACCCTTGGCGCTCAGGTCGTAATCGAGTGGATCAAACTCCGTGCTTTGGGCAACGCGTTTTCCGTCGACGTACAAACTGAGTCGCTGGTTCGATTTTACAGCGACCACATGCCGCCAACCGGGCGCCAAACTTCGATCATAAGTTACGCTTTTGCCGGCCTCCAGCGAAAGCACGCGTCCTGAGGGAAGTACGCCGCAGAAGAGCTTTCCATCGAAGACGGCCATCGACCACGCCCGCCGATAGCGCACGTTGGGGGTGTTGTCGAGCCGGCCCGTCGAGACCCACTTCTCGCCGCCATCGTAACGATACACGTCGGCAAACGGCAGGGTTCCCGCGTAGAGCTGGCCATTATAAACGGCCATGCCCATCACTTCTTTCTCTTTACCCAGTCGGCCGACATGAGTCCAATTCCGTGGCCCGCCGTATCGGAACACAGACCCGGTGGGCCACGTTCCCGCATGAAGACGGCCTTCGTAGATGGCGGTGGCGTAGACTTGCGTGGTATCGGGCAGGGGGCCCAGATGCGTCCAGTTTGTGCCGCCATCGTAACGAAAGAAGCCTCCGGCGTCGTAGCTCAAGCCGAACAGGTTGCCGTTGTGGACGCTCAAATGCGTCACCCGCAGACCGGGGCAACCGCAAGACGTCCAATTGCCATCGCCATCGTAGCGATACATGCCGCGCGTTCGCGGCGTGTCGCGCCAGGCGCCCGTGGTTCCGGTTCCGGCGTAAAGCTTTCCGTTGAATACGGCCAATCCGCTGACGCTTCGCACGTCCGCGATTTTCCCGCAGTTCGTCCAGCGTGAGCCGCCTTCATACCGAAACACGCTGCCGCCGTCGTTTTCGTTGGGCGATAACGGCAGCGACGACCCGCCGCCGCTGTACCTTTCCGAACCAACGTAGAGTTTTCCGTTAAAAACGGCCATGCTCGCGATTGCGTTTGCTTTGTCGGGGCTCCCACAATCGATCCAGCGTTTGCCGCCCGCGTAACGGTAGACATGGCCGGTTTGGTTTTTGCCCGGCTCCCAGACCGCCGCGTAGAGATCTCCGTCGAAGACGGTGAGCGATTTGACCTGCTGGTTCGTTCCTGGCCGGCCGCAATCGGTCCATTGAGAATCGACGCGCCCCGCATCGATTCCGAACAGAAGGTTGCGCCAGTTCGATTGCGCGTTTGTCACGCCGGCGTAATTCATCAGGCTCAGCGTGAAGCCCGTTCGCGTGGCTGGGTCGTAACAAGTCAATAGATCGCCCAGTACATCGTCCAGCCGCTGGTCGGTGTGAACCCAGACGGCAATCGAGAACGGTTTTTTAGCGAGTTTGAGCGCGCCGGAAACGGGAACCTCCAGCCAAGCGTCTTTCCCGTTGAACACCGCGCTGCCTTCGGCATCGAATCGAACGCCATGATTCACCGCATGGTGCGCGCCGCCCGAGATGTCTTGGGCGTCTGACTGCAACCTCCAGTGACCGATCAGCCCTTCTTCGCCATGCGCCGCGGTTGTCAACCCAATGACCAGAGCCGCCGCCCATGCGAGCGTTGTGCGATTGGCATGCAACAGGCTTCTTAAACGAGGGTTTGGTGTCATCATGTTATTCGGTTCTCATCGGACGAGCATCGTTTGCCAGTCGACCACGAGCGATAGTTTCTTAAATTCACGGATGCAAAGTTGCACGAGCGATCGGGAATGAAACTCCTTGGGAATTGAAATGTCCTTGGCGACGAACAATCCGGTATGGCGCAGCAAGTCGGCCCGCTGATGGTCTGCATCGTAGCCGCGGGGCACGCGTTTGAGTTGCTCGCCTCCGGTTTGATAGTTGGCTTTTTCCGCCTTCCGGATAGCCGCCGCCAGTATCTTGCCTTCTGATCCCGCGACGGCGTCACGATACTTCTCCAGCACCCGCCTCATGCAGTACATGCCGGCGCCAATGCCTAAAGAATTGGCTTTGATCGCGAGGTAATAACCGGGCCGATATTTTCCCTCCCCCTGGAGGAAGTGAAACTCCAAATGCGTTTTGTACGGCGTTTTATCTTTCGAGAACCGTGTGTCGCGATGGATGCGGCGGATCGAACCGTTGACTCTCGGTTCGGCGCGAATGTCTGGCGAGATGCTCGGCAACTTGGCGCCCAGCGCCTCGACGAACGCTTTGGCCGGCGCCATGAATTCGGCGTCGTACGTTTCGCGGTTTTTTTGAAACCATTCTCGATTGTTGTTGCGGCCGAGTTGGTCGAGGAACTTCAAAAGTTCTGGTGAAAAACCTTGAAAGGTTGGCGTGTGGGTTGTGGCCATGTTTGTGAGTTTTACTTTTCAAATGGGAGGGCCCAGACAAAAACAATTTACCAACGGCGTTCACCCCTTCGCAAGAGGGATGCAGGATGCTCCCGCGATCTGTCAGACGCATCTGGCGTGGTCGATCGTTCTCGACTCTTTTCTCGGCGCCGTCTGAGCCCTCGGTGGCAAAAACTATTCTTGGATTGCGGCGAGCGGGTGCGTTGTGCGGCTTCTTTGGTTTCGCGGAACGCGAACCGCTGGTAGAATTCCCCTGGCGTCGCCTTGGATGAAAAGCCTTGGTTGAAAACAGGTGTCGCGACATCCAGTCATTGCACAGGGCGGGTGTCTTTGCAGTGGGCGGGTGTCTTTTTGTCTCCTATCAGTCGAGCGGGTGTCGAGATTCGAACAAAACGCCACCAGCAACAAGAAAACCAAAAAACACCTACAAAACAAGCCTGAAGAAGCATTTGCCCCGGTAGCTCAGTTGGATAGAGCATGGGATTTCTAATCGAAAACGGGGATTATAGAATTACCATTAAATAGCCGTTTCGCTCTATAAAACAAGCGGTTTCATTCGGCTATCACCCACGAAAGAAGACCGTATAATCTGGCAGAAAACGACGTTCGCGGGTGTCGCGACACCCGGCCAGTAATCGCGTGGCAATTCAGGCCCGGTTGTTCGCCCGCCCGATCATTGTTGACGATTCCGAGAACTTGCTCTAGAGCAAGTTCGGGATTGAGGCCAACCGCCAACGCTCCCGCGCCAACCGCCGCTTGCTCCGCTGGCTTTCCCTTCACCGCTGCGATGTCGGCTTGCGTTGCTCCCTTGGCAATCTCCGCCGCTTCGGTATCGCCCGCATCGAGCAAGGCGTCGTGAACCCTGGCGCGTTGTGCGTTGCGCTCTATTGACGCGCGACTCACGCCAAGTTCGGCCGCTACGGTTTCGGATGTTGATAACTGTGGCTCAATTTGAGCCACAGTCTGAGATTGTTTTAACGTCCCCTTTCCGCCGTCATTCGCCGCCTTCTTCCGCCGGTTGTAAATCCGGCCTGAGATAATCCGAAAATCTTCCGGCGACAAATTCCGGCGGCCGAGTTGATTCCTGTCGCCGATTGCTCCAGCCAGCCGCACATGCCGTGGGCATGCTCTCGCCTCTCCGCATGGCTCGTTTGCCACCGAACCACGCAACGGCTCGTATGGCTCACTCTCGGCTTCTGGTGCGGTTGGCAAGATAGGCAATGTCCGGCGTGCGGATTGTTATGGTTCGCATCTGCTCCCCTAGTGATTTCCAGCATGTTCCCGAAGCAGCTTTCGGGAAGAGCATACGAAAACAATATGCAGCGGTTGTTTCCCAGCGAAAGAGGCTTGCGACGTTCACGCTGGTTGCGATAACAGCCAGCAAGACGACTACGAACACACCGAATAAACGGCGGCTTAGAAACGGCAATATCGGCTTCGAGAATTACCACCGTTCACGTCGTGGCCATGGCTCGAACCTGCTACGTCACCCATGGGTTCATTGCACTAGGCCGCCCACCAAAAAAAAACCGCCACGGCCGACGGAACTACAAAACGTCAACCGCAGCGGCCCGGAACAATTCACCGATTTACCGTGGAACGTAATGGCTCAAGACTTCCGCTTCGGCCTCGGCAATCTCGGCCCTTTCCTGTTGTCTCAATTCCTTCAGTTTTTCCACGAGCGCGGGAACTTCCGCTTGAAGCTGTTCCACGTATTTCTGCCATTTCGGCCAGTTGACTTGTTTGATCTTCAACGGCCGGTCCGGGTTCTCCGCCGCCAGAAAATCAATGCCAACCGACTCGCCATGATTTTTGACGGCGGAGAGACTACTGAAGTTTCCAGTTTTGATTTGCGAAATGCTATAGGCGCCGTCGATTTTTCTTTGGGTTGCGAGAACTTCTTGCCGGGTGGCGATTGAAGCCTTCACAACCGACCGGCTTCCGGCAATGCGCAGATGTTCGGGAAGATTTCTTCGCAGATAGTCCACCGAGCGATTCTGTACGTTGATAGCGTGCTCGGCGTCGCGCGACTCCCGCTCAACGGCTGCAATTTTCGCCTCCAACTCCGTCTTCAACTTGGCCAGTTGTTCGCGAAGTTCCGCACCTTCGGTGGCCAATTGTTGCTTCGCTCTCTCAAGCCTTGCGGCCGCCGCCTTCCGTTCCGCGCCGGTTCCCGCCAGGGTTTGGTGCTTGGCGATTCCTTGGCGGATTCCGAATTCTCGAACGATGCGTTTTCGATCCCAGCCCAACCGTTGGCACAAGAGATATTCGTTGGGGTTAAGATCGTCGAACGTTTTGCCGTCGGCAATCAGCGAAAACATTACTCCCTCGATCGCGGAAAACAGTTTCTCGCTTTCACCTATCGCCGCCGTGGGAAGTGAAGGCGCCGCCGGTTTTTCTGCTACTTTGGCCATTGTTTATTGCTCCGAAAAAAGTTCACTTGCTGCAAACGCCGCCTCGACGCCATGATCGTACGAATGTTTCGCCGCGCTGTTTTTGCTGTGCTTCGAGCCGTTGATAAAAATCAGCTTGAACGTCTGTGCCACGTCGCGCCTGGTTCGCGATAGACGACGAAGTGGGGGACGCAAGCGCCGATTCAAACGTGCCGATTTCGTCGATTAAGCCGAATCGTTTCGCGTCGGCGGCAATCCAGATTCGGCCGTCGGAGACTACTTTGAGTTGGCTGGCTGTTAGCTTTCGGCCTTCGCGGACGGCTGCCAAGAATTGACTGTTGATATCGTTGACGACGCGCTGCATTTCCGCCTGTTGCGAGTCGGAAAAAGCGGTTCCCGGAACACCCGCACCCTTGAATTCGCCAGCTTTGATAACATGCACCTTAACGCCAGGGTTTGCAGCCATTCCGCTCACGTCCTCAATAACGGCGTACGTGCCAATGGCGCCAACCAATGCGGCTCGGCTGGCTACGATTTTAGTCGCGCCTGCAATGGCGAAATAGGCCGCGCTGGCTGCAAGATCTTCGACGAATGCAATGATGGGTTTCTGCTTGGCGGTTGCCACTACTTCGTCGTGCAACGCCGCCGATCCGGCCGACGCGCCACCTGGGGAGTTGACGCTCAAAATGATCTTGCGAACGCTCGGATTGTCGGCCAGCGTTCTGAGTTCGGCTCGAATTTGATCGGTGGACGTTCCACCGTGGCGCCCGTCGCGGCTTAGTGTGCCAGTCAACGCAACAACAGCCACGCCGTCGGAGAGGTGCTGCGTCGCCGTTGTAGGCGGACGTCCTGGCGCAAGTGATTGAACGTCGGCGCCATATATGGAAAATAGGTTACGTAGCATGTTATTCAGCCTCCATTTTTGCGTGTAGTTCGCGTGCGAAAACAAGGGTCAGCCAGTTATCGCCAACGCCAAGATTGTCTTGAAGGAAGGCGCAGGTTTCTTGCCGCAGAATGATATCGTCGGAATCGAAGCGGCTGCTTTCGCTCACTTCGATTTCGTTGCCGAGATGGCTCATTCTTCCGCCTTGGAACGCCTTCGCGCAAAACTTCTTTGCAGCCGCCTCTGCTCCGCCGGCCGCAGTGAGAACCACGTTTAGATGGCCAGAGCGAACGTAGAACTTGTGGCTAGTAATTGGACCGGCCTTGGCGGATGGCGTTGGCGTTTTCACGTTCGATTCGATCCTTTTCTTTCTCGGCCAATTTTGCCTTCATTAAATCGACGGTTTCACGTGCGAAATACTCCACGCCGTCGATGCGGTAATATGGCAAATAGCCCAAGCGTCTCGCCAAGCAGAACACCTCGGATTCGCTGATTTTTAGCTCGGTCGAAATTGAAGAGGCATTAACGATGTCAATTGTGCTCATTGGATTACTCCCGGTTGTTCGGATCGGATTCGCTCGGCGATGCGTTCTACGTCGGCCGCGTCGAAATAGGGAGCATTGTTGATCGTCGACGTGGGGATTATTCCCAACGCCGCCGCGATTTCCTGTAGTTTGGAAACCGGCGTTTGAAGCTGGCCAGCAAGGCAGCCGATACTGGTGATTCTCGATTCATTCATTGTTTTCCTCCTTTGGAATTTGTGAACTGCCGTAATTTTAACATATGAAATTCTCAATCTGCCAAATCTTGGCGGAGTTCATTCGACTACGACCAAAAAAGTCTCGCCACACTCGCGGCAGAGGGTGTTTCGTGCTGTGCTTCCATCGGCGCTTTGCGTGCTGCGCCTGGTCTGCAAGTCGGCGCTATCGCAATTCGGACAACGCGCACGCGTGACCCAGACAATTGGCGGCGGGGTTCGCTTCGCGGGTTTGGTGCTGGCGTTCATTTTCGATACTCCTTCAAGGGTGGTAATTATTCCGCAATAAGCCAAAAAATCAGCGTTAAGGGTTGGGTCTCTTCCGTACAGACGGACTATGTGTTGCTTGCGAGACATGATGGTGGGAAACAGCGTTGAATAAGTAGAAAAAAGAACCTACCACTACGGGGGTGGGAGTGTGGCTTGTGGTTCTTTGCCATAGCGATTTTCCATCGCGGCAGGTTTCGGCAGGCGATTCCGGCTGTGGGTGAAGTTCTAGACATGGTTCGTATGTGCGATAATTAAGATAGGCAATGTGTGTCAACCGGGTTTTTGGGTTGGGTTCGAGTGCAAATATGCACGGCTGCTCATGTTCCGCCTGCCGCGTTGATATGGTGTCCAGAGGGTTGCGAAAGTGCCGGACGTGCAGGCTTTCCACGTCCGGCAGGCTTGACCTGGTTTGTTTCAACGACTTAACAATATCCTGCTCAAATACGTGCCGGACGTTAAAAGCACACGTCCGGAACCTTTAACATGCGTGTTGTCAACGACTTAAGTAAATCATGCCGGACGTGCCGTACACAAACGGTAAGCCGTTCCGTGCATGCGCGCGCACGCGTATGTTACCCTTCTTACTGTTTAAGTCCGGCACGTCCGGCACGCTCTCCGTAACCCATTGGTGTATAGGTAGTTAAGTGTGCCGTACGTGCGATTTTACCACGTCCGGCACACGTCCGGCATTCAGCGCAACGTCCGGCACCCATATTCTATATAAACCGCATACTCCGTAACCTTCCGGCCTTTACAGCGGGTGAATTTTGCAACGCGACCATCGGTGAGTGGGAATTTCTCATCAATAAAACGTCCAGCAATGCGCCCCATACGTGTCGAAATTGCACGCGCTGAACCTTCTGCAAGCTGGCCCGGAAACAAATTTGATTTGCGGCAAAGTCCGGTGAGACTTGCAGAAGTCCACACACCCTGTGGATGATCAACCAGTATTTTCACCAACTCCACGAAGTCGGCGCGCGTCGTGTCGAGCGCCTCCGCCACCGAATCGGCATTGTCCAGAAAGTCGGGGTCGCCATTCGCCTGGAGAATCCCGCCAACGATGTGTCCCCATCCGGCCTTATTGAATCGCGTTTTAACGTCGCTCAGAGGCTTGCCAGCGGACAGCCAGCGTTGCACCATCCCAAGTAGCTCACTAAGCAATGCGGCGCGATTATCGCTCGCGTACGATTCAGGGTCGGCGATGGAGAATGACCGGCGCTTTGGGTCGCCTTCATGCTTCAAGTCGACGACGACACTTCGCGAAACAATATCGGCGCTCACGTTCGGCGCGTTCGCCGTGATAATAAAATGGTGTGAGTTTTCGGTCGATATGGAAACTGATTGTCCCAACAACCGAAACGAAATAATCATATCGGTGATGCTGCGTTCCAAACATGGCGAATCGATGTCGGCGTTCTTGCCGCGCGTTTTGGCGTTGTCGATGATGATCGTCGACGTTCCACTGCGCACAACGGCGCCGATGCGCTTCTCGAATTCCTCATCATTTGGGTTGTACGTGAGCGTTTCGGCGTGCTTGCCATCTCGCAAGATCGCGATGATTTGCGCGAGCACACTCTTCCCCAGTCCTGGTTGGTTCCCGTTCAGCAACAACGCCGGTTTGCAACCGATGAAGTGCGGCATCAGAACAGCCGTGAGCAACATCGCGATATAGTTGGTGCGGTCGGATGGTGATGAGAAACAGAAGTCTTGCAGCAGCGCGTCAAGGTGCGGCGTGCCTTCTCTCGGTTCGATACTTTCGCCGGCGTAGTAAATGCCGCTTGGTTTGTCGAATCCTGGCGGAAGCAACCGCCAGTCTTTCGCGAAGCAGGGGTTGCGAATGAACAGCGTCATCTCTGGTAAACATTCTCGCGATGTTGGCTTGTGCAACCATGTGTCGCCGAAGTTTGTGGGGAACGGTTTGTAGGCAAACTCTTCACCAACTGGAACGCGAAATTCGGTGTAACAGTTCAATAATCCCGCCAACGCTTTCGCCGACAAGATCGGACTAATTTCTTGCTTGCGCACCGCAACAAGTTTTCCGGCGCGATGAAAGCAACATTCAGAATCGCTCAGGATGCGAGACACTTTCAAGAGTGTGAACACGGTAGGGACCGCCATTGCTGGCGGCCCCCCGTACAGATCCGTACGTGAAGTATTCCCTCATACGGCTCCTGCTCTGAGTCGAACGTGATGCCGGATGTTGGGACGTGGGTGAATGATACGTGGACGAGGCAGGTACTTGCGCACCAAGCGGCCCATCCGTGTCCACGGCCAGCG
>QIKY01000264.1 GCA_003233175.1 Planctomycetaceae bacterium | reverse complement strand
TTTGCCAGCTTCGCTGGGCAAACAAAAAAGCCCGGCATTTTCAAAATGCCGGGCATATAGTTCGGTATGTAAATTCGGGACTGTTCCTAAGGCGGGCGGCGCATAAAAAAAGCCTGCAGCGGCTTCCCCCAGGCGAGCCACCACAGGCAGATATCTGAAGCGTTGGTCAGCAAGTCGCTTCAGCTTATCACTTCGCGTTATCCGCATTGCGTCGAACGTGTTCGACCACCCTCGGATATGCTTGCCTCTTCTTAAGGCAATTGCCGTGCCAGTTGCAGGGGAACCGCCGAACTTGGGGAGCCGGCCAGCAAATCGAACGGCGGCGGCGCATCGCAAACCACTTTGCGGAAGCGGTTTAACGCTTGCTCCGCCTTCCAGGTTTGGCGGGGAGCCGCTTTCGAGATTTTGGCGGCGGACGCATGGTTCGTTTCGACATGAGACGAAATGTGTGCGGAACCGACCGCCAAGTGCGCGCTTTCGCCAAGGAGCAGTCCCGAAACACATTCCCGGTTGTAGCTGAGAAAAGCCCGGCATTTTGAAAATGCCGGGCTATTAATTCGGTATATACATTCGAGACGGTCTCTTATTCCCTGGCCAGCGCCGACCGAATAGCCTGGGCCACTTTTTCGGCGAGTTGCTGGGAGCCTGTCGGCGTGAAATGCACATTCACAGGACGTTGGATTTCGCCCAAACGCGAAGCCGCGAAGGCGTACAGATCGTCGGTTGCAATGCCATTCTCATCCATGATTTTTTGGGCGGCGGCGTTATACGCGATCACATCTTCGTTCGTTCGCGGCGGCTTCAAGTCGCCCTGAGGCACGGGCGTCGTGCTGCACCAGATCAGGCGGGCGTCGGTTTTTTTCAGCCGAGCCACCAACTGTTCGAGATTTTTCTTGTATTTTTCCAGCGGGATTTGCCGTTTTCCCTCGATCCATTTGAGATCGTGCAGGCCCCAGTTGAAATGAATCACGTCCCATTTTCCGGTTCCCAGCCAGCGGTCGAGTTGCTCCACGCCTCGACTGGTGGGACCACAATTCGTTTGCGCGCGGTGTACGTTCGCCACGCCAACCAGAAGTTTTCGCGTGGGCAGCGTGTAGCCAATCGAAATCGAATCGCCGAGCAGCAGCACGCGAGGCAACTTGGGGTCGTCTTCGATTTTGGCCAAGGGATTCGGTTTGCGGGCTTTCGGTTTTGATTTCTGGGCCGACAAATCGCCCGGCGAACCAAAAAGCAGAAGTAGCATCGCAAAGATTAGCAAGGTGAGTGGTCGAAGCATATCAAACAACTCCTCAAGGAAGGAAACTGCGGCCGGCGAGCCGCCATGGCATCAGAATAATACGGTTGACGCATCTCCACAACATTGGGGAGGAACTCCAACGGCCGTTCTCGACACCGCAAACTGGCAAACGCCCCGCAGACCGCGTAACATGGTGAGGCAGATCGTGGTCGTCCTCTTTTTAGCATCGCTGCTTCCAACCGTCGAAGGTTCTCATGGCGTCTCGTTTTAGTTGGTGTTTGTTGTCGGCGGTTTTGCTGTTGGCGCCTGCCGCTCTTTTGCCGGCCGCCGAGCCCGATGCGGCCAACGCCGAAGGTTCGCTCCCCGGTACAAAACGACTCACCTGGCAAGGCGACCTAGCTTCGCTGATGGTGGACGATGTCGACGCCTTTTTATTAAGCGAGATACAAAAATCGATCGCGCGCCGCGAGCGGTATTGGCGGCGAGACTTTTCCTCTCCCGAAGCCTATGAAAAATCGGTGGCGCCGAATCGTCGTCGGCTGGCTCACATGCTCGGCCTGCGCGATAAACGCGTAGCCTTCGACGCCTTGCAACTATTGGCCACCACTTCGCGGCCGGCGCTCGTGGGCCGCGGAAAAAACTATAAGGTGTACGCCGTTCGCTGGCCGGTGGTGGGCGGCATGCATGGCGAGGGGCTGTTGCTTTCGCCCACCGGTCGGGCGCCGACCGCCGATGTGATCGCCCTGCCCGACGCAACCCAAACGCCCGAAATGCTGGCCGGGCTCGCGCCGGGAATCGAACCGGCGTCGCAGGCGGCGCGTCGCTTGGCGGAAAGCGGCTGCCGCGTACTGGTTCCGATGCTGATCGATCGACGCCTGGAGAAACGGAACGGACGAGCGAATCTGACCTCGCGCGAATTTCTTTATCGCCCGGCGTTTGAACTGGGCAGACACCTGATCGGGTACGAAATCCAAAAAATACTGGCCGGCGTCGACTGGTTTGAAAAAGAACGCGGCGATAATAAACACGGCATCGGTCTGATCGGCTGGGGCGAAGGCGGTCTGTTGGCCTTCTACGCCGCGGCGCTCGATACGCGAATTGACGCCGCCTGCGTGAGCGGATACTTCCACTCGCGGCAAAACATCTGGAACGAACCGCTCGACCGAAATGTATTCGGCTTGCTGCACGAATTCGGCGATGCCGAAATTGCCGGACTCATCGCGCCGCGAAAGCTGATCGTGGAAGCCTCGCACGGTCCTGAGTTGGTGTTGCCCAGTGAAGGCGGCGCGCCGGCGGTGCTTACGTCGCCACAGATTGACGATGTACGAGCCGAATTCGCGCGGGCCGAAAAGTTGATCGCGCCGCTGGATGTCAAATCGCTGCAACTTGTTGTGAGCGGCGATGGTCAAGGACCGTTCGCCGCCACGGCGTCGCTGGAGGCGTTTTTGTCGGCGATTCACAGTGAAGGCGCACTGGCGGATACGCCGTCGGTGGTGGAGAAAGTGGGTGAGGGAGTCGACGCACAAGCAAGGCAGCAGCGGCAACAGCGGGAAATTGATCGGCACAATCAAGAGGTGTTGCATGAAAGTCCTTACGTTCGCGCGGCCTTCATGAAAAAGTTGGACACCAGTTCGCTGGAAAATTTTGCCGCCAGTCAGAAATCGTATCGCGATTTTTTTCGCAATGATGTGATCGGCCATTTCGATATTCCACTCGCGCCGCCGAACCCGCGCACGCGAATCGCTTACGAAGAAGAAGCCTGGACCGGCCACGATGTGGTGTTGGATGTTTTTCCCGGCGTATTCGCTTACGGCGTGTTGCTCGTGCCGAAAAATATTCCCGCCGGCGAGAAACGCCCGGTGGTGGTTTGCCAGCATGGCTTGGAGGGGCGGCCAAGCGACACGATTACCGGCAACCAACGGGCATATCACGACTTCGCCGCTGAATTGTGCAAACGCGGCTTCATTACGTTCGCGCCGCAAAATCTTTATATTTTCAAGGACCGTTTTCGCACGTTGCAGCGCAAAGGCAATGCGATCAAAAAGACGCTCTTTTCTGTGATCGTGCCGCAGCACCAGCAAATTGTGAATTGGCTCGGTTCGCTGCCGAATGTCGACGCCTCGCGCATCGGCTTTTATGGTCTTTCGTATGGCGGCAAGAGCGCTATGCGAATTCCGGCTTTGGTCCCGGGGTATTGCCTCTCGATTTGTTCGGCCGATTTTAACGAGTGGGTCAGTAAGAATGCCTCAACACGCTTGCCATACAGTTACGTCTGGACCGGCGAATACGAAATATTCGAGTTCGATTTAGGTAGCAACTTCAACTATTCGGAAATGGCGGCGCTGATCGCGCCGCGTCCTTTCATGGTGGAGCGTGGTCATTTCGATGGCGTTTCGTCGGATGAATGCGTGGCCTACGAATACGCCAAGGTGCGAAATCTTTACGCGGCGAAACTGCATCTTCCCGACCGCACGGCCATCGAATTTTTCAATGGTCCTCATACGATCAACGGCCAGGGCACATTCCGATTTTTGCACAAGCACTTGAATTGGCCGGCGCCGGGTGAAGTTAAGTAAAGGAATGATTCCAACAAGGAATTTTTGCCACAGAGTGCGGCCGTGGGCCGCAACCAAAAAAAGTTTTTGCCACAGAGCACTCAGAGACCACCGAGAAAAGAGCCCAGAACGAAAGACAACGCTCGCTGTATCAAACTCTGAGTGCTCTGTGAACTCTGTGGCTGATTTATTGCCTGATTTTCTCAAGGCTCGCCAGACGTTTCCGCATAATTTCCGAGAGGCGATATTCCATGACGCTCCCATTTGTGTTTGACGCAACCGCCCCAACGAACTCCCGGCAAGTGAAGCCGCGTATTATTGGGGTGCTTCTCCTGTTGCTGCTGGTTTTGGCGCCCAGGCTGGCGTTTGCCAAGCCGGCGGCGGCGCGGCCCAACATATTGTTTATCTACACCGACGATCATTCGTATCGCACGGTGAGTAGTTATCCTGAAGCGTACGACTGGGTGAAGACGCCGAACATTGATCGTTTGGCGGAGCGGGGCGTGCGGTTCACGCACGCGTATATTGGCACGTGGTGCATGCCCTCGCGCGCGGCAATGCTCACCGGCCATCATTCGTACGGCGTGGAGTCGATGCACATGGTGGGCGAGTACCCCGGCAGTGCGTACGACCCGGCAAAGTGCCGGTTCTGGCCCAGCGTGTTTCGTGAGAAGGGCTATGTCACGGCGCATGTGGGTAAGTGGCACACCGGTGTTGATACGGGCGCCGGCCGCGATTGGGATTACCAAAAAGTTTGGAATCGGCCCCGCTATCCTAAAAATTCCGGCCACTATTATTATGACCAACTGATCGAAACCGATGGCGGTCCGCCGCGAATGACCAAAGGTTACTCCACCGACAACTACACCCGCTGGGCCGATGAATTCATTCGCGGCGAACATCGCGATGCGGCGAAGCCGTGGTATTTGTGGGTTTGTTATGGCGCGGTGCATGGCCCGTTCACGCCAGCGGAGCGGCACCTCAATACCTACCCCGGTGTGAAGGCGCCCGTTCCCAAAGATATTTACCCGCCGCGCGCCAACAAGCCGGGCTACATGCAGAAGATTCAGTTTTGGGTCAAGGGCGCCGACGGGCAACCCGAAATGAAGGGCGGCGCCTTCGGCGGCAAAACGGTGTCGGGCGCCAAGGGCATTCACGGCAATTCGCTCAACGATTGGACGCGGCAATATCATCAAGGCGTGTTGGCGATCGACGAAGGCGTCGGCAAGTTGATGGCCGCGCTCAAGGAAACCGGGCAGTTGGAAAACACGCTGGTCGTGTTCACGTCCGATCAAGGATTCGCCTGGGGGCAGCACGGCTTCTGCACCAAGTTGGCGCCGTACGACGCCACCATTCGCTCGCCCTTGATCGTGAGCATGCCGGGCGTTATTCCCGAGGGCCAGGTATGCACTTCACCGGTGGGCGGCGTCGACCTCCCGCCCACGTTCTTTCAATTCGCAGGACTCGACCTCCCCTGGGAAATGCACGGCCACGATCTCACGCCCTTGCTGCGAAACCCGCGTTCCGCTTGGCCGCATCCAACCCTGATGACATTCACCTCGCGCCTCTACGGCTCCGACACCAACACCGTGCCGACCGACCCCAAAATTCGAGACCTGGCCGGCGTGCCATGGTGGGTGTTTCTTGTCGAGGGGCGTTATAAATACATTCGCACGCTGGTCGAGGGCGATATCGAAGAACTCTACGACTTGAAAAACGACCCCGAGGAGTTGACCAACCTCGCCGTGCAGCCGGAATTCGCCGCCACGCTGAAAAAGTTTCGCGCCGCAGCGCTGGCCGAACTCCGCCGCACCGGCGCGGGAATGGCCGAGCATTTACCGAGCGTGAAAAAGATAACGTCGAAATAATCGCAGGAAATTTAGTCACCGGTTGTTCCACAAGAAAAGCCCGGCATTTTCAAAATGCCGGGCTTTTAATACTGACGCACCGTTTTCCAGAGGCTCTTGATCGGAATGCATGAGCCTAGCGGCGGCGCCCGCCGCTGCGTCCGCCCCGACTGCGTCCGCCCCCGCTGCGGCTGGGCGACTGTCTGGGCGAGCGACTGGGAGCGGCTTGCGTCGTACGTGAGCGGCTGGAACTGCTGGGCCGTGTGAAGGAGCTGCTGCTGGGTTTGGCGAAGCCCGCGCCAGCGGCTTGTGAGGGTCGGGCAAAACGATTCTGCGCCGACCCGCTCGCTTTTTGCCGTTGCCGCGAAGCCGATGAGCCGCCGGTGCGGCTGCGGTCTCCGCCGCGCTGCCCGCGCGCTTTTCGGGCGCGTTGCTCCAGTTGGCTCCAGCTTTGCGAGAGAGCCGCGTTGCCGGCCGCGATTTGGCCCGGCGTGATTTGACCAAACTGCCGATTCGCCGCGCCGCCGGTGGTTCGTGCAAACGGATTGCCGCTTCGGCTGGAGGCGTTCGCGCCCGAAGTGCGGGCTGCGTCACCCGCCGTTCGATTGCCCGCCGTTCGATTGCCCGCCGTTTGTCCGTCCGCCGATTGATTGCCCACCGACTGATCACCCAGAGTGAACGATTGCGAGCCGTTGTCGGTCGAGACCGTCGTGGTCGACTGGCCGTTGCCGGCTTGCGTGGCAACGGTGGCGTCGCCGTACGTGGAATTAACGTTGGTGGTCGCCTGGTAGCTGCCGCCGCCATTGCCATCGAGCGTTCCGCTGGAATCGCGGGTAATATTTGAACTGCCGGAGTTGGATTGTGTTTGCGTGCTGGTGTTTTTGTTGAACGATGTGGAGCCATCGGCGTTTTGTGTCACCTCGCCCGTTGTGGTCCGAACGCCAGCGGCATACGCACCATTTGAAGTTGAAACTTCGCCGGCGCCCGTCGCGCCGAAGTAGGTGGTGTTTCCTTGCTGTGTTGCGGCGGCGGCTCCCGCGCCCGAAGCCGAAACGGAGCCGCCGTCCGGACCGACCACCGTCGTCTGGCCGCCGCCAATCGCCACTGCGGTTTGGCCGTTGTTATACGATGCCACGGCGGCTTGGCCGTTGGCGCCCTGAACGTAAACGCCCTGGCCGTAAGCGTTCGCCTGCGTGTTCCACAGGTATTCGTCAACCACGCCGTGGCTGTACAAACCCGCGGCGTAAGCGGCATAAGCGCCGACCGGCGCCACGACCACGCCCGTACTGCCGTATCCGCCCGTACTGCCGTACCCGCCCGACGCCGCCGTATCTTGATAAACGCCCTCCTCCGCGTTGGCTTGTTGCAGTGAAGCGGCGTAGCTAACGCGCACCGCGTCAATAGCCAGCCAGACATCGTTGATTTGCGTTCTAGCCGCCACGCCCAATTGCGCCGTTACGGAGAGGTGCGCGTTGAGTTGTTCCAAAACGCCAGGATACCGCTGCAATTCCACGATGCTATTGGGGAGCGGTCCGGCCGAGAGTGTTGTCTGGGCGTCGACAGCGCGGCGAATATCGGCCGGCGACTGCGCTGCTTCGAGAATCGTCGAGACGACTTCGTCGGGGTAGAAGGCGACGCCAACCACCAACGCTTGAAGCGTCTGGGGCGAGAATTGATTTTCCGACCGTGCGGCAGGGGCTTGCCCTTTCACGCTCAAGGGCGCCGCCAGCAGGCACGCTCCGAGCAAACAAAAACAGGCCAGCATTTTCGTGTTGTTTCGCAATGGCATCATCGACGTTCCCCTAAACCAACAGATGTGAATGTTAGGATGCGTTCAGGCAACACCGCGCAATGTGCTAGGGCGGCGCCTTACTTGTACTTACTTCATAACCGTTGGCGGCGGCGGAAAGACCGCGCAAAATGTCGTCCAAGGCAAGAAAATTTGGAATGCCTGCGGCTGTTTGTTTGCGTTACTCCGCTGGTGCGTTTTTTGCAGAGCTTCAACGCACGGCTTCGTACAACTGGCCCCACCCCGGCGGCGGCTGGTAGGACGATTTTCGCAACACGTTCTCCGAGACCAGTCGCTCCAGGCGCCGTGGGCTGACAAAATCGGTGAAGCCGTAGTTGCCAGGGGCGCGGTAACGGGCGATCTCCTCCCACTGGAGGTAGACATGCGTGACGCCCGCGGCGCGCAGCGCGGCGCGGCTTTGCGCGGCGTTGCGGCCCGCCAATAGCGATTCGAAAACCGAGGCATCGAAGCAGGTGTTATAGAGAACCGGAATTTCTAGATCGAACGGCTGGGCGTCGCCGACCAAAAGCACTTTTGATCCGGCGGGGGCCATGGTATTGAGGTAACGATGCACGGGATTCACCCGCGAGATAACCTGCGCCGTATCCGGCGGAGGGGCGTCGGCGCGCAAGGCGTCGAGCGCAACGAAGTAACGGCTATCGAGCATGATGCCGGTGTGGGATATCAAAAAGTTGAACAACAGACTGACGCCAATTATTGTCCCCACGACGCACCGCCAGAGGCGGTCGGTTCTCAGAGTGGCGCCAGCGCCAGCCAGCAACGCGGCCAACGGCAGCGCCGGCAGCCAAAAGCGATCAATCCTATGGGTGGCCGCCCACCAAGCAACGATCACAAACAGACCCGCTGCGCAGGCAACCCGAATAACAGCAGACCTGCCGCCGGGGCGCGCTCGCAACTGCAATATCGCCAAACAGATCAGAACCGCCAGCGCCGGGTTTTGCCACTTGGAGCCAATCGCCACGCGCCATAGGTCGGCTCGCAAACGAGAAATTGGATAGCGCTCGCCTTGGGCGTCGCGGGGTACGGCATGGGCGCGGGTCCATTGGGCGTCGGCTGCGGCGGTGCGCGTCTTGCCGCCAAACACACGCACCAACAGCGGATACGTTGGATTATGCGCAAGCACCGCGTTCTTGAGAAACCAGGGCGCGCAGCTCACCGCCATGGCCAAGAAAAAAACACTCAGAGGAACAAGGCTGTTCTGGAGTCGACCCATAACATGCGCCGAAGATGACGCAGCCTTTCGTTTACCGCCGCGACGTTCAAAATATGCTCGCGCCGCGAGCCCCAGCATTGCCGGCGCCGCGACAAACAACAGCGCCGGGTATTTACAAGAAACCGCCGCGCCGGCCAAAACGCCGGCCAACAGCAACAGGCCGCGTTGATTGCTTGAAGCGTTTTTTGAGACGCTTTCTTTGGGGACGCTTTCCTTGGAAGCGTCTGCCTTGGAAGGAAATGCCAGCAGCAAGGCGTAAAAAGTAAGGAACCAATAGCAGGCCGACACGCCTTCGTTGAGTCCGCTGGCTGAGACGAACGTGATCCAAGGAGTCGACAAATACAGCAGCCCGGCTACGACGCCCGCCAACGACGAAAACCAGCGTCGCCCGGCGGCGTACAACGCCAAGGCGGTCAGCGGCGTGAAGAGCGCCATCGCTGTCTTGCCAGCCAACGCGCCCCACCACCAGCCCAGTTTTCCCGGCGCGAACACCATCGCCAGCAAAACGTGCATTTCAGCGCCCAGCGGCATGTTGCCATAAATATTGTGCGGCATGAAATCGATATAACCTTGCCGCCGCCATTCCTTGGGCGCCTGCAAATGGTATTCACGCACGTCGAAGTCGTTGGGCGGCAAGGCGGCTGCCAGAAGAAGCGCGGCCAGAAACGGAACCGCCGCCGCCCAACCCAGCCACTCCCAGGAGGCGTTTGGCGAAGACGCCGTGTTGCGAGGGGGTGCGTCTGGGGAGGAGGTATCTCCCGGCGTGGTGGAAAACCAAGGCGACATCCGCCGATGGCAAACGACGAGAAACACCACGTACGCAGTTGCAAACACCCAGGGCGCATGCAAAGCGCCGGCCAGTCCTAGTAGTAGCGTCGCGAGGGAAAGCAGTTGCAAACCAACGGCCGTTGAAAACAGGTGGGTTTCCAGCGGCGTCATTTTTTTGCCGGCGCCGAATGCCTCCAACAGCACGCGTCCTGGCGGATAGGCGGCCAGAAAAATCGCTATCGCGCCCAGAAAAATTGGCAGGCGATCGAACACGCCCAGCGGCGCCGCGCCGGCGCCGGTCCAGACCTGCCACAGATACTCCGGCGTGAGCGCGTACAACAACACGGCGCCGCGCTGGAACGATGTTCCGTCGGCGTAGGTCGAGAGCGGCGTCGAAAAGAACACCCTGAAATAGCAGGCCGCCGCCAACGCCACGGCCATCGGCGCCAGCCAGCGAAAAAGCGACTCGCCCTCTTGGCTTGCGTTGCTTTCGTGGCGGGAGCGAGTGTGTTGACCGGCGGTGTGTCGAGAGCTGCGTGTCACGTAAGAGCGGTTCAGTTGCTAGTGTGGGAGTTCGAACGGCCATGCGACGAGGGGAAAACCGGAGGCCGCGAATCTCTGCTGATTCTGATCGGAATTAGAACCGGGGGCAAGCCGCGCGCCGTTGGAGTTCATGCTTTAGCATGTTTTCCTTCTTCCACGTTCTTCAAACCATGCTAAAGCATGAACTCCAACGGCGCAGGTCTGAAACGTCTGGCGAACCGCCGGCCAAGTCCTTAGAATAACGCGTGTCGATTCGAATCACATCGGTTTCCCTGTTACTGGGCGCTTTCTGGCCTGGTTTGACCTTGAGAAGCAACAAGGAGTTTCCTTTGCTCGCTGGAAAATTCGTCGCGCCGGAAAAAGTGGAGTTGATCGAGGTTCCCGAACCCACCTTGCCCGCGCGGGCGGAGCCGGGGGAGGAGCAGATCTTGTTTGAGATCGACCGCGCTTGCTTGTGTGGATCGGACTTGCTGTATTTCGAGGGGACGTATCCCGAATTTCCGATCAAGGTTGGCCATTCGTTACACGAAATGACCGGCGTGGTGAAAGAGACCAACGGCAAACGGTTCAAAGCCGGCGACCGCGTGTTATGCGTGCCCGTGAACCAGGTGGGATTGTTTGAACGATTTTGCGTGACGGAGCGCCGCGCCATCCCGCTCGACCCGCGTCCTCCGGAAGATGAAGCACTCTTGGCGCAGCCCTTGGGCACCGTGATCTGCGCCATGAAAAAAGTTCCCTCCGTCTTGGATCAAGACGTCGTCGTGATGGGGCAGGGTCCGATGGGGCAACTGTTCAACGCCACGCTGCGAAACTTGGGGGCGCGGCGTATTATCGGCGTCGACTTGCTGGCGTCGCGGCTGGCGAAGAGCCCCGAAATGGGCGCCACGCATACGATCGACGCCTCTCAGGAAAACGCGGCGGAAATTGTCCGCGAGATTACCGGCGGCAACATGGCCGATCTTGTGATCGAAGTGGTGGGGCATCGCGAGCAGACGTTGAACCAGTGTGTCGAACTTTCGCGCCGCCTGGGGAGCATTTTGTTCTTCGGCGTTCCCCGCAAAATAGTAAACGACCTGAACTGGTACGACCTGTTTCGCAAGAATATCACGGTATATACGAGCGTCGAACCCGATTTTGATCGCGACTTCCCGCTCGCCATGCAGTGGGTCGCGGAAAAAAGAATCAATGTGGCGCCGCTGATCACGCATCGTTTTCCGCTGGCGCAAATCCAGGAGGCTTTCGATACCTTCCGTCAACGAACCGACGGCGCCTTGAAAGTGTTCCTCGACTTCCCCGCCCAAGGCAACTGAGCGAGTCTGCTGGGTGGCCCGGCCACACCGACCAGACATGGAAAGTCCGTCTGATCGAAGAGGAATTCCAGCGGCTCATGTTCGACGTTCAGGACATATAAGGAGAGACAATGGGAAGCCTAAAACAAATAAAATTGGCAGGATTCAAGTCCATCAAATCGATGGAATTGGAGTTAAGCTCGATGAATGTGCTCATTGGCGTCAACGGCGCTGGGAAGAGCAACCTCGTCTCATTTTTCAAGATGCTCAACGAGATGATGGGGGAACGGTTACAGCAACACATCGCCACGGCAGGGCGCGCCCAATCGATTTTGCACTTCGGGCCAAAGGTCACACCGCAACTGGAGGCTTCGCTAGAATTCGAGGTCGATAACGGCGCCGACACCTACCAAATGCGGCTGTTTCATGCCGCTGGCGATACGCTTGTCTTCGCAGAGGAGCAGTTGAGTTTTGTCGGAACTGAGTGGGACGGCCCGCCGAAGACGCTCAATCTTGGTTCAGGGCATCAGGAGACACGGATCAAGAGCGAAGCCGAGAAGGATGAGCCAACGGCCAAAGTGCTTCGACATCTTCTCAATAGTTGTCGTGTTTTTCATTTTCACGACACGTCGTCAACAGCCCGTGCCCGGCAATACTGCTATGTCGGAGACAATCGCTGGCTGATGCCGGATGCGGGAAATCTCGCTGCGATCCTGTACGAACTCAAGAATAAGCAAAAGAGCGCAGCTTATCGGCGTATCGTGACAACTGTTCGACGGATTGCCCCCTTCTTTGACGATTTCGATCTTGAACCTTCGGGGACGAACAGCAAGGACATCATCCTCAACTGGAAACAAAAAGATTCAAACCAAATCTTCGGTCCACATCAGTTGTCGGATGGAACGCTTCGGGCGATCTCGCTTGTGACGCTACTCCTACAGCCCGTCGAGCATCTGCCGAACGTCATCATCGTGGATGAACCTGAGCTTGGGTTGCATCCTGCTGCAAAGACAATCATCGCAGGACTGTTCAAGAAGGCGTCTCACCATTGTCAGGTGATTGTTGCAACTCAGTCTGCTGCATTACTCGACGCATTCGATCCAGAGGATATTATCGTCGTCGAGCGAGATACAAGAGAGTCGTCCTTCAAGAGACTTGACGACACGACTCTCACGGAATGGCTGGACGAATACTCGGTCGGGCAGTTATGGGAAAAGAACGTCCTCGGTGGAGGGCCGTTCTGATGAAACGACTTTACCTAACGGTCGAGGGGCAGACAGAGCAGGCATTTGCCGTTGATGTTCTTCAGCCGCATTTGTCGCCCTTCAACGTGATGGTCGTGAAGCCTCGTTTGACCGGCCTACATGCAAGACGCAAAGGAAGAATCCCCACTGGTGGATTGCTCAATACGTTCGGTCATTCTCTAGGTGACATCCGAAGATGGATGAGTGAGGATAAATCGATAGACGCCAGATTCTCGATAATGATTGACTTGTACTCATTGCCCACAGACTTCCCCGGATATGCAGATGCAATGAAGTTGGCGAGCCCACATGATCAGGCAGCACAGTTGGAAAAGGCGCTGGCGAACGAATTAGGCGATTCACGATTCGTCCCGTATTTGCAGGTTCATGAGTTCGAGGCGATTGTGCTTGCCAACCCAGACAGCTTCTTGGAGTGGTTCGATGACATCGATAAGCAGGTTGCGAATTTGAAGGCGGAATGCGAACCGTTTGCAACACCCGAAGAGATCAATCACGGTCAACATACTCATCCAAAAGCACGCATCAAGAAATACATTGAAGATTACCACGAAAACATTGATGGCCCGGTTCTTGCAGGCTATGTCGGCCTCGACGCAATTCGAGACAAGTGCCCGCACTTCGCCCAATGGTTGACCACTCTTGAGGAACTCGACACGGAAGGCGTTTGACGATGGCCAAGAAACGCTCCAAGAAGAATGAAGCGGCGCCGCTGCGGTTCGATGAGAAGCTGGCTGGGATGAGAAGCTGGCTGGGTGGCCCAGGTTCTTGAACCTGGGCGACGAAGTCGCAAGAGGTTGATAACAATACGTTGGCGGCGCGGTAAAGCAGGTTACTGGCGGGTGGGTGGGAATGCGTTGTTTGGTGTTCGTATTACGAAAATCCGGTCGGCGTTGTGAGTAGCAGGGAAACTGGAGTGCAGCCTCTTGCAGGCTCCGCCTGCCCAGGTTCAAGAACCTGGGCCACCCGGGAGCCAGTCGCCTTGCGCGGCGCCAGTCCACTCACGGCGGATTTTCGGCGAATATCGGCAATACCGCCTTTAGAACCCTTGCCGGTTTTGCCGATTATTTAATCGTGCCGACTGCCCGCTCAGCGCGATCTCCGCGCCCAGCCTGATTCTAACGGCTATTTGCGCCGATGGCGGTGGTTCGTATTGGTTGGCGGCCGTTGCCGCCCTGTGAGGCCAACGATTCATGAATCTGAAACCGACTCTTGCGGCGGCAACCCTGGCCTGCGTGGGGATTTGCAGTTTTGGCGTTATAGGGCCCGCCGCGGCTCAAAATGCTTCTGCTCCGGCGGCGCCTTCTCCTGGCGCCCAGGCGGGATACCAGCTGGTTCCGGTGCAAGCGGTCGGCTATCGGGCGTTGCGTTGCCGGAGTTGCCGGCGCGCGCCCCTACATTGCAGATGCTCGCAATTCACGCCTGAATTGGGTCCACTCACGCCGTTGCCGACGCCCCCCGCCGACTCCGACGCCCAATCGCAAAGCGACCCAACTCAAAACAACAGCGCTCAAAGCAATGACGCGACACTGCCGGGCATCCCCGACGACCTCCGCAACGACACCGCTCTCGAACCGAACGACAACACCGACGACTTCGTCGTCATTCCACGAAACGAGGGCATGTCTTTGGCGTCGGTGGGTCAGGGAGCGAACACGCCCATGTTGGGGCGCGGCGACTTCGCCAACCGGCTCAATATTTTCGACCACATGAGCGCTATTCCCACCACGCGGGCTTGGGGCGGGTTTCAGGCGTTGGAGGGATTCAATCGGTCGATCATTCCGACCGACAACGGAGCCGCCGTTTTCACCAACACGGTGTACAACACCTCGAATCAGACGCTCGTCGTCGATAACGCGGGCCACCGTCAGGTGACGTTCGACTTCGCCCCGCCACCCAATACGCCGACGCCCGTCGCGATCACGCTCGACGCCGGTTTCTCCAGCGGTAATGTCCCGCTGTCGTCGTCGTCGTTGACCGGACGCCAGTTGCTCGACACCCTGCTCACCGCCGATGGCCAGCCGAATAGTGAAATCACGCAGCGCAATTCGGAGTCGCTTTATCGGTACGGTTTGGAGGTCGCCCTGTCGAACGATTTCAGCCTCACCTTTCAGGGCCAATATCACACGGCGTCTAGTTACAGCGCCACGCCCGACGACTTCGATAATCCTCAAATCACTTTGAAATACGTACTCTTTCGCGACGACCGTTCCACCACTTCAGCCGTGCTCGCCCTACAACCCGAAACCGGCCAAAAAGAGTTTTCCGTTTCGGAACGGACCACCCGATTTTATCCAGGGATGCTCGGTTACCGGAGTTTATCGAGCGATCTTTTCATGCAGTGGGGCGTGCAAGCCTCGTTGCCGACCGACGGAAGCTACACCACCGCCGCCGATTGGGCGGTTTCGTTTGGCTATTGGTTGTACCGGTATAACAACGCCAACCGGCGCCGCAACCGGCCGTTTGTAGTGGGCGTTGTTCCGCAGGTCGAACTGCTCGGGCATCATGTATTGGGCGACACCACCGTGGAGGGCGCCTATGGAATTCCGACCAGTTCCAGTTCCTCGATCTTTGGTCCGCTGGGCGGCGACAACTCTGCCCTCTACGTGTACGAAGAAGACCGCAACGTGGTCGACCTGACCGGAGGCGTCCAAGTTCTTCTTCGCTCCAGAATGCAACTAGGATTCGCCGCCTCGATTCCAATCACGGGCGCCTCGGTTCGCGATTCGGAATTTATCTCGACGGTCTCTTTCTTGCGATAGACACTCGCAGGATAACTCGCTCCACGTCGTTCAGCGGAAAAGTCCCGTGTTTAGGGGCCTTCGCCATTGTTGCCCGAGAAATAAGGGCTAAAATGCGTGTGACTGGCGTTATTGGGCGGCCAGCGGCCTCTGTTGGTCGGTGGGGTTTCGAATCCTCTCACCCGTGTTTCGTTAGTATTTGCGAAACAAGCACATTGCTTTACGCGGCTGGCAATGGCTCGTTTCACGGCAAGGCGAGGCTTCTTTTGAGCGGCGCTAAAATGCGTCTCCCGTTTTTTTGACGTCCTATCGCAATTCCAAATCGCGCGAGGTGCAACGATGTCGTGTGTGCAAAGAATCGCCGGCGGTCTGTTGTGTTTCAGTATTCTTCATTTTGGCTGTGGCGCGGCGTTTTCGGCGGAACCGTTCGATGGCCTCAAAGCAGGAGCAGAGGCGTACTCCCGCAGTAAGGCCGCCGGGCGAGCCGCTATTCGGAGGCAAGTGGGGCGCAACCAAGACATGCGCTATCGCGCCGGGCTCCCTTCGGCTATCGACGGAACGTTCCGCTTCTCGCACCCGCCGACTCTTGAATCGTGGTATGCGTTCGGTCCTCGCGCGCGGCGCCGCGTCTTCGCGCCTTGGTATTATGTTCCCGGCGATATTTGGGGTTATCGAAGCACTATCGGCGCCGACCTTCGCCAACCTATCGACCAACGGCAGGTGCAAACGGGCGAGAATCGTTGGGAGTCGTTCCCGACCTACGCCCCGTACGACTATCGCCGCTCGTACGAATTTCGCCGTCGGACGAAAATAGAACACCAACCTATTGAAGAGGCTTTGCGGCAGCCGGCCCTTGAACCGCCTGCTCTCAAGCCGCCGCCGTTAGAACCGCCTGTCGAGAAACGCCGAAAACCGCGTTCACTGTAGGCGTCCGCATTGCAGAGGTTCTTATTCGTCGTCGGCTTTGAACCAGCGTTGGAGTTCCGGCGTGTAGCTGCAAATTTCTTCGTCGCGAAAATACAGGCTGATTTCCCTGGCCGCCGCTTCGGGGCCATCGGAGGCATGCACCAGATTCATCTGCCGACTACTGCTCAGATCTCCGCGAATGGTGCCCGCCGGCGCTTTCAAACCATTGGTGGCGCCGAGCATCTCGCGCACCACGCGAATCACTTCCAGGCCTTCCAGAACCATCGCCACGACCGGCGCGCCGGTGATGAACGACTCCAACGCTGGGTAAAAAGGTTTTTGCACATGTTCGGCGTAGTGCTGTTTGGCCAACTCCGGAGTCACTTGGAGCATTTTCATGGCGATAATGTTGATCGCCTTATCTTCAAACCGGCTGACAATCCTTCCCATCAGGCGCCGTTGGACGCAATCAGGTTTGAGCAAAATGAGCGACCGTTCCATGAATCGAATACTCCCCACGAAATGAATGAACACACCTCTTCTCCGCAAAACATGGCACAACGGCATGTTATTGCGAACGCCGCCTATTCGGCCGCTTGAGGTGTAAATTTGGTTGCGGCCCGTTGTGGGCCCGTGTTTTCAAGTAAGCACCGGATTCTAAAGAAAACTACGTAAACGCTCAACCGAGCCACCCGCGGCCGAGGGCGGTGGGGTGCATGTCAGCTTTTGTAGTGACCCAGGGTGGCGGAAAAAGATCAATAGGAGAATTGGGGAAAGTTGTGTTAAACTGCGGCGCG
>QIKY01000377.1 GCA_003233175.1 Planctomycetaceae bacterium | reverse complement strand
TCCGCCAAGAATCCACCGTGGAAAAACGATTTCTCGTGGCTTATCATTACTTGATGTTGGGGCAGCCTCGCGCCGCTCGCGCCCAATTCGAGCGCGTCGCCAGGGCTCAGCCGGACGACACGCTTGTCGCAAAAATCCTACAAGGCTTGGAGAAGGAAAAATCCAATGACTAGGACGTTTCGTCTCACACTACTCGCCGCGCTACTCCATTCCTTGCTGCTGCTTGCCGGTTGCCAAAACCAAACGGCCGATCTTGAACAGCCCGAGAAACCATCGGCAAGCCCATCCGAGAAACCATCCACTTCAGCCGCCCGGCTGCCGCGTTCGGAGCAACCGCCGCCCGCCGTCTTGCAGCAGGTCACGCTCGCTGTGACCGGAATGTCGTGACCGGTTGGCTGACCGCCGCGAGTGCGAGCCGCGCTCGTTGCCTTGCCGGGTGTAAGGCGTGTTGACGTTGATTTTGATAAACAGCAAGCTGTGGTCGTGGTTGCGAAGACTCTCGACAGCCAGGAGCTTGTCGCTGCTCTGAAAGGCGCCGGTTTTGGCGGTTCGATTACGGAGGTTCGCGGAATAAACGCTGAAGACGAAGCGGCCTCCGCGCCACCTCTGCCCGGCTTATCGGTCGACGAACGGGAACCGACTGCCGGCAAGACAACCTACTCCTCTCCGGCGTTCGCCAAGCACGTTCAGGTTCGCGCCTATTGGGACCATGGCGTTTTGAACCCCGGAGATTCCTTCCGCATCGCGGTCGTGTTCGAGATCGAAAACGGTTGGCACATCTACGGCAATCCGCTGGGACCAGGGGTCGGCAAGGCGACAGTTGTTTCGGCGCGAGTCGTTTCCGAAAAGGGGGCGGGCGGCTTCCAGTTCGAGCCGGCGCGTTATGCCGCCGGACATCGAACGCCGCAGAATTTCGGCGAGGGAGAAAACACCTGGGTCTGGGAACATACCGGCAAAATCGTGCATTTCCTCTCGGGCAAGGTGAGCGACGCCGCGCAGCCCGGCGAGTACTTGTTGTCGGTCGACGCATCGGCTCAGGTCTGCGCTGAAGCGACCTGCTTGCCCGGCAAGGCAACCATACCGCTGGCGGTAACCATCGTCGCGGGGGGAGTTCCTTCGTATCATGCGAACGACGAATTTTTCAACAGTTTTGATCAGGCTCGCAAACCGTAAGGACGTGCGCCGTTGGAGTTCATGCTTTAGCATGTTTTCTTCGGTGTACTCATAAACAGCCTGAAGGCTGAACTCCAACGGCGCGGCCTTGCGTCATGAAACAGATAAATTCTCACCAGCCGCTTACCGGTAAGACGTGCGCCCTTGCATTACGATTTTCATTCAAGTCAGGACCATGCTACAGGCCCGATAACTGAAAAAGTCGCCGTAATCGATAAAGTCGGCTGGCGGTTAGACCGATCAGGATAACACGCCGTTGTTTTCACAGCTCAAGGACAGCACCGATGTTTCGACAACGACTGCTCCGGAGCATTTCGGCCCTGCTCCTGCTGGCGCTCTTCCCCGGATGCCACCTCCTAGTGCGGCTTTCGGAGTCTGACGAGCAGGCGCCCGCTCCGGCGGTCGAAGCCGACCAGCGTCGAGAATCGCCGCCGCTCGGCAGTGGGCCGGATATCGGTCCGCCGTTGCCCGAACTTGATGCTGATAACGACGAGAACCTGCCGCCGACGCCAGGCTTGGAAAATGATCTTCCGCCGACGCCGGGCTTGGAGAACGGCGCCGCACCAGCAGCGGAGGGCGAAACATCGCGCGTGTCGGCGCTTGCCGCCGGCGCCGGTCTTTCAACGCTTGCCTCTCGAAGCCCTCGACTTACCCCTTCGCAGCGCTGGGCGATTCGTTCCCGGCTCAGCGGCAACACGGGCATCAATACCAACACCGCGATTGCGCCCGGCGAAGGCCAAACGATTTACCGCACGCAACTGCGGTTTCGCCAACTCCACAGCAGCCCCGGCGCCGTCGACCGCGAAATCAATGTGCTGGTGAATCCTCAGGTGCTGGCCTACGGCGTGCGCGAAAACCTGACCGTGTTCGCTAATATCCCCTTGGTGAAACGCGATGGAACGGTCCGCCCGCCAAGTCCGCCGGGGGCGTTTGTTGAATTGAATGATGTGGGCGTCGCCGACATGCGTTTCTTCGCCAAGTACCGTTTTTATGAAGCGGACGAACCGGGTGAAACCACGCGTTGGTCGGTGTTTGGCGGCCTCGAAGTTCCCACCTTCGATAAAAATTTCAGTTCCGACTCCTGGGATCCTTTTCTGGGAACGGTGTGGACCCACCAGTCGCTGGAATGGGGCTTTGACCTCGATTGGTTTTGGAACTTCAACACCGGCGATAACTTTTTTCGGTACGACGAAATGCGTTACGACGCCGCCTACACGTATGTGCTGCTGACCGGCCAAAACCTGGACGACAAATTCTGGCAACTGAACAGCATCTTCGAGTTGAACGGCTCGTATTTCACCGACGGCAGCCACTTGCTGTTCGCAGCGCCGGGGTTCCAACTCGCCCTGCAGAGCATGATTGTTGAAGCGTCGTTGCAACTGCCGATTGTTCGCGAACTTAGAAACACCGTCGAGCCCGACTACACCTTCGTGATCGGCACGCGCATCACGTGGTGAGCCCGCGCCGAGCCGTTGGAGTTCACGCTTCAGCGTGTTTTCTCCCTTTATACCGCTCACGGTTGAAAATGTCGCATTTTCGTTTAACGGCAAGCCGAAGGCGACTGCGTTTTTCTGTCTTGCCCGAACGCGTGGGCTCAAAACACAGTCGCCTTCGGCTTGCCGTTAAACGAGCCATTGCTAGCCGTGTGGAGTATACGATGCACGCCGACGCGTGAACTCCAACGGTTGCCAGGTTACTCGGCCCGATACTGGTAGAGCGGCAAATGGCGGTAATAAACCTCCAGCATGTAAATGCTCAGGCACGTGGTGAAGAGCCTGCCGCCATGCACGCCCCAGCGATCATCGCGGGGATCCCAACTACCCTTTTCCCGACCCGTCGCGACTTGTTGGGCGGGCACCGTTACGCGCATCACACCGTTCCATTCTTCCCATGGCTGGCCGCCCATGTGGTGCATGACCTGCGTGGCGTAATACCAATAATAGACATTGGCGTTCGCCCCGTTGTACCGGACCGGCTGTTGGGCGAGCAGTTTGACGCCATCGCGCAGGCGATTGTCGTCGTGCGGCCAACCCAAATATTGCCGACACAAAAGCCCTTCGGCCGTCATCGTGATTTCCGGTTCGTAGCCCGAAATGTAACTGTATTGGCGGCCATATTCCGACTGCACGGAGTCGAGGTAGCCGGAGATATTGTCGAACGTTTTTTGCGGAACGTTGAGTCCTGCCATTTTGCCGCTTTGCAGCGCCATCACAAACCAGCCCGTAACGGAGGTGTCGCTATCTTGTCCTGGGGTGTATCGCCAGCCGCCGCCGTTGCGGCCGGTGGACTGAATTTTCACCGCGTAATCGATGGCCCGCTGGGCCGGTTCGAGGAACTGGGAGTCTTTGGTCATGCCGTAAATTTCACACAACGCGATCGTGGCCTGCGCCTGGCTATACAATCGATGGTTGTGAAGGCCTCCGCCCGGATAGAAGTTGCCGTCGGAATCTTGCTCCTTGAGAAAAGCCCGCCAAGCGCGAGCCACAACGCGTTTGTATTCACCTGCGCGATGCGTGTGGCCAGCGCCTTGAAACGCCAGCAACGCCATGGCGGTGGCGGCGGTTTTGTTTTCCGATTGCACGCCGCTGTTGTAAGGACCGGAAAGGCTCCAGAGGCCGTTTCGCTGTTGGTTGCGTTTAAGCCATTCCAAGCCAAGGCGGACGGCGTTTTCGGTTTTGTCGGTGCCGCCGAACGCCTTGAGGAGTGCTTTCTTTTTGCTGGCGTCGCGCCCGGTGAGTGCAATGCTGATCGCCGGCGCCGCGACCATCGACATGGCGCCGGGGCCATCGAGTGAAATGGCCAGTTCCGGCGGGCTGGAAAGCGGGTCGTTCAATTCAAGCAGTTCTTCGGAGAGCGTCGGCTCGATGTCGTCGAAGGTCTCTTCGGAAAGAGCGCTGAAGCTGTCGTCGAGCAATTGTTCGCCCAACTCATCGGTGAAGTCGAGCGATAGTCGTAGCTCTCGCTTTTGTTCAACGGCAATGTAAAGCAGTGCGGCGAAGATCAGCACCACGCCATGAAACACCGCGCTGATCAGCCAAGGCGGCGCAGACCGCGCCGCGACTTCGGTTAAGTCTTGCGGCTCCGACGGTTCATTGTTGGGGTCGGTCGGTTGCGGAAACTGGCCGCGCGGCGCGCGCGGCTTCTGCTCCTTGGCGGGCGCCACATTTTTGCCACGCCCCCATCTACTTCGTTTGCTCGGCGGCGCGGAATCGTCGATGATCGGATACCCACCGCCAATCCCGGCAGGCGCGGCGGCGGGCGGTGGTGAAATATTTGACGGGCCGACCGGCGGTTGCCCAGGGTTCGGCTGCGCTGGCTGAGCTTGGGGCGGGTGTTGCTGAACAGGATAGCCAGCCGGCGGCGTTTGCTGCGGCGGGTAAGCTTGTTGCGGCGGGTAAGCTTGTTGCGGCGGGTAAGCTTGTTGCGGCGGGTAAGCTTGTGGGTTCGCCGGCTGGGGATAGACCGCTTGCGGGTTCGCGACAGGGACTGCCGGCTGGGTTTGAGGACCGGGTTGGCCCTGCAGCGGGGCCGCTGCCTGCGGAGGATTTAGCGGCGCCTGCGGAGGATTTAGCGGCGTTTGAGAAGGCGGGCCGTTTTGCGACGGATCGGGTGTCGTCATTTCGCCGCTCCTACCTAATATTTCGCCGCCGCAGTCTGAGTGGTCTTATATATCGTATACCTCAAACGGCTGAAAATGTGACTTTTGCATCAATTTTGATGCACATCCAGTTGATGCAATTGTGTCAAACCCTGCCAAGCGAAGTATCTGTCTTTCTGAGGAAGCATACCTTATCTGCCGCTCGCCTAAGAGGTGAAAACACTACTTCCCACCACTTATTGAGTTTAACAACTCGCGATGCGCTTGCCAAGAAAACGCATTGCGGCCGTTTATTCCGCCAATTACCTCATTCGACGGCCCCACTTGCCCACCACTAAATCTGGCGTTGGCCCTCGAAGGAAGCCACATTATAGGGCCCCACATCGCTAACCTGGAGCAGTCGAACTAAAACCTCGAACAAGCCCCCTCGACAACTCAAGAACAAGGCGTAAAATGACCGACATACAAGAGCAGGCGGTATATGCCGCCTGTTTTTTATGAACGCGGGGTGGAGCAGCTCGGTAGCTCGCGAGGCTCATAACCTCGAGGTCGTAGGTTCGAATCCTGCCCCCGCCACTTTTTCTAAGTCTTGCTGAAACCTGACGCTAGGTTACCTGCCATCAGTTGGCGGTGCGGCTCAAAACGAGCGCTAAGGGGTAACCCCGAGGCGACTTACCCTTTTGGCTTTTTGAGCAAGGGTAACGCACATGCCTCGCCTCTTTCACCGGCCCCAAAATATTGCCTCCACAAAGGCGCCAAACAGGCCGTCATTTCACGCAATGGGCAACGAGTTTACCTCGGCCCCTTCGGCTCTCTAGAGAGCCATGCCAAGTACCAAGAGATTTTGGCTCAGTGGCAGTCGAGCCGCCATCAATTGCGTCCGGCAGCGGGCCAGGCATTAAGTGATCAGGCGGCATTAAGTGATCAGGCGCTGGTCGATGCTGTCACGGCGGCCACATTGCGAGAGAAGCGCCGCAATGGGCTGCCCGTCTCAATCGATGAACTCATCCTGGTCTACCGCCGCCACGCCCATGAGTACTATCGCAAGAACGGGAAAGTGAATGGCCCTCCGGTCACTTAGCATCGTGCGGGAAATTACTGTCGTACGATGGCCTTCCAAGGCCGTCGGCTTGCTGGTTTCGACGGCCTTGGAAGGCCATCATACAAGTAAAATCGGACAATTATTTCTCGAACGATCCTTACTGGGCAAGAAAGGTCGGACCAGGGCACGCGAAACGCAGGGTGTGACCTGTGTGGATGACGCGGTCGCCGAAGAAACGATTCCACACTTACTAGAGATTATCGGCGATATGGTTCGTTTGCAGCGTTTCGCGGGCGCTCGGCTAGGTGAAGTCTGTAGCTTACGACGTTGCGATTTGGATCGCTCTACCGAAGTGTGGTTTTATCGTCCTTGCCAGCACAAAACCGAGCACCACCACAAGGACCGCGTAATTGCGATTGGACCCCAATCGCAGCAGATATTGCTGCCCTATTTGGTTCGAGACTCAGAGAGTTGCTGCTTCTCGCCCGCTGAACCAGAGGAGCGAAGACGTCGAAAAGCGAATGCGGAGCGAACGACTCCGCACTCCTGCAGCAATACCCGAGGTACGAATCGCGTTGCTGCCCCGAAACGCCGAGCGTCGGATCAATGCACGACAGCCAGTTATCGTCGGGCGATTCACCGTGCGTGCGAGAATTCGGGGACTGAGAAGTGGCCGAGAATAAACAGGCGGCCCAAGGTTTCGTCGCGAAATTGAAGGATAGGTTGGTCCAGCCACTCCAGCGTTACGACAACGGCGACGTATTATGCGGCGACTCGTTCTGACCGCCGGAAAGTGGCGGAGAATCGGAAAGTGGTCTGACGCGTTGCACCAACGGGGTGGGCAACGGTTGGTTCCATTGGGCCCCATTGGGTTTTCGGCCAACGGAGCTTCCGTGTCACAGAGGGTCGTTTGAGCCTAGCGGGTAGGCTTCTTTGGGCCTCTATGGGGTTTCTCGCTAAAAGCGAGGCCGAGGGGACTCGAACCCCCAACCACCGGATCGACAGTCCGGTACTCTAACCAATTGAGCTACGGCCCCAAAGTATTTACGCCTTAAGCGGCTGAAATTGAGGCATTTACATCAGTAGGATGCAACTGCGTCAAATTCTTATCGAGCGAAGTATACGCTAAATGTGTTGTGTCGTCTATGTTAGGCGAGCGGCGGGTAAGAATTTACCAATGGTATATTTCTTGATCACCTAAAAGCCCGGCATTTTGAAAATGCCGGGCTTTTAACTCGGTAAATTTTCATCCGCCGCTTGCCTTAGGAATCCGGCTCGCGAACGATATTTCCTTGAGGATCCATTACCCCCACTTTGGTAGCCCGTGTTATTCGCAGCGCTGCGGCCAAGGCTTCTAGATTCGTAATCGCGACGTAGGCCTTCTGTTTCGAAAAACGTAGCCGTTGTAGGGCCTCGCCGAGCGAGGCGGTCGTGGCTATGTCGATCAGGCGTTCGTCGGACCGTATCTGGAGTACGTTTTCCAATTCGTAAACTGTTCCTCCGTAACGCTTTAGCAGTCGATTGAATGTCGCTCGCTGCGCCTTGTTCGCCTTCGTCATTTAAGTGCCATTCGTTGACTGCAACGTATCATTCCCTGACGGCAAATCGATTTTTCAACAGAAAACCAACAAAAACAGCTTATATATTAGTGCGTTCGTATTTAATGCACCAGAGGTGTCTACCATATTTACGCCTTTCACAACCTTGCAACAAAAAGTCTTTCAGCACGGCTAGACAGGGCCGACCAATTCTTGCAGAATACTTGATCCTTCCTGTTTTGCGGCTGCCCCACTTTTGGGGGCGATTGGCCGCCCGTGCCGACATTCCAAATTCCATACGCGATTTCCCGCCAGCCCATGCCAAATACTAAAAGCGCCGAAAAAAGACTCCGCCAAAACGTCACTCGCCAGCAGCAGAATACGTCGATCAAATCGGCCATGCGCAAGCAAATCCGCAAAGTGCGTGAAGCTGTTGCCGCCAATCAGCTTGATGAGGCGGAGCAGGTGTTTCGAGTGGCGGCCAAACACCTCGACCGCGCCGGCGCCAAAAACGTTATTCATCGCAATACTGCGGCGCGGCTGAAATCTCGCCTGCAACGCTTGATTCGCAAAGCCAAGGCGACTTCTGCGGTTTAACACGGTGGTTTAACGCCGGCGCCGGTAACGCAGCCTCTGGCGCATCCATTCGGGCTCTCGTTTTCTCAGGCCGTTGGCAGGGTGAACGAGAATGTGACGCCATGCCCTGCGTTTGGTTTGACGCTGAGTTCGCCTTGGTGCGATTCAATAATTGAATGGCTGATCGCGAGCCCCATGCCCATGCCGTTTGCCTTGGTCGTGAAAAAAGCGTCAAACACTTGGGCGGTGCTATCGGGCGGAATCCCCACTCCGGCATCGCACACCGAAACCGTCGCGGCATTGGCGGCGGTCTGCGAACTGACGATCGTCAAGCTTCGACGATCCGCCGGCAATTCGGCGACCGCCTCCAAGGCATTGCGATACAGATTGACCAGAACCTGCTGGATTTCAATACTGTTGACCAACACCCTGGGCCGCGACGATGCAAGCTCCACATGCAGCCGCACCTGCTTTTTTTGAGTTTCCGCTTCCAGGAGTTCAACCACCTCGATCACGATGTCGTTGAGGTTGCAAAGTGTTCGCGCGCTCAATTCATTGTGGACATGATTTCGAATCCTGCGCACGATCTCCCCGGCGCGAATGGTTTGGTTTTCAATTTTCCGCAGGAGTTCGCTCAGATCGGCGTTATTCGGCGTTAGCGTTTTGCTCAGCATTTGTTGTCCCACATAACAATAATTCGCAGCGGCGCTCAACGGCTGGTTGAGTTCGTGGGCAAGTTCGCTGGCCATTTCTCCCATAGTGCTAACCCGACCCATGTACGCCAATTGCTCCCTTAACTCTCGGGCCTTTTCGATGGCGCGAGTGCGCAGGGTGATGTCTTTCCAGGCGCCGACCAAATGGCTTGGTTCACCATCAGGGCGTCGCCTGAGATGCACACAGTCCCAGAATTGGCGGTAAGATCCGTCTCGCACTTTCCAGCGGTACTCGCATTCGGATTGGCCGCTTTCAAGCAAACGGTCCAAATTCTCCAAAACGCGGGGCGCGTCGTCGGGATGGATTCGGCTTCTCCAAAACTCGGGCTTGCCGAGGAAATCGTGGGGTGAGAATCCTGTCAGGTCGACGACGTTGTCGCTCAAAAAGGTGGACGTGAATTCTGGGTCGGGGCGGCAGGTATACGAAACCAGCGGCAGCGACGCCAAGATCAGCGAAAGCTGCTCCGTGGCGGCCAGTAGCTTCGCCTCGGTTTTCTTTTGCTGGGATATGTCGAGCACAAAACAGACGCCCATCGCGCCGGGCGCCCCCTCTTGCGAAGCAGCCCAGACAATCGCCGGCACATGGCGGCCATCGAAGCCGATAAATTCCTTCTCGAAAGGCCGGCACACTCCAGATTCGGCAACTTCGCGCAGCGCTTGCTGGTCTCGCTCTCGATCTTTTTCGGGCGTCATTTTCGCGACGTTGAGTTCGCCCGCCCTCACGTTTTCGATTGTTGCGCCAATCATTTTCAGGAAATGGTCGTTCGCATCAAGGACGTTACAGTTTTCATCCCAGGAGAGCATTCCCAAGATGTCGGAATCGGCAATCCGGCGAAGTTGCTGGTGGCTGGGCCGGAATCTCGGCGAGAGCGGCGGTTCGCACGGCCCCGGTTTTGCCTCTGTTTTTCCAGGCAAGCCGGCGTTCTTGGCCTCGGCCAACTGCTGTTGCAAACCGCGAATGCGCGCCTGCAGTTGCTCGATTTGCAACTGCGTTTCAAGGGTTGTTGCATCCGCCATCGCACCGCCCCCCACCGTTTCGTTGGCTGCTCGCTCGTTGGCTGCCCCGCTGGAGCGATCGACGCAGCTCGGAGATCGGCCCCACCCAGCATCGTCGCCGACTCAGACGACAAACCAGGGCTGCGCTCTGATCTCGCATTCTACCGCGTTTCTTGTCAAACTGGCATCTTCCCGCACTGGGGCTTCCAGTAGGTCTGGAAGATTTGTACGGCAAATACGGAGATAAGTACAGACGTGGTTGTATTGGCGGATTTTTTCCCCTGGTTGATCGCGATGGCGGTCTTGCTGGCCTGCTCTGCTTTTTTTTCGGCCAGCGAAGCTGCGCTCTTTTATTTGCGGCGCGACGACCGGAAGGCGCTGCGCGACGGAAACCGCTCGCAACAAATCGCCGCGGCGCTGCTCGATAATCCCGACCGCCTCCTTTCGGCGGTGCTTTTTTGGAACTTGGTTTTGAACATGGCTTACTTCGCCATCGCCTCGATGGTGGGTTTGCGATTAGACCGCGCCGCAAACGTCAACGCCTCGCTGGCGCCGACGTTTGCCGTCGCGGCCTTGGTGGCGATCATCTTCTTTGGCGAAATGGCGCCAAAAAGCGTGGCCGTTCTTTGGGCCAAGGGCCTCGCCGGACTGGTGGGCGCCCCGCTGGCGTTGGCGGTCCGCGCCGTGGACCCCGTGATGCCGGCCTTGCGATTGGCGAATTTGCTGTCGCTGCGACTGGTTTGGCCCGGTTTTCGAGCCGAGCCCTATCTGGAGGCGGCCGACTTGGAACGCGCGATCGACCTCTCGACCGAAGATCGTCAAATCGCCGATCAGGAACGTTTCGTGCTGAACAACATTGTGCAGCTTTCCGAAACGCGAATCGACGAACTGATGCGTCCTCGAACGCAGTATCGGACGTTTCGTCCGCCGATATCTTGGGACGACCTTCGCGGTGAAGAACCGCCCAGTGGCTACGTGCTCGTGACCGAACGCGATAGCGAAGACGTGGATTCGGCCATTCTCCTGAGCCGCCTGTTCGACGCCTCCAAAGATCATTTCGAACACTACGCCGAACCGGTATTGGTCACGCCGTGGTGCGCGACTGCCGCGCAAGTGCTGCAACGGATGAAAGAGCTTGAGCGGCGCGTCGCGGCGGTGGTGAACGAATATGGAGAAACGGTCGGCATTGTCACCTACGAAGACCTCATTGATTCCATTTTTGGCCGGGAATCAGGCCAGGGAAAGCTTCGCCGGCAGTTCGTCGAGGCCGTTGCTGACGACACTTGGCGAGTCTATGGACTGGCCAGCATCCGGCGTTTGGCTCGTCGGTTTCACGTCAAGATTCCCAGCAGCAAGAGCGCCACGGTTGCCGGCGTGGTGCAAGAGCAGTTGCAAAGGCTGCCCGTCGTGGGAGACCGTTGCATTTTCGGCCCCTTCTATTTTCATGTGGTGGAGGCGCCGCGTCGGGGCCCAATGACAATTGAACTCAAACTGCGCTCCGCCGCGGAGGAGGGTTCATGATCTTGCTTGCGGCGTTGGGTTTCCTGGTCGGGTGTCTGCTGAGCGCGTTTTTTAGCGGCTCTGAAACCGGATTTTATCGCGTGTCTCGGGTGCGGCTGGTGCTCGACGGACTCGGCGGCGACCAGATTTCACGCAGCCTGCTGTGGTTGACCAACAACCCCAGCCTGTTCGTCGCGACCACCTTGATCGGCAACAACGTCGCCAATTATCTGACTTCTCTGGCAATCGTGTTGGCGGCTCGGGAAATTTTCAGCGAAAGCGCCTTCCTGGCGGAAATAATGGGGCCGATCATTTTCGCACCGATCGTCTTCGTGTATGGCGAACTGTTGCCGAAGAACATGTTTTTTCAGGCTCCGAATCGGCTGTTACGATTTATCGGCCCGCCATTTTTGCTGTTTGGGCTGCTGGTGTCTCCGTTGTCGGCTCTGCTTTGGGCGCTCAACCGGGGGTTGCAAACATTGTTCGGCGAGTCGCCGGAAAAAGTGCGCCTGACTCTGGCTCGCAAGGAGTTGCGGCGCGTGCTGCAAGAAGGCCATGACGCCGGAATTCTCGTGCCGGCGCAAAAATCGGTCGCTCATAATTTGTTTGAACTCACACAACAAACGGCCGGCCGATTTTGTATTCCGGAAACACGCGTGGTCCGGGTGCGGATCGGCGACCGCAGGTCGGAGGTCCTCCGGCTGGCGCGCCGGCATCGTGCGACGCACCTTCCGGTAAGTGAAAAAAAGAGCAACCGCTTGGTCGGGTATTTGCGCGTGGTCGACTTGCAGCTACACGACGCGCCCGAGATTGTTTCCAGCCTGCTGCGGCCCATGCTCCCGATTGCTCATTCGGAATCGCTGGTGGCGGCGTTGATTAACATCCGCTCCCAACAAGCAGCGATCGCCAAGGTGGTTGGTGAACAAGAGCAGACGCTGGGCTTGATCTACGCCGAAGATCTGATTGATGTCATTTTTGGCGGCGAATAATCACTGTTCGCCATACGGCAAATGGGCCGTGCTGTAGGCCGATTCCTCGACATAATCGCACTTGGGCAAGGCGTCGAGAAAACGTCGGCCGTAGCGTTTTGTCTTCACGCGAGGGTCTAGCAGAACGACCAGCCCTTCATCTTGTTGCGTGCGGATGAGGCGTCCAAAACCTTGGCGAAGCTTGATAATCGCCTCGGGAACCTGGTATTCCATGAACGGGTTGCCGCCGGCGGCGCGAATGGCTTCCAACCGGGCTTCGAGCAACGGTTGGTCGGGCGGACGGAACGGCAGCTTGGTGATGATCACGTTCCGCAGCGCATCGCCGGGAACATCGACGCCCTGCCAGAAGCTATCCACTCCGAACAACACGCCCCGCGGGTTGGCCTTGAACTTCTCCAGCATTTGATTTCGGGGGACGCCGTCGGCTTGGCTGTACAAACCCAGGTTATGCTCGGTCAGCCAGCGGCTGAGTTTTCCGGCTATGCGGCGCATCGATTCGTAACTCGTGAAGAGCACGAAGGCGTGGCCGTCGGTCCTCGCGACGTACCGCTCGATCATCGCGACGCACTGTTGTTCAAAGGCCAGTTTTTCCTTGGCGGGGTCGGGCATATCGGGCACGACAATCAACTGGACCTGGCGGCGGTAATCGAACGGACTCCCCAACTGCAAGGTTTTGCATTGCGACAAACCGACCCGATTTCTAAGGAACTGAAACTGATCTTTTTCACCGCCATCAGCCGAGAGCGTGGCGCTGGTCAGGATGACGCTTTTCGTTTTGTTGAAGAGATGTTCTTGCAGCGTGGGGCCGATATTGATCGGCGCCGCCGCCAGCGAAACCAGGGTGCGTCCTTGCCGCGAGGTGCGCGTATCGACCCAAAACACGGCGTCTTCCATTTGCTGGGCGCACCAGTTTTCCAACTCGCCGGCCAGGAGTTTGAGGCGGTCGGCGGCGGAGGTGAAGTCTTGCCGTTGGTTGTCGTCATCAATGCCATCACCCCGCTGTTTGACGAGTTTGGCCAAGCTCTCCAACATCGGACTCAGAGTATTGATCACCGGCGGCGGCTCGCGCAAGCGTACGCTGCCGCTGGTTCCGTAGCGGGCGATGAACTGTTCAAAAAATTCGTCGCAGCGGTAACGGCACATGAGCACCGATTGCTGCCCGCTTTGGAATTTATGATGTACGAACAGGCCCTTGTTGGCGCGGTCGTTGTACAGTTTGTTGAGCACGTATTCGATTTGGCCCGACTTGACCGCCAAGCCGAGATGGTCGCCCGCAACCGCCTCCAGGGAGTGGGCTTCATCGAGAATGACGGCGTCGTATTTGGGCAGCAGGTTCACGCCCACGCGCCGCAGCGCCAAATCGCTGAAGAACAAGGCATGATTCACGACCAGAATCTGGGCATTGTAGATTCTGCGGCGAGCACGGTAGTAAAAGCACTTGTCGTAGGTTCCGCAATTTTTTCCCAGGCAATTCGAACTCTCGCTGGCAACTTCGTCCCACACCGAATGGGCGGGCTGAAAATCGAGATCCGCCCGAGAGCCGTCCTCCGTTTCGATGGCCCATCGCCGCAGTTCCCGAATATCGTGCATTTCCGCTTCGCTACGAAACAGGCTGGCTGCGCGTTCGGTGGCCAACTCCAAGCGGCGGAGGCTGACATAATTGCCGCGGCCCTTGACGAGCACGGCGGAAAATTCGCGGGGAATCACGCTGTTGAGCAGCGGCAGGTCCTTGGTCATCAACTGCTCTTGCAAGCTGATGGTGTTGGTGGAAATCACGATGCGGCGGGGCGGTTTTTTCTCCTCTTTTTTCGCCCCATCCGACCCCCTGCCGCCTCCAGGACCCCTGCCGCCTCCAGAACCCCTGCCGCCCTCGGATAGCGTGGTGTGGAGAATGGCGGGCGTCAGATAGGCGAAACTCTTGCCGACGCCCGTGCCGGCTTCAACCACCAAATGGCCGCCCTGCTGGAGCGTTGCGGCCACTGCTTCGGCCATCGCCAATTGCTGCGGCCGTTGCTCGTATTGCTTGAGCCGGGCGGCGATGCGCCCCTGAGGACCGAGAATATCTGCGACGTTCAACATGCTCGCCAACTTACCAGCCGGGCGCCGTTTCGCCTAGTTTCAGCCGCCCGAAACCCTCACGATTATTCCGAAAAAACACTTGCTTACAAGAAAGTATTCCGTCGGCGGCCGATTTGCGAGGCGCCAACGAGTGTGAGCACGCCGAATACGATTCCGGCGCCGTTGAAGAGGCCGGCCACGATTTCCAGAACACCCAAAAGTTGGGCGCGGTCGGCCAATTCACGGCGGCGCATCGCGCGGGCGTTGGAATACGTTTGCAATTCAGACAGAGCGAGAATCATCATCGGCCCGCCAATGATGATGCCGATGCAAGTCGAGATGTAAACCATGCCCATCACTAGGTTCCAAATCGCGGAGAGCACAATAGGAATCATGATCAACAAGGGCGGTTCGTTGGCTGTGTAATCCGGCGCTCCGGCAAACCGGCCGGAATGTGTGTTTTCCGCAAACGGATTCGAACCGATGGGCGAGTCGAAGACAACACCCTCGGCGCCAACCGGGCCCCCATCGCCAACCGGACGCGCCGCCTGTGGCGCGTGGGGCATGTAGAAACTGCCGCCACACTGGGGGCAGGTCGCGAACTCCCCCGCCAACGATACATCGTAGGCGATTTCGGTCTGGCAATAAGGACACGTCGGATTGTTCATGCTTCCGAAGTTTTCAGGAATTGAGGACCGGTGACGCCCATCGAAAGATAAATACTCATCAGGCCATCGACCGACATTTCCACTTGCTCCACCGAATCGACCGGAACGAACAGCAGGCCGCCCGTCATCGGAATGGGCGACGTGGGAATATACACGGCGTGGTAATCTCGGTCGCGAAAATGATAACGCACCGGCGAAGGCAACAACGCCAGAATGCCGGTGCCGTTATTCTCGCCGAAATGGCAATAAACCACGCTCATTCCCTTGAGGTCGGTCGAGTCGCCCTGGTCGAGCATGCCCACGACCTGCGAAGTGGTGCTGTAAATTGAACCGACCAACGGAATGCGGCGAATCAGCGGCTCGACGATTCCATGCAATAATTTTTTGGACGTCAACTGCACCAACACACCCAGCAACACGATGCCGCCCAAAACCAGCACCCAGCCCATGATATACGGCGCCGTGCTGCTCGATGTGGCGCCCAGGCGTTCGAGTTGTTGGCCGATGATGGTTTCAGGACCGACGAAGCCCTTGACGAAATCGGTCACCCAGACCACCGCCACCACCGTGACCACCAACGGCATGATGGCGAATAACCCGGTCAGAAAAAAACCGACCATACGGCTCCAGACGCTTGTCACTACATTCGACATTTATCAACCTTGTGTGAGTTATTGGCGGAATACCGTTCGGCGCGGCGGAATGCGATGCGACTGTTCCACCTGTTGTTATTCGACGCGTTCGGCCGCTTCTTGCCATGCACGGCTTGTTGTTTCTACACAAATGCTACGTACACGTCCTACGGGTTTGCAATGCAGTACACGCCGGTGGCCGTGCGAAGAAAAATTTGGCCGTCCGAAAATGCGGGCGTGGAATTCGAGAGTTCGTTCATTTCGTTCGTGGCCAGCAGTTTGAATTCCTTCGGATTGGGTTCAAAAACGAACGTCGTTCCGTTTTGGTCGGAGCCATAAAGCCGACCAGCCGCATATACCAGCGAACCCCAATGCGCGCCGCCCTTCGATCGTTTTTGCCACATTAATTCACCGTTTTCGGGGTTGATGCACTGAAACACATTCGGCCCCGCGTTGGCCATGTAAATATAACCGTTGACGAATACGCCGGAGCCGATGCGTTGCGGGTTTTTCTCCACCCGCCACAGCCGGTTGGATTCGGTGATATCTCCCTTGCCGCCCATGGTGAAACCGATGGCCGGCCCTTTGAAGCCTCCCATCGCCACGCACGTGTTGCCGGCAATGATGGGCGAAGCATAGGCCAAATCGCCGTTGCCGCCGCGAAGGCCGCCAGAAGTCCAGACGATTTCGCCGGTGTCTGGATGGTAGGCATTGACGCGCGTCGGCATGCTGCAAACGAGCACTTCCCGGCCGTTGGATTTGGCCACCACGGGCGTACACCACGAACCCATGTATTTGCCGGCGGTGTTTCGGTCGCCATCTCCGTCGAGCGGTTCTTCCTGCTCCCAAAGCTTGCGGCCATCTTGCAGATTGAGGGCCGTGAACAACACGCGTTTGCCCGGTCCGCAGTGAAGAAAGACGCGTCCCTTATAAATGACGGGCGAAACGCCGTATCCCCACACATGATCGAACTCGCCCAGTTGGCGTTTCCAAAGCTCCTTGCCTTGGAAATCGTAGCAGTAGAGCCCGGCGGAGTTGTGCCAAACCACCACGCGTTGGCCATCTGCCGCCGGCGTGGAGCCGCAGTAAGGATTGGTCTTGTGCGTGCGCGCCCCCGGTTCAAATGAAACGGTTCTTTTCCAGGCCAGCTTGCCGGTTTTTCGATCCAGACAATACAGCGTTCGCTCGCCGCCCTTGTTTTGGGCGCAGGTCGCGAAGACGCGTCCCTTGGATACGATGGGGCTGCTGTTTCCGGGCCCCGGCAGTTCAAATTTCCAGGCGACGTTTTTTTCGGCGTCCCAATGCAAGGGCGCCGTTTTTTCTGGTGAGACGCCGTTTCCCGCAGGGCCTCGGAAAGCGGGCCAATCGTCGGCGTGAACCGTTGCGGCGCCGAGCACGGCAAAAACCAACAGTGTTCTGCTAGGAAATCGCACGTTAAAACTCCTTGGGGGTTTTGTGATCATTCACGGGTTCGCCAATCTACTCGGGATGCACCTCAGGGGAATTTAACCACGGATGACACGGATGAACACGGATAAATTCGATCGACGACTCCTCGC
>QIKY01000005.1 GCA_003233175.1 Planctomycetaceae bacterium | reverse complement strand
ACCTTGGCCGGCGGTGGTTTCCAACAAACAACGCGTGGGCGTTTTGGCGGTGCGGCGGTGGGCTTCGTTCAAACCCCGGACAACATTCGCCAAGCCTTCCTGGGGCGTGGCGGTGGTGTGCGCTCCAGGATGCAAAACCAAATTCGGCACGCCCAAATGGTGCGACCGGCGGATTTCCTCCACGTAAGCGTCCACCGATTTTTTCCAAAGCTCCGGGGAAACGCTCGCCAGATTGATCAAATACGAGGTATGCGCCAACGGATGTTGGATATGCTGCTCGCGCAGCGCGTCTTGAAACAGTTGGGCGTCCTGGTCGGTCAGCGGTTTGGCCCGCCATTGGCTGTTGTTTTTGGTGAAAATTTGCACCACGTCGCAACCGCGCCGCCGGGCTTCCTCGACCGCCTTGTAATAGCCGCCGGCAATGCTCATATGCGAGCCCAGTAAAATATTTTTCATAGCCCGATCATACAAGGTTGTGTTGTTAGGGGGCCGATTTTTTCGGCCTGCCGCCACGCAGTTGCGGCAACAACACCGCGATTTGGCTTTCGAGTTTCGCCAACAGGCCAGGCGCCTCCGGCATGAACCGGGTATCTAGGGATTCCAATTGCAAGGCAATGTCATGAGGCGCCGCCGCGCCGAAGAACGACAGGCTCCCCTTGAGCGTGTGCGCCGCGCGCCGCAACGTTTTGTCGTCGGCGGCATCCAACGCGCGACGCATCTGAGACATCAACTGCGGACATTCGATCAAAAAGGCATTGGTCACCGATTGCAGCAATGCGTCGTCTCCGCCGGCGCCGTGCAGCGAGGCTTCCCAATCGACGATCACGGTGTTGCTCGCGGCGGCGGGCGGCGTTTGCTCGGGAGGCGATTCTTCCTCAGCAAACAGCTCCGCGATGAGCGAATGCAAGTGCGTGGCGCGAATCGGTTTGGGCGCGTAGCCGTCCATTCCGGCGTCGAGGCAGCGTTGGCGGTCGCCTTTGAGGGCGTGCGCCGTCATCGCGATAATCGGCAGGCGAGCCCGGCCATGGCTCTCTTCAAATTCCCGGATGGCGGCCGTTGCGGCGAGGCCATCGAGCACCGGCATTTGCACGTCCATGAGGAGCAGATCAAAGGCTTGCGTGGTGGCGGCTTCGACCGCGAGTTGGCCATTCTCGACAACCGTCACGTTATGCCCCCACTTCTCCAGCAGCCCGACGGCTACTTTCTGATTGAACAGGCTGTCTTCGGCGAGCAATACGGCAAGAGATTTTGTGGGTCGGCGTTCGGCGGCGCCTGCAGACCTTGATTCGTCAGGCGTTGCCGCGCCCAAGGCGGCGCCAATGGCGTTGAAGAGTTCCGACTGCTTAATGGGTTTGATCATTCTCGCCGCAATGTTGAGCGGCGCGGCGCGGTTTTCTTCATCGGCGCCATCACCCGAACTGAGGAGCAGAAAGGCGGCGGCGGCGCTGCCCTTCATTTTTTGTAGTTGTTCGACCAGTGCATAGCCATCGACTTCGGGCATGTGAACGTCGCACAACACGAGCGGGAAACACTGGCCTCTCTCCCAATGCTCCCGCACCACTTCTCGGGCCTCTCGCGCATCGGCCGCCTCGACAGGTTGCATGCCCCAACTTCGAGCAAACTCCGATAAAATTCGGCGGTTGGTGGCGTTGTCGTCAACGATGAGCACCGGCAGGTCGTGCAGGCGTTGGCTGTCGAAGCCGGGCTGGGCGGGCTGCTGGTGGTCGATGGCGAACTGCGCCGTAAAATGGAACGTGCTGCCTTGCCCCAGTTGGCTGACCACCCAAATGCGGCCTCCCATGAGCGCCACCAAACGCGATGAAATGGCAAGGCCCAAGCCGGTGCCGCCGAAACGACGAGTGGTTGAGCTGTCCGCCTGCTCGAAGGCTTGAAAAACGGTGGCCAGTTTTTCGTCGGCGATGCCGATGCCGGTGTCGCGGGCGGCGAAATGAAGCCGAACATGATCATCGTCTTGACGCTCCTCCACCGTAACCGACAACGCCACTTCGCCGCGCTCGGTGAACTTGACCGCGTTGCCGATCAGGTTCAACACAATCTGCCGCAAGCGGCCCATGTCGCCGATGATGCGGTTGGGAACGTCGGGACGAATATCGCAGATCAATTCCAGGTTCGCGCTATGCGCCCGCACCGCCAACGATTTCATCGTGTCGCCCAGCGCGTCGCGCAAGGAAAACGACGTCGGCGATAGCTCCAGCTTGCCCGCCTCGATCTTGGAGAAATCGAGGATGTCGTTGATGATCAACAACAAGGAGTCGGCCGACTCTTGCACGATTTTCAAGTATTCGCTTTGTTGCGGCGCCAACGGCGTATCGAGCACAAGCTCCGTCATGCCGATCACGGCGTTCATCGGCGTGCGAATTTCGTGGCTCATGTTGGCCAAAAATTCGCTCTTGGCGCGGTTGGCCTGATCAGCCGCCTCCTTGGCTTTTTCCAACGCCAACTGAGCTTGCTTACGCTCCATCACGCGGCCCACTTGCTCGCCGACGGTGCGCGCCGTCATCAACAGACCGTCGTCGGGCGCTACCTCATGATCGGTGAAAAATTCCAACACGGCCACGACGCGGTCGCGGATCAGAATTGGAAAACCAAACGCCCCAGTGACGCCGAGTTCAACGCCTAGCTGCTTCGAGAGCGGCGTCCGGACCGGGCATTGCTCGTCGTTGAGGTTTTTGATCCAGATCGGTTTTCCGGAGCCCCAAACTCGGCCGGGCAACGCTTCGTGCTTGCGAAATTGTGTATCCAAGGTGATGCGGCGGAGGTCGTGGCGCAGCGCGGCATCGTCGACCCGCCACGATTGATCAGACACCAACACTTCCTGGCCATCGTCGGTCGAACGGGGGAGCAGAAAATGGCCAACCGGCCAGCCGGTCAGTTCGCAGAGCGTATCGACACAATGCCGCAGGGCTTCCTCGAAGCCATCGGTTTCAGCCGCCATGGTGGTGGCCTGATGCACGAGCCGGGCTTCCAACGCCTGCTGGGCGAGAGCCTTTTCATCTCGGATGCGGTCGGAAACATCCCAGAACATGCCCTGAATGCCAATCACTTCGCCATCGGCGTCGTGTATCGGGCCCTTCAATGTTTGGATGTAAAGCCGTCCGGCTTGCGTTTCGATTTCCTCGATGCGTTCGAGGGTGCGTCCGGTCGAGAGAACAACTTCGTCGTCGGTCCGATAGCGACGAGCCAATTCCAGGGGAAAGAGATCGAAGTCGGTTTTGCCCGTGTATTCGTCAAGCGAAAGCGAGAGCATCTCGCTGAAACGTTGGTTGCCGAACACGAGTTTGAAATCGCGGTCTTTGCGGAACACGCTCAACGGCAACGACTCCACCAGCGAGGAGTAGCGGGCTTCGTAGGTTCGCAGGGCCTCTTGTGCTTCCTTGCGTTCGGTGACATCCCAAAAAACGCCCTGCACGCCGATAATAGCGCCGTTGGCGTCGCGCACCGGAACCTTCAACACTTCCACGTAAATGAGTTGGTTGTCGGGCCGATGATGCTCCTCGATATCTTGCCAGACTTTTCCGGTCGCGGCGACGCGCCGGTCGTCGCGACGATATTTCGCCGCCAGCGCCGGAGCGAAGAGGTCGTGGTCGGTTTTGCCCAGCAAATCCTCCAGCGGCGCGCCCAACGTTTCGCAATACCGCTGGTTGCAGAACACAATTTCTCCATCGAGATTCTTGCGAAAAATATTGAACGGCAGGTTATCCATCACGGAGGCTTCGATCGCCTCGCTGTGGCGCAGGGCTTCTTCGGCTTCATGGGCGGAGGTGATGTCGGCGCCGACGCCCAACAAACAACGCGACGCTCCCGCAACGCCGCATTCCCCGCTTTCTGATTCGCCAGCACTTATATCACCGCCAACCAATAGTTGAAACGTCACCCGCACCCAACGAACGTCGCCCTCGGACCCCAGCAGCCGATACTCTTCGGTGCGAGGCGTGTTCGGTTCGAGCAACTGCACAAACTGGCCCACGCGCTCACGATCTTCAACATGCACCGCCTCGAGCCAGAATTCGGGCGCCGAGTGCGTTTCTCGTGCGGTGCGGCCAAAAACACGTTCCGCCCGAGAGTTCATGTAGATTGTCTGATTCGACGCCAGATCAACACACCAGGCAAAGTCGTTCGATACCTCCAGCAACTCTCGGAAAAGAAAGTTGTCGGACGCCGGCAAGGAATTGGGGGAGCACTCGCGCATTACTTTTTTAACGCCGCGTTCGATAGAATATCGCTAGCAGAACCGAGACCCCCAATGTACGGCGTCGGCTCGGGTTTCGCAAGAAATTTTTATTCCCGCCGAAGGGTCCGCCGACCTTTAGGACCTGTCCAAGTACTGTTCCGTGTTTTTCGGATACAGGCAAGGCCGGGGACAGGCGTCTTTGGTTTCATATCCCGGAAGGATCATAGCCATTAGCCGGTGGTGTTCGCTGCGCTCGACCACCGGCTAATGGCTGGCAAGCCTCTGGCTTGATGGGAATTTCATAACACCATTGCACGGAATATATCTTGGGCAGGCATTTACTCCGACTGGCTGTGGAACTCGAAAAATGTCGCTACAATACCGTTTTTCACCGCCATTCCGACCCTCATGTTTTCACTTGCCGCGCCCGGGAAATGCAGGATGCAAAATTTTTTGATGTTCATGGGGGTCGCGTTTCTGGCCTTGATTGCGATCGTGCTGATCGCCATTTTGTGGGCGCTGTGGAAGTTGCGCCATGCGCCGGAACCATCTGGAGTTGGCGTTAAAAAAACTCTCGATGCTGACGTGCCGCCCTTTCGCGTCGCTCTGAGGCCGCTCAAACACCATACCTGGGAAGATGGATCGGAAGTTGCTTTGTCGGCCGCGTACTTGCGGTCGGTGGGTTTTGTCGAGATAGGAAATTTTGACGTCCACGATACGGAATCGTACGTGTCGGCTTGGCGCCATCCGCGAGAACGCATCTATGCCTGCCTCTTCGAGGACTTCGAGCGCGGCGAGTGGGCGGAGTTGAGAACGTACTACAAAGACGGTTCCGTCGTGACGTATTCCAGCGGACCAAACGACTTCCTCGATCGTCCGAAAAACAACACTCACTGTTTCTTCTTCGGCGAGTCGACGGAAGAATTGCACAGAAATTTTCTGGAAAACCGCCCCAATAAGAAATCGCGCGACGCCGCCGCGGAAGGATTCGCCAATCGTTTCGAATCCTACTGGGCCAGGGAAATGGATTGGCAGATAGCGCAAGGCGGTCCTTCGGCTGAAAGCTTTCACAAGATCTGTTCGCGATTTGGCGTGGCGCCAACGAACGAAGTCGTTGAGTCGATGCAAGACGATTGGCGAGTTGCCATCAATCAGTTTCGCGAAGAGCAACTGCAAAAGAAATTTTTGGAACAGGCTAACCTTTCCGCAACGGCCTGGGAAAATCTACGAGACCGACTCGTTTTCATACATGATGGCTTGAGTAACGAAGAGCTTGTCGGAATTTACGCCGACAGCTTGAATTGGGTGGAAGAAGAATACGATTTCGATGTTCAATTTGAAAAGGCTGAAGAAATGGCCGATTCCAAAAAGCCTCGTGAAGCGTTCCGCCTGCTCAATGAATCGTTGCCCGCCCAGAGGCGGTTTGAATGGAAGCTGCGAATCGACCAGCCCATCGTGGCGGATATCTACGTCGAACCGGAGAACAACAGTTAGCATGCGATTTCATTTAGAATACGGACGCACCGGACTGGACGTCGAACTTCCTGCGGAACGCATTCTGGGAACGCTGGCCTACAAAGAAACGCCGCCGCTGGCCGACCCCGCCGCCGCGTTGCAAGAGGCTTTGGCGTCGCCGATTGGCGCGCCGCCGCTGCGAGAAGCGGCGCGCGGCCGCAAAAGTGCGTGTGTCGTGATTTGTGATATCACGCGGCCGGTTCCGAATGAACTCATCTTGAAGGAAACGCTGCGGGAAATCGAAGCCGGCGGCGTACCTCGCGAGGCCATTCTCATTCTGGTGGCCACCGGCTTGCACCGCCCCAACGATCACGACGAACTGGTGGAAATGGTCGGCGCCGAAATCGTGGCCAAGTACCGTATCGAAAACCACGACGGAAAAAGCGTCGGTCAACACACGCACTTGGGCGAGAGTCCGCGCGGCGTGCCGATCTGGATCGATTCCAGATATCTGGCCGCTGATTTGAAGGTCACTATCGGACTAATCGAACCGCACTTCATGGCGGGGTTTTCCGGCGGGAGAAAATTGATCTGTCCGGGGATTTGCGCCTGGGAGACGATCCGGCATTGGCACAGCCCGATGATTCTTGAACATCCCGCGGCCGCCACCGGCGTGCTTGCAGGGAACCCGGTGCATGAAGAAAACACCTGGATCGCGCAACGCGCCGGTTGCGATTTTATCGTCAACGTCGTGATCGACGACCAACGCCGGCCGCTGGTTTTCGTGGTCGGCGATATGGAACAGGCTTTTTTACAAGGCGTTGCCTTCGTGCGGGAGGTTGTCTCGGCGGCATTGCCCGAACGGGTGGATATTGTCGTGACGAGCAGCGCCGGGTATCCGCTCGACACCACGTTTTACCAGTCGGTGAAGGGAATGAGCTGCGCGTTGCCCATTCTCAAGGAAGGCGGCGTGATTGTGTTGGCGGCGAGTATGTCGGAGGGCGTGGGAAGTCCGGAGTTTGCGGGGCTGTTTGAGAAGTACGCATCGCTCGACGCGTTTACCGACGACATTCAGGGCCGCCCCTGCCAGACGCTCGATCAATGGCAATTGGGAAAACTAGCCACCGTGCGCCGCCAGGGCCGCGTTAAGGTTGTCAGCGATGGCTTGCCGCGCGAAACACTGGAGCGGCTGTTTGTGGAAACCGCGCCCACGGTGGAGGAAGCCGTAGCCGATGCGGTACGGGAGATCGGCGAAACCGCCACGATTGCCGTTATTCCCAAGGGCCCTTATGTGCTTGCCAAGTTGGCCGGACGTTAATCAGCCAATTGAATCACGCGCCCCTTGACTTGAAATTCGGGCGGGTCGACCGTGGTGGGCCCGTTGCCTTCGTCGATGGCGGAGCCGTTGCGTCCGCCTTTCTTGGCGACCCGCAAGGTTTTCGCGGCGTGCGCTAGGCATTCGTCCAGACCTTCCTTGAAACCGACCTCCACGACGCCGCAACTCGCCCTGACTTCTATTTCCTCGCCGCCCATGTCAATGCTGGTGGCCTGCAATGTTTGCCGAATGCGTTCGGCGGCGGCCAAGGCGTTTCTGGGGCCGGTGTCGCCCAAGAACAACACGAACCGCTCTCCGTCGATCAGGGCCATGCGGTCGAAGCCGCGGTCGTGGCGAATCAGGCTGTACACCAATCCGGCGTACGCATGCAGCAGCCGATCAACGCACCGCGTACTCCATTTGGAATTGAGCTTTCGCACGTGGTCGATATCGATGGCCACGAGGCTGAGCGTCCGCTCTCGGTTCGCGGTATCGGAATGCCATTCATCGAACAGCACCTCCAAGCCGCCTCGATTCAAATGTTCGGCGGCGCCGTCTTTTTGCAGGGCCCGGCCAATCGTATTCAGGCGACCTTCACGGCGCACGATTGCCAACAACGACTTGTTCATGCCGTCTCGCAAGGAATGGGCCAGATCGACCAGCCGGCCAATTTCGATCAGCAATCGTTTGCAACCCGCTTCCACCTCGGACGTAAAATCGAGCACTTCCAAATTGCTGCACGTTGTTTCGATCTGGGCCGACTGTTCCAGAAGAATGTCTTCCAGTTCATTCCCGGTCGATTCAAGATCTCCCATGTCTCCTTTGGAGGCTGTCAGGCAGGAAGCCGCCACCGACTGCTTTTCCAGCCATTGAACATTGAGCGTCTTCACGGCTTCCAGCAACAACGCCATTTCTTCGGCGACTGGCGCCTGCGACTGCTCTCGGATCTGATCTTCCAAATCGAGCAGGCTCTCTCGGTATTTGCCCACTTCGAGCCGCAGCACTTGCACCGAAGCTTCCACGAACGACTGCGTTTCAACCGATTCTTCCGCCAATAGCGCAAACCATTCGTCGGGGATATCGACCGGCGGTTTTTCTTCCGCCTCCGCCTCGGCGCCCGGTAGATCGTCCGTGGTTTCACTTTCTTCCACCACAACTTTTTTGCGAGCGAAGAAGCCGCCTTTTTCCAGCTCGCTGCTTTCCGGCGCACTCGGAAACACAACTTGCGGCGCTTGTGGCCTTAGCCAATACTCCCAGAAAAGCGCCAGGGAAAAACCCAGGGCGAAATTGAGAACGGCAATCGTCAGAACGACGAGAACCATGATTGCAACTCTCATGTTCGAGACGAGGAAACCAGAAGCAGAGGCACGGCGCCAAAAATCGCGATTCACCTCAAACGTACGACGCAGCGCAATAGAATGGGTGGCCCACAACGCCGAGAACCGGCAAACTTCAGCGGAGCCACTCTCATCCGCTCGATTGCAACGGTTGTGTGTAATGTTCGAGCGGGCGAGGGGAATATGATGCGTTTCCCTGCTTCGCGCCCGTTCACAGGCTCACCAAATCGTGAGCGATTTTTGGAAGAGGCTGGTGAGTTCGGCTTCGCCGGCGGGGATGGGCGAAAGCTTGGTCACGCGGTGCTGCGGGAGCGTTCCCCGAACCAGCGCGGGGATATCGTCTGCCGTGTAGCCGACGTCCGCCAAACCGTTGGGCATGTCGAGCGCGGACATAAAAAAGATCACGCGGCGGGCCAAAATGTCTCCGGCATCGGCGTTGCTGGCGCCGGAGGTATCGGCGCCCAACGCCTGAGCGGCGCGCAGGTGGCGACGCGGCGAAGCCGGCGCCGTGAAACGAACCACCGCCGGCGTGTTCAAAATGACCGACACCCCGTGCGGAACCATGGCGTGATCGACATCGTACCCCGGCGGGCGAAACTCCCGCACCATGCCCGCCACCGGGTACGACATGCCGTGCGGAAGATGCACGCCCGCGTTGCCGAAACCGATTCCGGCAATCGCCGCCGCCAGCAGCATCTGGCTGCGGGCTTCGTCGTCGGTGGGATCTTGCACGGCGCGAATCAACGATTCGTTCACCATCTCGAGCGCTCGCAAGGCCCAAATGTCGCTGATCGGATTCGCGCCCTGGTACGCCGGGCGTTCGATCGGCCGCGCCGGTTTAGGTCGGGTGTCGAAAGGAATGGCGGTGTACGATTCCAAGGCGTGGCTGAGTACGTCGAGACCGGTGGCGGCGGCCACGGCGGCGGGCAGCGTGCGCGTGTTTTCGGCGTCAACGATGCCCAACGTGGGTTTCATCCGCCGATGGGCGATGCCCGTTTTGGCCTGCTTTTCGACGTAATCAAAAATCGCCACGCCGGTGGTTTCGCTGCCGGTTCCGGCGGTGGTGGGAATCGCGATCAGCGGTTTGAGCGGTCCTGGAACGGGCCGCCCCTTGCCAATCGGCGCGTTGACATACTCAAAAAACTCGGCGGGATACGTGGCGTACAGGTTGGCGGCCTTGGCGGTGTCGATCGTGCTGCCGCCGCCCACGGCCAAGAACGCATCGAACTTGCCTTCGATGGCGGCCGCGGCCGCGGCGCGGAAGCTGGCGTCGGTCGGCTCGACCGACACGGCGTCGAATATTTCGTAATCGATATTCGAGGCCGCCAGCGATTCACGCACCACATGGCCGGTGGGCAAATCGGCCAGCGCCGGATCGAGCACCAGCATCACTCGCTTGGCGCCCATGTCCTGCAAATCCATGCCGACTTCACGCGTGGTTCCGGCGCCAAAGCGAATATTGGAAGCCGCCATTTGGAAGGCGGTGTCGTTTTGCATGCGTTGCTACCCTTGAAAACAAACGCTGAACGGAAGAAACATTGTCGCCCTTTTCCGGCCACGGCATTGTCGGCGTTCGCCCGAGGAGATTCAAGCACCCGCTTGCGTAAGGCATTCCTGATCGATACGTTTTTCTCAGACGCCCGCCGGGTAATACCGCCCGCCGGCGTTGAGGAAACCGCACGATGAAATACGCGAACGTTTGTAACTATTTCGGTGGGAAATTCGAGGCGTTTGACGGCCCGCATTTAGACGTTCTCTCACCGCTCGACGGCGCGGTGCTTTCTCGCACGCCGCTCTCCTCGACTGCGGTGTTAGACGCCGCCGCCACGGCGGCCGATGCGGCTTTTCCAGAATGGTCGGGCCGCACGATCAAGGAGCGTTCGCAGGTGTTCTACAACTATCGTTCGCTGCTGCAACGCGACTTCGAGCATTTGGCCAATCTGGTGCATGAGGAGAATGGCAAAACGCTCGACGAAGGCCGGGCGGAAGTAGCCAAGGCGATCGAGATCACGGAGTTCGCTTGTTCGTTGCCGCAACTGACAGCCGGAGAAGTGCTGGAAGTGAGTGCGGGCGTCGAATGCCGTGTGCAACAAACGCCGCTGGGAATTGTCGCTTCCGTCACGCCGTTCAATTTTCCAGCCATGGTGCCGCATTGGACGATTCCGATCGCGCTCTGCTTGGGCAACTGCCTGATTCTCAAACCTTCCGAGCAAACGCCGCTCACCGCCGGGCACACCGCCCAACTCCTCGAAGAAGCGGGTTTGCCGGCCGGTGTGTTCAGCGTGATTCAGGGCGACAAACGCATCGTGGAGGCAATTTGCGAGCATCCTCGCATTGCCGCGATATCGTTCGTCGGTTCGACGCCGGTGGCCAAACAAGTTTATGTCCGCGCGGCGAGTCAATTAAAACGCGTACTCGCTTTGGGCGGCGCCAAAAATCACCTCATCGTATTGCCCGACGCCGACGTCGCCAGCGCGGCGGCTAATATCGTCGATTCGATGGCTGGCTGCGCGGGCCAACGTTGCATGGCCGCCGCTTCCATGCTGGCCGTGGGCGACGTACAAAACATCATCGATGAAATTTGCCAAGCCGCGCGGCGCATGATTCCCGGTAAAAATCTGGGCGCCGTCATTTCCCAAGCGGCCATGCAACGCATTGAAGGTTATATCGGCGAGGCCGAGCAAGAAGGCGCCACGTTGTTGGTCGACGGCCGCGGCGCTCGCCCGGCGGGGTGCGAGAATGGGTTTTATGTCGGCGCCACGGTGCTGGATCATGTCCGACCGGAAATGAAAATTGCCAGCGAGGAAGTGTTTGGACCGGTGCTTTCGATCATCCGCGTGCAAAACCAAGAGCAGGCCCTGGCTTTGGAAAACGCCTCGCCTTACGGAAACGCCGCCGCGGTTTACACCCAAAATGGCCACACGGCGCGCGAGATCGTCCAGCGGGCGAGCGCCGGCATGATTGGCGTGAACGTGGGCGTGCCCGTTCCCCGCGAGCCTTTTGGATTCGGCGGTTGGAACGATTCGCGTTTCGGCGTGGGCGACATCACGGGCAAGAGTTCGATCAGTTTCTGGACACAATCGAAAAAGATCACCACGCGTTGGAGGTGAGCGCGACAAAGTGGCAATCGGCCGTTCGCAGTAGAACAAGATCTCACCACAAGGAAGTGTTCTCTTCAAGCCGGAGGCTTGGCAGCTATTAGCCGGTGGTCGAGCGGAGCGAACACCACCGGTTTGCCGGCACAACGAACGCAGCATCCCGGCGGGATGCCAGACGCGGCGGTTTGAACGGCGGCCAATGGTCTGCGCCACATTGCCGGTGCGTGGCTGGCATCCTTTCAGGATGCGGGATTTTGGCGTTTCGATCACCGGTGGCTCCGCTCCGCTCAGCCACCGGCTAATAGCTTGGATCCCGCCGGGATCGATTTCCTGCTCACTCCCGTCGATGACATCTGGGATAAATTCCCAGGCGAACGTCCAAGAGACGTTCGCTCGTTTTACTTTTTTTGTCGGCTATTTTGTCGACTCCGGCGTGCTAAACATGGCGCTGATCGATTGGTCGTGATGGATTCGCTTGATGGCTTCCGCCAACAGCGGCCCGACCGACAGCACCTTGATCTTCGGGCTGCTCTGTTCCAGATGCAAGGGAATGGTGTCGGTGACCACCAAACTGGCGATGGGCGCTTTGTCGATGTTCTGCACGGCCGATCCACAAAAGACGCCATGCGTCGCGGCGACGTGAATCTCTTTGGCCCCAGCGGCATGCACCAATTCCGCCGCGCCGCAGATGGATCCGGCGGTGCTGATCATGTCGTCGAACATGAGTGCGGTCTTGCCCTTGACCGGACCGCCGATGATATTTTCCTGCTTGGTTTCCATAGCGCTGCTGCGGCGTTTGTCGACGATGGCCAACGTGCCGCCGAGCCGTTTGGCATGCCCGATGGCGCGTTTGATGCTGCCTTCGTCGGGGCTCACGATCACCAGTTCGCGGTCAAATTTCGCCTGGGTGAAATGGGAATTGAGCACCGGCGCCGCGTACAGATGGTCGACCGGCACGTCGAAGAAACCTTGAATCTGGGCGGCGTGCAAGTCCATGGTGAGCACGCGTTGGGCGCCGGCGCGAACAATCATGTTGGCGATAAGTTTTGCGGTGATCGGCACGCGGCCTTCGTCTTTGCGGTCTTGGCGAGCGTAGCCGTAGTAGGGAATCACGGCCGTAATGCGCGAGGCGCTGGCGCGAACGAAACTGTCGAGCATGATCAACAGTTCGCAGAGGTTGTCGTTTACGGGCGGGCAGGTCGGCTGGATGATAAAGATATCGCGACCGCGGACGTCTTCGTCGATCTTGCAGGCAATTTCGCCATCGGGGAAGTTGGCCAACGACATCCGACCCAGAGGCAGATTCAGGTGTTCGCAAATACTCTTCGCCAACGGCAGATTCGCCCGCCCGCTGAAAATTTTTAACTCTCTCATGCGTCTCTCTAGCAGCTAGGGAACAGCGCGGAATATACTCACGAAGTTGCGCTGCCCACCCAAGGACGGGAACGCGCAGCAAGGAATGTTAGCAGCTCAAGGGCGTGTGGCGTGCTCGGCCAGATCATGTCATTTCGCGAAGTTTCTCTTCCACGATCGCCAACTCCTCCAGCGTATTGATGCTAAAAGCCTCGCAGGGCGCCAACACCGGCAGGGCGCGCACCACTTTGTTTTCCGCAGACAAAATACCAGGGCAGTCGGTCAGGTAGTATTCGCGTTGTTCATTGGCGTTGGTGAGTTGGTCGAGTGCGTGCAACAATTCCCGACAATCGAACAGATACGTGCTCATATTCACTTCTGAGATTTTTCGCTGCTGGTCGGTGGCGTCTTTTTCCTCGACAATGCCCACGAATTCGCCCGCCTGATCGCGCACAATGCGGCCCAAACCTTGAGGGTTTTCCTTGTGGAGCGTTCCCATGATGCAGGCGGGAGAGGCGCCGGAGTGAGAATTCCCGGAATCATAGTCGTCAAACAACGCCCGAATGGAAGCTGCCTGGAGCATGGGGGAATCGCCCGCCAGCACCAACACCGGCCCGGTATGGCTGGAAAGTTGGTCGCGACAAACCTGCACGGCATGCCCGGTTCCCAGTTGCTCGGCCTGCGTGACAAAAGTCAGGTTGCTTCGATGCGCCAGGGCGCGGCGAACTTTGTCGGCCTCGTAGCCAACCACCATGATGGTTTGGTCGACGCCGCAATGTTCGAGCACATCGAGCACGTATTCCACAATGGGCCGCCCCAACGCCGTATGCAGGACTTTCGGCAAGTCGGATTTCATACGGGCGCCCTTACCGGCGGCCAACACCACAGCCAAGCGGCGGCTCATGAGAATGGAAAACCTTTGGGCGAGGTAAGAATAGGCCGGAGAAATCCGGCCAAAAGACGTTTTGCGCGAAAAGCTATTTTCTCAGGAAATTCGGACCAACGCCAGGGGGCGTAATCGGCCGTTCGCCGAGGAAATAGAAGACCCGCACCGCAGCTTGAGCAGAGAATTATCAATAGTTATTTGTCAATTGTCATTTGTCATTGGAGGGGGGGGTTGGCGGAAAACTCGGCCAGTGCGGACGATTTGAAAGAGCGGCTCATTGATTGTGCAGTTCGTGTGATCAAAGTTGCTGGCAGACGACCAACGGCAGACGCCAGCCGGCAAACACATCGCGGAGCAACTACCGCGTTCTGTCGCAACGCCGGCGACGAAAGGAATGCCTCCGTCAAGACAGTGAAAAATGGGGAGGATCGTCGACGAACAGTCTGTGGTGGAAATCTATATGACAAATGACGCTTGACAAATAACTACTGATAAATGAGAGGTTCAAACCTTCCCAACATGCTGGCGGGTTGCCGTTTGAGCCGCCGCCAGTGGAACGGTGCGGGCATTGAAGCACCCTTCGCGTTTTTTCAACCCGAAGGGGCTGGTGTTTTTAGGCCGCCCAAAGGGGGCCGCGCGACGAACGTCGGAGCGTCGCGCGGCCCGCGCCTCCAGGAGGAGCGCCTGGGTCAACAGCAGCGGGGCTATCGATCGGCCGCGATCAATAGCGCGCTGTCGAGCGCTCCAAGTGAATGATGGTGGATCGGTTTTGAAACGGCACCCAATGCGCCGGGTTCAAGCCGTTGCTCACCCACGACGGGCCGTAGGTGTCGGAGAACGGCGAGGGGCTCATTTGGGGGCGAGAGGCCGAATAGCCGTACCACTTCTGTGAGTTGATGCGCGCCCGTCGAAGCGCGCCGCGTATTTCCGCATTGCGCCGCCGAATATTTTTGGGATCTTCGAATCGACGCCGCTCTTGCATATAGAGCCAGATATCAGGATGCATCCTTTCCATCAACTTTTCAGTTTCAAGATCGGCATTGTCGCCCTCGGCCGAACCGTGAAGATCGGAAGGCGAGGGAGGAGGTGGAGCGAGCGTGGGCGATTGACCGAGAGCTGCGCTGGTCAACAGCAATGGCAACACCAAGAAAGGGAGCGCGAACCGATGCATCGATCATTCTCCAGGAGGGTGTGTTTTGGGGTGGGAATTCGTTCGTCGGACCTAGACATTCCTCGCACCGGCGATGTCGCGCCAAGCAACGAATGTTGTACCTTTAGCGGCTGAAAAACGAGACATTTGCATCGATCGCAACGCAACTGTGTCGAGCCATGCCGCGTGAGGTTATAGCCGACGAAGCGGAGGCTACATTCGATTTCGGTCGTTCGATAGCGCCAAGGTGAGCGATTGCAACGAAAAAATCGGAGGCCTTAAAACTTGTATCGGTTACGTAAACGGCGCCGCCAAAAACACTAGGCGCTCGTGACGTTGGTCTTGACGAGCCGCCGATAACGATCTTTTTCGCCACGAAAAACCAATACGAAGAGGCGGTCGCCTTGTTGCCAAGACGCCATCTTCCAGCCGCCGCTCAACAGCCGCACGCGCCGGGGCGGACCAACGCCCAAACCTCGAACCACTCGAGAGGTTTGCAACACGAACAGGTAGGCGTTTTCACCGCCGCCGTTATCAAGGCCGCCGTCATCAAGGCCGCCGTTATCAAGCCGGTAGGCCGTTGTGCGGCCAGACCACGAATTCCGCACGGCCTTGTAGCCGGTGGCGTCCACCCGAAGAAAGTGCGCCGGCGCGTCGGAGGCCATATTCTCCAAGGAACGCCAGCCTGTCGGCTCTTGAACTTGCACTAGCCAATCCACCAACTGGCCCGCTAATGCATCTTGTGAAACGACGCTGTGTTGGTCGGTCGCACTCCACCAGAAAAAACCGACTCCCCAAAACGCCAGCACCGCCGAAAGGGCCAAAGCCCACCGCCATTTCGAGATCCGGCCTGTCGAGATAGCGCGACGTTCGCGAGACACTCTTGAGGCGCCCGCCATCGGCTGGTCGGATGGGGTTAAGGCAACGCCCTGGAGTAAACGTTGCTCAAGCCCTTCCGGAACGGGCGGACGTACAACAGCGGCTTTCAACTCCGCGTCGAGCTTTTGTCGTTGCTCGAACGTCTGCTGGGCGTTCTCATCGGATTTCAGATGCTCCGCCAGCAATTGCATTTCCGGGAGGGACAAGTCGTTGGAATCGGCCCGGCAACAATCCATTTGCGTGAGTATGTTAGGATCGGTCATGACGCTTCCTTTCGCCGCCGCTCAGGTGGGTCGCCAGCACTGCGGAAACCGGACCCTTCGCCGTTGGGGACGCATCGCTGGCGGGCGCCTGACGAGGCTGCATACGCTCAGCCTGCTGACAAACATCCGTGCCCTGAAGCTCTTGCTTCAGCATCTGCTTGGCCCGCGACAGACGGCTCATCACGGTTCCCAAGGGCAGCTCGAGCGACGAAGCGATTTCACGATAAGAAAGGTCTTCAAAGTAAAACATCATCAAGATTATTCTGAAATCGTCGGACAGAGCATTTAATCCCAAGTGCAATCGTTGCTCGTCAATTTCGGAAACAGCCCGAGAACGATCGGGCGCGTCGTCGATTGATAACTCCAAGCTGCCAACGTTCACCGGACGCCGCCGCCGGATTCGCTTCAGGAAACTGGTTCGCACAATTCTCAATAGCCAAGCCCTGGCTTTACTCGGTTCACGCAATTGGGTGAGTTTTTCATGGGCGATCAGGAAAGTTTGCTGCGACAAATCTTCCGCGTCGGCCGCGTTTCCAGACAACCGAAACGCATAACCATAGACCGCCTGATGGTAATTCCGCACCAAATCGGTCACACACAATGGCCCCGCGTCACTCGATGAGCCCGCGACCCCATCGCCAATTTGCGGGGAGCCTTTCGGCGGTTCCGATTGCCAGTGATTTGCCTTCGACAAAACCAAACTCGCCTCTCGTTTGTTTCCCCGTAATACCTTGAACCATTCGACGCTCGAATTATTCCCGAAATGCGGCCCCCACGCCAGATAATTCTTACGGACGCCCGCAATAGGTATTCGACCGTTCGCGGCAAGTATTGGGAAAACCCCTGCGACAGATCCGCTGGAGTCCATGCTTCAGAGACAGTCTCTCCTCCCGCACAGGTAGGTTCCCAGCGCACCGTCATCGAATGCGTGGCATCGATAAATACGTCTTTCTGGCGCAGGCGAGAATCCAGCCGACTCGCGAACATCGCTGGATTCCCGCCTGCGCGCGAAGGACGGATGGAGTGAGGGAAGGACAGTCTCTAACCCCACTGCAAGTAGTGATATGAAACAACTTTGCGGCTATCTTACCCAAAACGCCGCGCAAATCAGCCGCCACGCGCTAGCGTCCGGTTCTGTGAGGAATTGCAACAACCGGACGCTAGCGCGTGGCGGCTGATGAATAATCCGGGCTAAGGCATGAAATTCAACCGAACCAACGCGCCAACTGAAGTGTGAAGCTCCGCTAATTTTGTGTGACAGCGGAATTGGGCGCATTGGGGGCTGCTTGCGCGGGCGGGGCTGGGCGGCGAGGCGGAAGTTTGAGCACCAGAGGCTTGTAGAGCTCTCGCCGCTTTTCTTTCGGCAGATGTTCCCGTTCGAGCAGTTCGGGATCGTGTTGGGTCCAACTCTCGCGGTACGATTTCGCCCGCACTTCGCGTTGGAGGTCGCCGTCACGCCATGTCGTGACATAATCGCCTCGCCGCCAATCGCGAGCGGGCATTTGCGAGGGCGATTTGATCAACCGCCAGGCGCGCACTTGGTATCGGGCGGGAACAGGCGACCAATCGTAGAAAATGATTTGGTCGAAAACGCGTTTTCCCTGCTCGTCGAAAAAGTGATTCACTTCGACTAGGTCGACCTCATCGAAGGCGACGCTCGAAGTCGGAGACACCGACACCGTCATTAAGAGAACGGCAATGGAGTTGGTAACAATGTCCACCGGTATCCTCCCTTTGCGCGGCTGGGCCGTCGTCGGCGAGCGTCCGGGGTAGGGCGAAGCCTACTATGCATCTTGCAGTATCGGCGTTCCTCGGTGTCTAACGTTTAGGGAAATTTCAAAACGGCCGCAATACTGATTTGAAAAAAAACGCCGCGCCCCGTTGCGCTGGCCAGTGGAATTCTAGAAATCAAGGCCCCGAGGGGGAATAGGCAAAATGAGGCGGTTGCCAAGTGAGCCGCGGGGACCGATTAGGCAATGCGCGGCATCGGTCACGATTGTTCGGGTTCGACTTTGGCGGTTGGCGTCGTTGCGCCGATAAAGGAAGGGTGATTATCTGTTGTGAGATCAAATGAAAGTACATAGGTATGACATTACGTCGGATAGCGCATTTGGCGAACGCATTACGATCTTATGTAATGCTGGCCTGCGTTCCGCTGGGGCTGGCTCTTTTGGCGGCGCCTTGCCAGGGACAAGGGTCTGGCGTCGAGACGCCGCGAAACCAATCGACTTGGCCGCGCGTTCACGCTGATCAAAATGCCGATTCGAAACGACCGCCGCCCGTCGTGACGGCGCTCGCCGCGCAAACCGGCAACGACCTCTTCGCCAGCGCGGGCGATGATCATATTGTGCGCATCTGGAGTCTGGCGGCGGGTGCATTGCGTTGGCGGTTGGAAGGCCACACCGCTTGGGTCCGGTCGGCGGAATTCTCGCCCGACGGACGCATCCTGGCCACCGCCGGCAACGATGGCCGCGTGATTTTCTGGGACCCTCAAAGCGGCGTTCTGTCTCGCGAACTACTGGCCTGGGATTCTCCCATTTCCGCCGCAAGATTCAGCCCTGACGGCAAGCTGCTAGCGGTGGTGGGCTTTCAAAACACGCTGGCGTTGGTCGACGCCGCCAGCGGCGCGGTGTTGTCTCGAATCGGTTGCCCCTGCGGCGACATTCGCACGCTGGCGTTCTCGGCGGATGGTCGCCTTTTGGCGGCGGCGGGGCGGAGCGGCGTCATTCGTATCTGGGATGTGCAAACGCGGGAGAAACTTCGCGATATCGCGGCGCATCGTCGTCGGGTGCATTCGCTGGTGTTTCTGGCCGATAGCCAAACGCTTATTTCCGGCGCCGACGACCGCATGGTGGGCGTGTGGAATGCGGAAACCGGCGAGTCGCTGCAAACGTTTTCCGCCGCGCCGTGTGAAGTGCGCGTGTTGGCGGTCTTGGACGATCAAATTCTGGCTGTCTCGGGAAGCGATAATCACATTCATCTTTGGAGTCTGGCTTCGGGCGAACCACTGGGAAAGTTGGCCGGCCACACCGGCACCGTGACGTGCCTGACCAAAACCGGCGCCGTGCTCATCTCTGGAGGATACGACGCCACGGTTCGCGTCTGGCCGCTGGCCGACCTGCCAAGCAACGATAGCCTTGGCGAGAGGACGGCGCCGGCGGTTGAAGCCGCCGCATTACGCTCCAGCGCCGAGTGAACCGACTTTCCCACCGCCCAACGAACAACCACAACACGCGCACGGAGGCGCAGAAATGCCGCTGTTTCGACGATTTACCCGCTGGGTGTCCCATAAAAAAAATGCGGCGGCCGCCGCCGCCCGGCCGCCGCTGCATCGGTCGGGCTCGCGAATTTGCCGCTTTGAAACCATGGAGCCGCGTCGCGTGCTGAGCGCCGCGCCCTTGTTCGTGGGAGCGGTCTACATCGAAGAAGACTTCGGCGCCGACGCCCAAGGCGACATATTCGAAATCTCGTTTGAAGGCGGGGCGCCCGGAACCGAACTGACGCGCGTTGTGCTCGACGGCGATCAAAACACGCCCGGCTTTGGTTTGGGAGATGCTTTCTTCGATACCGTGCTCTCCGGCAAGACAGCCAATAGCAACGGCTACGGCGCCGACCTAGCCAGCGCGTTTACGATTGTTTCTCAAACCGGCATTGATGAAGTCAGCGCCAGCGTGGTTGACGGAACAACGCAACTGGTGCTGGAGTTTCGCGGTTTTAACGCCGGCGAAAAACTCGTGTTTTCCATCGACGTCGACGAAGTCGAAGACTTCGATCCCGCCGAAACCGATCTCACGCTGGTCAACGAAGGTTTCGATCCGATCACTTCCGGCGTCGAGTTTCAAGGCTCGTTGCTGACCGCCGAATTTACAGCCGCCAACTACGAAAACGCCTCCGCCGCCGGTACGTTCCGCAACCGGTACGATTCGAAATTGGAGAACACCGGTCTACAACTCTCGAAAGACGACGCCGGCGGCAATCGCGACCGAACCGCTGGCGCTGTCGCCCAGACGGAACAAATCCCCAAGCCGATTAGCATTGCCGGCAACGTTTTTCATGACATCGATCTCGATTTGGTGAAAGACGCCGGTGAGTCGCCGTTGGCGAATGTCGAACTGTCGCTCTACGTGCAAAACGGCGCTGACTACATCTCGACCGGCTTTACGACGCAAACCGACGCCGCCGGCAACTACGAATTCGGCGTCGATCTCGAATTGCCGCCGGGCGTCTACCAGGTGCGGGAAACGCAGCCCGCCGGGTACTTCAGCGTGGGCGCGGTTCCGGGCGAAGTACAGGGCGCCAGCGTGGGCGTTGTGCTTTCAGACAATATTCTTTCCGACATCGCGATTCCGCTCGGCGATACGCAGGCCATTCGATACGATTTCGCCGAGGCGTTGCCGGCGCGAATCAGCGGTTACGTTTATCACGACCGCAGCAACGACGGCTCGCGAGATTCCGGCGAAGAGGGCATCGGCGGCGCCACGGTGCGAGTCATTCCCATCGATACGATTGCGCCGCAAAATACCGTCACCCTGACCACCGACGCCAACGGTTTTTATCAAGCCGCCGGCCTCTCGCCGGGAACCTACCGCGTGGTGGAAACGCAGCCCGCCGGATTCCTCGACGGCCTCGATACCGCCGGCAAGGTGGCGGGCGTTGCGCGGGGCGCGGCGGTCAATCCTGGCGATGAGATTAACGCCATCTTTCTGGGCGGCGTTCGGCGAAATCGTGCCGGCCACGATCATGGGCAACGTGCATTTATCGACCGCCGACGGCGATTGTTTTGGCGATAGCGCCAATAACGCGCCGTTGGCCAACGTGCTGGTTCGGCTGTTCGACGACAGCGGCCAACAAATCGCGGAAACACGCACCGACGCCAGCGGCGATTACGCCTTCACCGGCTTGGCGCCCGGCGCCTACACCGTGTTTGAGGAAACGCCGAGTAATCTGATCGATGGCGAAGAACGCACCGGCCTGTTGAATGGGCAGGAGATCGGCCGCATCGCTGGAGATGATCTCGTGACCGAGATCCTGGTCGCTTCGGGCGATGTGGTCCAGCAGGTCGACTTTTGTGAACATCTGCCGGCCTCCATTGCCGGTTTTGTCTATCACGACGCCAACGACAGCGGCGTGCGCGACCCGGGCGAAGACCCGATCAGCGGCGTGACCGTCATTCTGCTCGACGCCAACGGCCAAGA
>QIKY01000133.1 GCA_003233175.1 Planctomycetaceae bacterium | reverse complement strand
GTTCGCCAATGAAAGTGGTACGTGAGCTGGGTTCAGACCGTCGTGAGACAGGTCGGTCCCTATCTGCCGTGGGCGTTCGAAACTTGAGGAGATTCTTCTTTAGTACGAGAGGATTTGGAAGGACGTAGCTCTGGTGTCCCAGTTGTCGCGCTAGCGGCACGGCTGGATAGCTAACTACGGAAAGGATAAACGCTGAAAGCATCTAAGCGTGAAGCCCGCTCCGAGATTAGGTTTCGTAAGCACTAATGTGCGAGAGTCCCCTGGAAGACGACCAGGTTGATAGGCCGGATGTGTAAGCTCAGTAATGAGTTCAGCTAACCGGTACTAACGGACGAAGGCTTGATCGCAATTATTAAACGCTCTCACTAAGAGCAATTGGGTAGTCGATAACATTCCGATGTTTCATTACCTGTCGCGCCAGCTATACACAACCGGGTGCGGTGCAGTCTAACGGCTCGCCGCACTCCTTCCGGTGACCATATCTGAAAGGATACACCCGTTCCCATCTCGAACACGGTAGTTAAGCTTTCAGAGCCGATGATAGTGCCAAAAGTGCGAAAGTAGGTATCGCCGGATTTTTTTAACCTCAAAAGCCTTTCCCTAACCGGAAAGGCTTTTTTTTGCGATTAAAAGCCCGCCATTTTCAAAATGCCGGGCTTTTTTTGATCGACAACCGGCAACTTATTTCAAGACGATCCCCAAGAACCTCCTGTATAGAAGCAGCGTAGCACGCGCACGCCGCGCCCTCGATAGTCAGTCTGGCCAAATTGTGGCATACTGGGTTAGCTCGAGCGCTGCCGCCCGGGCGACAGCGTCCTCTTGTTCCCTTTACTCCATAAAACGTCTCCACGCCGATGCCACAAAACCCGACCACCGCCTACCCTGTTCGGGGTGTTCAGCCTTCCACGTATGTGTTTGAAACGGGCGATGAACTCGCCCGCCATACGGCGCAAATCATCGCCAATGTGATTCGCGAGCGCAATGCGCTGGGCCAAAAAGCGGTGCTTGGCCTGCCGACCGGTTCTTCGCCGATGGGCGTTTATCGGGAGCTGATTCGGCTGCACCGGGAAGGGCTGTCGTTTGCAAATGTCGTGACCTTCAACCTGGACGAATATTACGGCATCCCCAAAACACAGCGGCAGAGTTATCACCGTTGGATGCACACTCGGTTCATCGACCATGTCGACCTGCATCCTGAGCACGTGCATATTCCCGATAGCGAAATCCCCCGGGAACAGGTCGAGGCGTATTGCCGCGATTACGAATCTCGAATTTTGGAAGCCGGCGGCATCGACGTGGCCTTGTTGGGCATCGGCCGCAACGGGCATATTGGCTTTAACGAGCCGTTCAGTATTCCGCATAGCCGCACGCGGTTGTGTACGCTCGATCCGATTACAAGAAATTCGGCGGCCGACCATTTTTTCGGCGAGGAGAATGTGCCCACGCAAGCGATCACGATGGGGCTGGGCACTATTTTGGAGGCTCGCAAGGTGCTGTTGGTGGCGCTCGGCGAGCACAAATCGGCCATCATTCGCGATGCCGTGGAAGGCCCGGTGACCGATCGGGTGCCAGCCAGTATTTTGCGTCAACACCCCGACGCCGTCGTGCTGCTCGATACCGCCGCCGCCAAAATGCTCACCGGCTGGTCCACGCCCTGGGTGACCGGAAGTGTGGAATGGGACGAGCAACTCATCAAGCGGGCTCTGCTGTGGTTGTGCGAGCAAACCGGCAAAGCGCTGCTCAAACTCGACGACGACGATTTTCGCAACTACGATCTACACCAGCTATTACGGCGGCATGGCCCCGCGCAGGCGGTGGCGCACCGCGTTTTTCGTTGGATGCAAGACACCATCGAATATCACCCCGCCGGCCGCGAAAGCAAACGCGTGATCTGTTTCAGCCCGCACCCCGACGACGACGTCATCAGCATGGGCGGCACCCTCATTCGCCTGGTCGACGATGGCCACGAAACGCATATCGCGTACATGACGAGCGGTAATATCGCGGTGTTCGATCACGACGCCCTGCGAATCGCCGATTTGGTCACGGAATACAATCGGCAGTTCGGCATCGACGAAGAAAAATCTCGGCAGGTGGAGGATGAAGTCGCGAAGTCGTTGGAAAACAAGGAGCCGGGCTCGCCAGATATCGACGCCGTGCGCCGCATCAAGTCTTTGATCCGCCGCGGGGAAGCAAAAGCCGGCGCGCTCAAGGTGGGCTGCCAGGAAAAGCACCTGCATTTTCTCGACCTGCCATTTTACCAGACCGGCGCCGTGACGAAAAACCCCGTCGGCGAGGAAGATTCTCGCATCATTCGCGAGTTGATCGATACCGTGAACCCGCACCAGATCTATGTCGCGGGCGATCTTTCCGACCCGCACGGCACGCACCGCGTGTGCGCCGAAGTCATCTTCGCGGCGCTTGTGCAGATGAAGGAAGAAGGGCTCGCCACACCCGAAGTTCTGTTGTACCGAGGCGCTTGGCAGGAGTACGATCTGCACGAAATCGAAATCGCGGTTCCGCTCAGCCCTCGCGATATGGACCTCAAACGCAAGGCGATTTTCATGCACGAAAGCCAGAAAGACGAAGCGCTTTTTCCGGGCGCCGATCCTCGCGAATTCTGGCAGCGTTCGGAGCAAAGGAACCAAGGCACCGCCGATCGCTACAACCAAATCGGCCTGCCGGAGTTTTACGCCATGGAAGCCTTTGTCCGCTGGACCGGCAAACCCATCTGACCGGCCGCCGCCGCGATCCGTTGGAGTTCAGCCTTCAGGCTGCTCGCATTTCCGCGCGCCGTTGGAGTTCACGCTTTAGCGTGCTTTTCTTTACGGAAGCACGCTAAAGCGTGAACTCCAACGGGCGCTAGATTTATAGCGCGCCGTAGATGGTTGCAAACGCCACCCTACATCAAACTTGCTCTACGAAACGCCCCACCCTCTCGAAATGGCGGGAATTCCGCAGATATTTGACGCTTGCCTCCGCCTCTGGTTAAATAGAGTTGGCAGTTGTTGTCTTCCCGCCGTCCCGCAACATCCGCAGCGCCTCCGTATTGCCGCGCCGTTGCGTTCACGCTTTAGCGTGCTTTCTGTACGGAAGCACGCAACGCGGTCGTCCCCCCATTCCTACCAGCAGACCTGCAAACCCATGTCGCTTTCTCGAATTACGTATTTCGTCTGTTTGGCCGTCTTCTGTGTTGCGGCGTGTCGGGGAGCTACGGCCAGAGCAGAGAGTCCGGTGGGGAAAAAAGCGGCGTCGGAAAAGCAGAATGCGATCGATTTCGTTCGCGACGTGCAACCGATCTTCAAGCAAACGTGTCTTTCCTGCCACGGCGCGGAAGAGCAAGAAGGCGGCCTGCGTTTGGACCTGAAACAGTTGGCCCTCGAAGGCGGCGACGCCGGTGCGGCCATTGTTCCCGGCAAGCCGGCCGAAAGCCGTTTGTTGGCTCTAGTCGAAGGGCGAGACGAAGACCTTGGCCGCATGCCGCCCGAAGGAGAAGGCGCTCCGCTCACCGCTGCACAAATCTCGATTCTCAAACGTTGGATTCAAGCCGGCGCCGTTTGGCCCGATAACGTCGATGGCGACGCCGCCCAGTTGGAGCATTGGTCGTTCCAGCCGATTGTTCGCCCCACGCCGCCGGTCGTGAAGCAGTCGGACTGGGTGCGTAACGGAATCGACGCCTTCATTCTAGCGAAGTTGGAACAGGAAAACGTATCGCCTTCTCCGGCGGCTGCTCGCACGGCGCAGGCGAGGCGGCTGTATCTCGACTTGCTCGGCTTACCGCCCAGTCCTCAGGAAGTTGCCGCCTTTCTCAACGATACGCGGCCCGACGCTTACGAACGATTGGTCGACCGGCTGCTGGCGTCGCCGCATTACGGTGAACGTTGGGGACGCCACTGGCTCGATTTGGCCCGCTACGCCGATAGCGACGGCTACGAAAAAGATCGGCAGCGGCCGCATGCTTGGCGTTTTCGACAATGGGTGCTCGAAGCGATCAACCAAGATCTACCCTTCGACGAATTCAGCGTGCAACAACTCGCCGGAGACCTGCTCCCCAACGCCGACCAAGAGACCCGCGTCGCGACCGGCTTCCATCGCAACACGCTGCACAACACCGAAGGCGGCACCGATAAAGAGGAAGACCGCGTGAAGAAAACGGTCGACCGCACCAACACCACCGGCGCCGTCTGGCTGGGGCTGACCGTCGGCTGCGCCCAGTGCCATTCGCACAAGTACGATCCGCTCACGCAACGCGAGTATTACTCGCTGTATGGATTCTTCAACAACATGGATGAGGTCGACATTGCCGCGCCGCGTCCTCAAGATGTGCGGGCCTATGAACAGGCCCAAGCGGCGTTTGATCGTCAACATGCTCCGTTAACCGCCGCCTTGAACGACTACCGAGCAAAAGAGTTGCCCGAAGCCCAACGCAAATGGGCGGCTGGCGCGGCGTCGTCCACCGGTTGGGCGCCGCTAGTCGTTACGAAGGTGAATTCAACGCACGGCGCGACGTTTGAAATCGGCCAGGACTACTCCGTGTTGGCCAGCGGGACGAACAAAGTCTCGGATATTTACACGATTGAAACGTCATCGCCGGAAAAAGCGTCGTTAGAAAAAACACCAGCGGCCTCGATCTCCGCAATTCGGCTCGAAGCGCTCACCGACAAACGCCTGCCGAAAAACGGCCCCGGCCGGGTATCGCACGGCAATTTTGTGTTGCGTGCTTTTCGGGCGGCGGTGGTCGAACAAAACGGCCAGCAACGGCCGGTTTCTTTCCAGACGGCCAAGGCCGATTTCTCGCAAAACGATTGGGCGGTTGCCAACGCGATTGACCCCAAAACAACAACAGGTTGGGCTATCGCCCCGCAGATGGGCAAACGCCATGTGGCGGTGTTCGAGTTGGCCGAACCGTTGGTGCTGGCCAAGGGCGAGCGATTGCTCGTCACGCTTGACCAAACGTACGAGGGGCAGTCGCACAACTTGGGCAAGTTCCGTTTGAGTGTCACTTCGCAAGCGTTACCGGTCGATTTAGAGGGACTGCCCGCCGACATCGTGGCGGCGTTGTCGCTCGGCGAAAGCGACCGAACCGACGCCCAGCGAAAGCGTCTGCAAGAGCACTATGCAAAAATCGACGCCAAGCTGCGGCAACTTCAAAAGGCGGTCGACGACCACGCCAAGAAAAAACCTCGCCGCGACACTGTCAAGGCGCAGACCGTTTCGGAACGGAAAGAAGTCCGCGAAACCCGCGTTCACATTCGCGGCGACTTTCTCAACAAGGGCGAGCAGGTCAAAATCGGCACGCCCCGCTGGTTGCCGCAAGTGCAACTGAGTGGGCAGCAACCGGCGCGTCTGCAAATGGCCCGTTGGTTGTTTTCCCAGGAAAATCCTCTGACGGCCCGGGTGGCCGCCAACCGGGCGTGGTCTCATTTTTTTGGACGCGGCATCACGCCCACAGTCGACGATTTCGGCATGCAGGGAACGCCGCCCACGCACCCTGAATTGTTGGATTGGCTGGCCGCCTCGCTCCGCAGCACTTGGAGCATGAAGCAGTTGCATCGCTTGATCGTGACGTCCTCGACGTATCGGCAAGGTTCGGCCGTGCGGGAAGATTTGCAACAGCGCGATCCTGAAAATGAATGGGTGGCGCGGCAAGTTCGGCGGCGCGTGGAAGCCGAAGTCATTCGAGATTTGGCGCTCGCCGCCAGCGGTCTGCTGGACCCGCGTCTGGGCGGACCGGGGGTGCGTCCCCGCCAGCCGGCCGAGTATTCCAAACTCACCTACGCCAACAGCGCCAAGTGGGCCACCAGCCCCGGCGGCGACGCCTACCGCCGCGGCCTGTATACGTTTTTCCAAAGGACGTCGCCTTACCCGATGTTGATGACGTTCGATTCCCCCGACTCCACCGAAACCTGCACCGAACGCTCGATGAGCAACACGCCGCTGCAAGCTTTAACGTTATGGAATGATGGCGTGTTCCACGAATGCGCTCAAGAACTGGGCCGCCGCATTCTGCGCGAGACGGCCTCATCTGCGGCGGCTGGGCCTTCCGGCGATGCAGCCCGAATCGCCTACGCCTTCCAACTTTGCTTCGGCCGTTCGCCGCAACCGGCGGAGGTCGCGGCCGTTCAGGAATTACTGGCAATACAACTTGAAATGCTCGGCTCCCCGGAAAGCATCGCGAACAAATCGGCCGAGCAAATCGCTGGCAACGGTCCGTTGCCGAATCAAGCAGACATGGCCTCCACCGCCGCTTGGGTGGTGGTCGCTCGAACACTTTTGAACCTCGACGAATTCATCACCCGCGAATAAAAATCGCGCGTTCCCATACGGAATAAATTCCATGCCGCAATTCACTCCCACGCAAATGGCCCCCACGCAAATGATGCGTCGCGATTTTTTTACGTCGGCCGCATCTGGCCTTGGCGGTTTGGCCTTGGCTTCGCTGCTTTCGGGCGAAGAAGCGTCGGCCGCCACGAATAGCGCGGTGAATCCGTTAGCGCCCAAGCAGGGCCATTTTCCGGGGAAGGCGAAAGCCTGCATTTTTATCTTGCCGGCCGGCGCGCCGAGCCATATCGATTTGTTCGATCCCAAACCCAAGTTGCGCGAACTGAACGGCCAGCCCGTGCCGGAATCGTTGACCAAGGAGGTGCGGTTCGCCTTTATCAAAAAAGAGACGGCCGTGTTGGCCGGCAGCGCTCGCAAATTCACCGCGCATGGCGAATGCGGCACCGAACTTTCCGACTTTCTGCCGCATTTGGGCGGGCAGGCCGATGAAATCGCCCTGATTCGCTCGCTACACACCGACGCCTTCAATCATCACCCGGCGCAGTTGATGTTGTGCAGCGGCGTGCCGCGTTTTGGTCGGCCGAGTATGGGCTCTTGGTTGACGTACGGCCTTGGTTCAGAATCGGAAAATCTTCCCGGTTATGTTGTGCTCACGGCGGGGCGGGGCAGCAGCGGCGGCGTCTCGAATTGGTCGAGCGGTTTTTTCCCCTCGACGTACGAAGGCGTCGTGTTCCGAAATCAGGGCGAACCCGTGTTGAACCTAAACAACCCGCCGGGCATTTCCACCAAGATGCAAGAGGCCAGTTTGAATGCGATTCGCCGCTTGAACCAACAACGCGGCAGCATTTCAAACGATCCTCAAATCGCGAGCCGCATCGCTTCGTACGAATTGGCGTTCCGCATGCAAGCCGCCGCACCGGAGTTGATCGACATCAGCAAGGAATCGAAGTCGACGCTCGACGCATACGGCGTCACGCGGAAGGAGCCGGAGAAAACGAATTTCCGCGGCGGCGGGCCGGATGTCTACCGAAAATTCGCCACCAACTGTTTGCTGGCTAGGCGGTTGGTCGAACGCGGCGTGCGGTTTGTCACGCTGATGCACGCATCGTGGGATCATCACAGCAATATCAACGCGGAACTCCAGTACAACACCGGCATGGCCGACCAGCCGATTGCGGCCCTGATTGCCGACCTCAAACAGCGGGGTATGCTTGAATCCACCATGGTGATTTTTGCCGGTGAGTTCGGCCGCACGCCATTGGCCGAAAACCGTAACGGCCGCGATACATCCAAACTAGGGCGAGATCATCACCCCTACGGTTTTAGCGCCTTCATGGCGGGCGGCGGCATCAAGGGCGGGCAGGTCGTGGGAAAAACCGACGATATCGGCTGGGCGCCAGTCGAAGACCCGGTGCATATCAACGATTTCCACGCCACGATTATGAACCGCTTCGGGTTCGACCACCATCGTTTCACCCACCCTTTCAAGGGGTTGAACGTGCGGCTGACCGATCAAGGCGGCAAGGTCGTGAAGAAATTACTGGCCTAATACGGAATAGTCCCGAAATAAGTTCCCGGTTGTAGCTCAGAAAAGCCCGGCATTTTCAAAATGCCGGGCTTTTAATCTGGTATGTAAATTCGGGACTGTTCCTACGCGCTTCTCTCCGGCCCGCCGAGCGACTATTCTGGAAGGTGGCGCCGCGTTGTCAAAAAGCGGGCCCTTCTTCGCTTCCCCCGTGCAACTTGGATTTCCCCCATGATGTTACACCGCAACCTGGCCGGTTTGCTCGCCGTCTGTTTTCTCGCCATCCCCTTGGCCGCGCAGGCGCAAAAAGTGGGCCCTTTCACCAAGCCGACCCGGTCGGTTCGCAATCGGGAGTTTGACCAACAGCACCTGTCGCTGGAGCTCGCCTTCGATTGGGAAAAAGAAGAGATCGTGGCGCTTGCCATGCTGCGGCTGAAGCCGTATGCGGCGCAAAACACGCTCACACTCGATGCTGCGGAATTACAAATCAAACGTGTATACATCACACTGGGTGAACCGCAAACCGGCGAGCGAGATTTATCCTTCGACAGCAAAAAACACAAGCTCACGATTGAACTTGATCGCACGTACGAAAGCGGCGAGGAATTTGAAGTCAAAATCGAATACCTGATTCGTCGGCCGCAGCACGGCGCGCACTTCGTCAACCCTGATCACGATGAACCGAACCAGCCGCGCATGGTTTGGACTCAAAGCGAGCCGGAATACGCACGGTATTGGTACCCCTGCCTCGATTCGCCCGCCGACCGCTTCACTAGCGAAATACGCGCCACCGTGCCGCAAGAATATTTCGTGCTTTCCAACGGCGTGCTCAAGAGCATGGAGGAAGGCGACGACGGAACCGCCACCTGGCATTGGAGCCAAGTGAAATCGCATGTGCCTTATTTGGTTTCGCTGGTGGCGGGTGAGTTCGACGCCCGCGAACAATCCTGGGACGATATCCCCATTGTTTCGTATGTGCCGAAGGGAATGTCGGAAACGGCCGCCCGCTCGTTCGATAAAACGCCGGCCATGATGCGTTTCTTCAGTGAGAAAACCGGCTACCGGTATCCCTGGCCCAAGTACGCCCAGATCTGCGTGGACGAATACAACTGGGGCGGCATGGAGCACACTTCGGCCACCACCCTGACCCGCCGCACCCTGCACGACGAACGCGCACACCTCGATGTTTCCAGCGATGGGCTCGTGGCTCATGAATTGGCCCACCAATGGTTCGGCGACCTGCTCACCTGCAAAGACTGGGGCGAACTCTGGTTGAACGAAAGTTTCGCCACCTATTTCGCCAACCTCTGGACCGAGCACGATAAAGATTGGGATGAAGCTCTGTGGCAGCGGCATTTGGAGGAGGAGTCGTACAAAAGGGAAGACCGCGACCGCTATCGGCGAGCGATTGTGAACTACCGGTACGACCGTCCGGCCAATATGTTTGATCGGCATTCGTATCCTAAAGGCGGCCGTGTTTTGCACATGCTGCGTTTTCAGCTCGGCGACGACGGGTTCTGGAAATCGATCAATCGGTATCTCACGGTGAATCAATATAGGACGGTCGAAACCGCCGATTTACGCATTGCCATTGAAGACGCCACCGGCCAAGGGCTGGGCTGGTTTTTCGACCAATGGGTGTATCATGGCGGGCATCCTGAGTTCAAGGTTTCCTGGAAGTGGGATGAGCAATCGAAAACGGCGAGCGTTTCGGTCGAACAAACGCAAAAGGCCACTTCGCTCACGCCGACGTTTCGCACGCCGGTTGAAATCGAACTGGCTTTACCCAACGCCACGCTCCTGCGTCGTGTGGAAATTGCCTCACGCAAGGAAACCTTTGTATTTGAATTGGAGCAAAAGCCGACCCGCGTCTGTTTCGACCCCCGAGATTGGATTCTCAAAAAGCTTGATTTTTCCAAATCGAAAGAGGAGTTGCTCGACCAACTAGCCGACGACTCCTACGTGATGTGCCGGGTGCGAGCGATTGCAGATCTTGCCAAACTCACCTCCGACGCCGACGCCCGCGAAGCCCTGATTCGCGCCGCCAGAAACGATTCCTTTTGGGCGGTTCGGGGGCAAGCGGCCAAGGCGTTGGAGAAATTCCCGCATTCCGAATCTCGCGACGCGCTGATTGATGTCGCGCATAATGATGCGAAGTCGTCGGTGCGGCGCGAAGCAATTAAAGCGTTGGCCAAGTTCGAGCACGAAGAAACCAATGCGGCGTTGCGGCGCATCATCGAACGAGATCAATCATATTTCGCCATCGCCGACGCACTCCGCAGCCTGGTCAAGACGGATCGTAAAAACTGCGCCGCCGATCTAACCGCCGCGCTCGCCATGCCGAGCCATCACGATGAAATCCTCAAAGCCGCCATCAATGGCTTGGCCGACCTGCGGGCGGTCGAAGCGGTGGAAACGCTCACCGCCATGCTGGAGCAGACCAAGTTGTCGCGGCGGCGCGTGTTGTTGATCGGCGGAATAGCCCGGCTCAAGGGCGGAGAAGACGATACGCTCGAACTGCTGCACAAGCAGTTGGAAAGCCGCCGCAGCCAAGTGCGTTCGGCGGCTGTTTCCGCGATCGGCAAACTAGCCGACCCGCGCTCGATTGCCGTCTTGCAGAAGCAACTCGAAAAAGAAGAGAGTTCCCGCGCGCGGCGAACGATTGAAGAAACAATCGAGAAAATCAGGCAGCAGGGCGAGAGCGTCGCCAAGGTGCGAAAGCAATTGGATGAAGTCCAACGGAAAAACCGGCTGTTGGAAAAGCGGCTGGAAAAACTGGAAGCCGCCGTAAAGAGCAGCCAACCTGCCCAGAGCAACAAAGAGAAACCGTCGAAGAACGACGCCGAACCGTCCGCCTCGCCGTGACGGTACCCGTTCACGGGTTTTGAACTGCCGGACAGTTTGCTATCGCAACTCCACTCGCTCTGGGCGGAAATCCAGACGTTGCTCGGAGGTTTTCGGCCGAACATTTTAACGCAGAGGCCGCAAAGACGCGAAGGGCCGCAGAGGACCGAATCCAGTTATCTCGACCCCAGTTGACAACGCAATGCAACGACGCTGCCGATGAACAATGACCGAAGACCATCGCCGAGATTTCGTTTGCTTTCAGTTCGTTATTTCTTATTCTCTACATCTTCTTCTCTGCGGCCCTCCGCGACTTTGCGGCCTCTGCGTTTCCTTTTTTTGTAACCGTTTATCGGTTATTCGCGGTCGGACAGATTGCTATCGCAATTTCCCGCGCACCGTAAACAATTACCCGTGACGAAACAAATGTCTAGCGACAACGCCATGCATGGAATAGAGCGTGGACAGGTGCTCCAGCAGCCGCCCACGTTCCAGACCGCGCCTCACCGCTACTCCTTGGCGTCTTCCTTTTTCTCGCCATCTTCCTTTTTCTCGCCGGCGGCATTTTGGAAGCCTCGCCCTAGCGCATTGCCGAGCGAGCGAAACAACGAGGGTTGATCGGGCCATTTTTCTTTTGGCTCTTCCTCCACCGCGGCGGTCGGTTCCTCCGCCGGCGCGGTTAACGTTTCATCTTGCGCGGGGGTTGTTTCGGCGGGCGCCGGTTCAATGGGAACGTCCGCCGCATAATCATCGGACGCCGCCGCCCCTTGCGAGGCGTCTGGCTGGGGCGATTTCTTTGATGAACAACCTATCGCGAACAACCCGATCAGAATCAGGGGGAATAACGAGGCGAAAACAGACCGATATTGCATGGCGAACTCCTGACCAATAAGAATTTCCGATGTGGAATTTGAGCCGCACGCCGTTGCGCTTAAAGCTGCTACCGTTCATTGATAGTCGACCAAGGGCGGGCGCGTCAACGCCATGGGCGCGCCGGAAGGGGGGAAACAGGGAAAATCCAACCCTTTCACATCTGGCGTTCGCCATACTCACTCCTTTGCTTGCAAGGCTGCTTCGAGTCCTGGCGCGCCGTTTTGGCCGCTGGGAATCGTGAACACGGCGCCGGAGAAGGCGTCGCCGATCGGTTCGTAACGGCCTCCCAAGTGCTGGGCGAGAAAAGCTTCGGTCACGGCGTAGAAGGCAAATCGATTTTCCGGCCGAGCGAAACCGTGCCCTTCCTCCTGAAAGAGCATGTAGGTGACGGGAATCTTTTTCTCGTTCATCGCGGCCACGATCTGATCGGCTTCCGCCTGTTTGACGCGGGGGTCTTTGGCGCCTTGGCCGATCAAGAGCGGCTGGTTGATTTTGTCGACAAAGAACAACGGCGAGCGCGAGCGTAAAAATTCTCGCCCTTCTTCTGTGCTGTAATCACCGACGCGGAGTTTCATCACCGGCATGAACGGCATCCAGTAGGGCGGCGGGTTCTGCAACAGCGTGACCAAATTCGACGGCCCGACGATATCCACGCCGCAGGTGAAAAGATCGGGCGTGAAAGTCAGCCCGACCAGCGTGGCGTAACCGCCGTAGCTGCCGCCCATAATGGCCACTTTCTCTCGCTGCGCAACGCCTTGCTCCACCGCCCAATCGACCGCATCGACCAAGTCGTTGTGCATTTTAGCGGCCCACTCGCGGTTCGCCGCGTTGATGAACTCCTTGCCCAGTCCCGTGGAGCCGCGATAGTTGACGCTCAACACCGCATAACCCCGATTCGCCAACAGTTGATGTTGCGAATTGTAACCCCAGGAATCTCGCGCCCAAGGCCCGCCATGCACCAACAAAACCAACGGCAGCGGCTGGTCGGGGCGGCCTGGGGTTTTGGCGTCGGAACCGGCGGGCAACGACAAATAACTCACCAACTCCAGGCCGTCGCGCGAGGGAATGATCTCGCTGTGCATTTTCACCAGCGGCAAATTCTCCAATTCAGGATTGCTCGTGAACAGGAACGCAGCCTCTTTTTTAGGACGATCATAAAGATAAAACCGCACCGGGCCGTCGTCCATGATGTAGGCCACGGTCCAGGTTTGGTCGTCGAGCGTGCGGCTCGTGATTTGAATTTCGCCATCGGCCACGGTTTTTAGGTAGTCTAGATCGGCTTGAATGGAATCGTCGAGCACGATCCATTTTCGCCGGTCATACGTGTACGTTACGGCTTGCACATGTTTTTTGGTGGGGTGTGTCATGGCGCCGGAAATATCGGCCTTGGCGTTTTCGGCCAGCAGTTCTTCATCACCGGTTTTGATATCGAGCAGTTTCAGCGCGGCGGTGTCGCGGTTGCGGCTATCGAGAAAGTACAACTTCTCGCCGGAAGCATCGAAGCCCAGAGCGTTGGTGGTCATGGCGTCGACCGAACCGATCTTGAGAAACTCTTTCCACTTTTCTCCGTCGGGCGTCAGATAAAGTTGCCCGGCGTCGGGTGTGAAGGTGACGGCAAAGCGAATGTGGTAATCGTCGTCGGCCATGAAACCGGCGAAGCCAGGATTCAGTTGCAGCAGTTTCCGTTCGCCCGTGGCGATGTTGATACGATAGATATCGTGCAGTTGGTGGTTATCGCGATCGTTGACGCCGACCAAAATCTCTTCGGGAAATTTTTCGCTGACGCCTTCCACCCGCGCCGCGATATCGTCGAAGGGCGTGAGATCGCGAATATCGCCGGAGTCGAGATCAACAGCGTACAGATGAAAATTTTCATCGCCGTCGTTGTCTTGCACATAAAGAATGTGGCGACTGGTGTAAGCCCAATAAAAGGTGCGAATTCCCCGGTGCGTATCCTGGGTGATCGGCTTCGCCGCCGCCAAGTCGTCGACCTTGCCGACCCACACATTGAGCACGTCGTCGACCGGCGCCAAATACGCCAGACGGGCGCCGTCAGGACTGATCCTGGCGCGCGCCTTTTCAGGATTGCCAAAGAAAACGCGGCGAGGGATCAAGGGAGTCTCCTTTTTGGGAAGGGGCTTTTCATGATGAGGTGTTTTCGAGCCGGTTTTCTCCGCCGCTGCCTTCCCGGCGGGCGGAGCAGCGGGTTGGTCGGCGGGCTTCGCCGCGGGCAGCGCAATTTCCGCCTCAATGTCGGCCACCATTTCCGCCTCTGTTTCCGGCGGGTGAGAAACATCGCGGTCGGTCGGCGGGGAGGTGGTCGTGTTCGACGTTGACGTATTCGTTCGGCCGCTCTGCGGGACACAACCGAAAAATATCGTCAGGCAAAACACGCACGCCAACCATACCCAAGACCGGCCGACGTTGGTCAGCATGTTCCGCGTTTTGTTGTCTGACATCATAAAAGACACCCTCCGTGTGCTTCGTGGTTATCGAGATTAGAGCGATTTCAAATACTCTACCAGATCGCGCAGTTGTGCGTCGTTCAACTTGCCGGTTCCGGCGACATTCTGGGGCGCATGATGCTTGCGCAACACGTCTTCCAATGATAGCGCCCGGCCATCGTGCAGCAAGCGAGTTTTGCGGTAAACGCCGCGCAGCGAGGGCGTGTTGAATCCTTCGTAACGGTCATTGGCGGCGCCCAGTCCCAGGTCATGCACCTTGCCGTCGGTGAAATACGGGCCGCTATGGCAAGTGGCGCACGCCGCCAGTTCACCGTGAAACAACTTTTCTCCGCGTTGCGCCGCGGCGGTAAGTTTTCCTCCCGCCTTCAGGTAAGGATTCGGCGGCGCCTCCAAGGTTTGGAAGAAGGCAACCAGCGCGTCGACATCCTCCTCCGAGGGCTGCTCGCCGAGCAGTGTTGAAGTGAGCGACTTGCGCATCGCGGCGCGAAAATCGGTTTGCCGACCGTGCCATGTCCAGGGCGGCGTTTTGGTCACATCAAACATGGCCGGCGCCGATTTGAACGTGTACGGAGAATCGTCGTTAAAGGTATCAAACACCTTCACATTCGAGCCGCCCTCATAATGGCAGCTATGACAACTGTACCACTGGTCGAGACTGCGCTTCGCGTCATAAAAAATCACTTCGCCGCGTCGCGCCAACGAAACACGTTCGGCCGACCCCAACGGAATTTGGCGAACAACCTCCCGCCGCTGCAAATCAACCACTTGCACGCAGTTCTTAAAATAGTTCGCCACGTAAACCAAGGCGCCATCGGGCGAAATTCGCAAACCCAGCGGACGGCCGCCCAAATCGATACGGAAGAAGCGCCGCCGGTCGGCCAATAAATCAGGATCAATATGGTCGGAGCCGCCGAAACGAATCAGCGGCAAGTCCGGCACTTGATACACCAGCAGTTCATGCGTGCCGGCGGCGGAAACTACGAGCCGGTTTTCGTCGGGCGTGAGCGCCAGGCCATGTGGATCGGCGACGGCGCGGCCCGGCGGGTCGAGCGAAAACGCCTCCCGCCGCTCCGAAGCATCCAGCCGCACGCGAGCAATGCGGCTGGCCAGCACCCAGCCCAAGCGAATGTTCCCCGCCGAAATCGGATTACGGCGATACGTCATCCAGGGAAAGTAGGCGAAGGCGCCATCGGCCGTGATCTGCATGTGGCCCAGATTCAAACCGCCGAACTGCCGCTTGAAGGTTGTGGCGAGGGTTTGCGTATCGACCACTGCCACGCCCCGCTCACCGCCCACGCCCACCACCAAACGACGGCCATCGGGAGAAATGGCTAAGTATCTCGGCTGTCGACCGACGTGAATTGCATCGACCACTTGGCCGTCGGCGGCGTTGAGCACCGCAACACGCCCGCCGGAGAACAACGCCGCGTAAATAAATTTCCCGTCCGGCGAGGCGGCAATGCCGTACGGTTCAAAGCCGACTTTCGTACGCCACACTTCATGCAACGCGTCGTCTTTGACATCCAAACGCAGCACCTCTCCGCCATAACTGCAACTCACCAACACGCCGCCGCCATCGGCGGTTCGGGCGATGGCGGCGGGGCGGCGGCCGACGCCGACTTCATCCAGCACGGCGCCGTCCGCGGTTCGCACCAGGGAAACCGTGTGAGAGGTTTGGTTCGCGGTCGCCAGCCAGGAGGCGTCGGGCGCGAGCGCCAGGTCGACCGGCGAACGATTTCCATCGCCGGCAGCCCGCAATGGACCGCTCAATATCAATAAACAACACGCCCATGCCGCCGCCGCCAATAAAACACGAACCGGATTAAAAGCCCGGCATGTTGAAAATGCAGGGCTTTTTCGCGTAATGATCGGCGATCGATTCTTCCCTGCGGCCTTAGTGGTTATCATCGCCCGCCTTTTTCGTTTGTAGTTCGTTCCAGAATTCTTGCACGACGCGGCGTTGGTCCAGGCGGCGGTGAACATGCCGCCGCTTTTTTAGCAGAAACGCTTGCGATTCCGCAGGCGTCAGACCTTTAGCCGCCATCAACCAGCAGACCACAATCGTGGCGCTGCGGCCGCGCCCCGCCTTGCAGTGTACATACACGCCTTCTCCTTGCGAGATATGCCGCTGCATGAATGCGACGCCGCGCCGGCAGTCTTCCAAACTGGGCGGTTGGAAATCGACCGTCGGCAATCGCAACTGCTCCATGCCATACTTCTCGTATTCTCGCACTGGCCCGGCATACTCCCGGCAGGTGTTCACCACCGCCCGCACGCCCCGGTCGTGCAACTTTTTCGCATCGCTGGGAAACGGCAGAGCACCGATCCAAACATGTTCGTCCACCCGATTCCACCAGGGACGAAACCCCAGCATCCGCCCCAGCAGCACGTTCCAAGCCAAGGTGACCGGGAACAGCAACAACGCTCCAAGGTATCGCATAAACGTAAGCCGCCCGGGGGTTGGCAGTGAGCAGCGCCAAAGCGTACACGGAAACAATTCCACCGGTCATCTTGTCATGGCGAACAACCTATTTCAAGTGGCGGCAGAGGGCGGTTTCACTGCAAATTTATTGCGGCAAGAAAGCCGACAGCGAATATCCCACAAACAGTTACGAAGAAGGGAAACGCAGAGTTCGCGGAGGGCCGCAGAGAAGAAAAAACAAAGAAGAGGTGACGAATTCAAGAAAATACAATCTTGGAGATGCTCGTCGGCTGTGCGATTGAATGACATCGTCAACTTGGTCCGGGATGATTGGAGATTTTCCTCTGCGGCCCTCCGCGACTTTGCGTTCTCTGCGTTGAAATGTCCGCCCGAAAACAATCCTGCACGTCATCTTGTCATGGCGAACAACCTATTTCAAGTGGCGGCCTGCTCGTTGGCGCCTACCACCGCGCGGTTGTTTGTTCCAAGCTGGCGGTGCGAGAACGCCGGTTTTTCAATGGCCGATTGTAGCGGTTCAAGTCGTGTTGGCGCCGCGAAGCGGTTGTGTTCTCGATGACTGTGAAGTTACTTTGGTTAATTCATTTCCGTAAACCACCAGCTCTGCTGGTGCGAACCAATAAGGCTCCGCCGTTTTTTGTGAGCGGAATGGCGCTAGCCGCCGGTTTTG
>QIKY01000417.1 GCA_003233175.1 Planctomycetaceae bacterium | reverse complement strand
TGACGGGATGCACTGAGGAATAATCACGCCGTTGCACGGCAATGAGTTTAATAATTCAAAATCGCAAGTCGTCACTAATTTCACGAGCGGTGCTAAGGCGTTTTTGGTTTCATATCCTGAAAGAATTCAAGCCATTGGCCGGTGGTCGAGCGCAGCGAACACCACCGGAGGATCGACGCCGCGACATTTCGCATCCCGGCGACGATGCCAGCCGCGCTGGCGGCAATCGGCGGCGCGAATGACGGCGTTGTTTCGAGGCGTTCCCAGAGCCGCTGCATCTGGCATCCCGCTGGGATGCATCGCGATTGTGCGCCGGCCAACCGGTGGCGTCGCTACGCTCAGCCACCGGCTAATGGCTGCCAAGCCTCCGGCTTGATGAGCATTCCATAACACCATTGCACGGAATAGATCTTGGACAGGTACTAAAGATCGTTCGAGAATTAATTGTTCAATTTCACTTGTACGACGGCCTTCCAAGGCCATCGTACGGCAGTAATTTCTCGAGCGCTCCTAAAGCAGGAAGCGCCGTTGGTGTTGCAGCGACAAAAAAGAGCTACTCCACGTTCGCGTCTGCTTCGAGAGCACGCCAATATTTGCGGGCCGCGCGGTGGTATTTCAATACTTCGGCGCGCTGTTGGGGATCGGAAATTTTGACGCGGCGGGCGCGCTCCTCCACCCAATCCGAAAAAAACGAAGCGGCCTCCTTACTGATGCGGCGCTGCTCGCCGATTTGCACATAATAAGGCCCCGTGGAGGCAAAGCGGTACGACTTGGTGTAGTTGGTCACGGCGCGAATCAGCATCCAACCACTGGATTGAAACGTGAGCGGAGGCAGTTTTCCGCCCGCCTGGGCCCAATCGGCAAGCCGCACCTGTTGCACCACGTCGCCATTTTGAATGATTTCGAGGTAATCGATTTTATCGCGTGTGGCTAGGTTCAAGGCTATTTGCAGCTCCACCTCTTGGCCTTCGTCGGCCGTGAAAACATGTCCCGGCACTTCGCCGTTGACGCGCGGCCGCAACAGCGGACCATTCGTGACCACCACCTTGCCCGCGCGGAGGTTCTCCCACCAAGTGTTGTAATTGAGCGTATCGCCACAATAAACGTACACCCGGTTGTAACCCACCGGGTTGGGCAATACGCCCGAAGCACTGCCCGCCGACGGAGGGATGCGCAGTCCACAATTGAGCAGGCGGTAGTAAATGTCTTGCGACCAGCGTCCGTTGCCGATCGCGCCGGGGTAAAAGACTTTGTCTCGCGGTTTTCCCCAGGCTTCGTTGTCGAGCGCGCCATCGCGTTGCATATGATTGTTGGCCAAGCCGATGGAATCGCACTTTTGGCTGGCCACCCAAATCGGCATGTCCCACCAGAAAGGCTTTTCAATATCGATATGCGCGCCCGCTTGCCGCCTCGCCAATTTCAAGTACTTCACCGGCGAGGGATACTCAGGATGCCGGCGTTTCGAGCCCGGTAACGAGAGTGGCTTCGCCAAATTGAAATAGAGCAGGGCGCCGCCGTTGCGTTCGTCTTCTCCCGCCAAGAGATGATAAAACCGGTTCTCGTCGAACAGGCCCAACGGCTTCTCGGGAAACTTCCCCTGGGCGTACACGTTTCGGTCGTTCCACCAAGTGATCACCGGGCCGATGTGTAGATCTTCGGCGCGCATCAGCAATTCGATATCCTCCGGCGAGCGGTGGATGTGTAAATCGCCCGACCACCAACCTTCTTTTTTCATATCGACAAAACGAATCATTTCGATCGTTTTTGTGTCGGCGCCGTCGCGCTCCATCTCGAAGTAGCCGGAGCGAAACCGATATTCAGGACCGCGTTCAATCTCAAAGGTGTAATGGCCGGGTTTGAGGTCTAGAACGATTTTTCCGTCAAATACGAAGTGGTCTTTCCAAAACGGAACGCCCTTGGGCCTTACGACCCGCCCGCGTTGGTCTTTGAGATGCATTCTGGCGGCAACCGGGGCCTGCGTTTCCTTGTCGATGGCCGTGAATTCCAACTCACCGCACCGGGCCGTTTGCACTTCGGTGAACGGGGAAAGCGAAAGGATTCCCCACGCCAGAAATGCCCAACACGATAGAACTGCTCGTTTTCTCGACACGAAACCGTCTTTCCAGGCAATGTTTTCAAGAATGACAGACGCCGCATTTTTCGACGCCGCTACGTTCAAGCCTAGCCCACAGCGCCGCTTGATGCGATTCCCACCCACGTCGTACAATGGACCAGCTACGGAATTGGAACTTGCGGCGATTCATCCCCCTACGACACCGAGCGACATGGCCGACGATTATTACAAGATTTTGGGCGTAAAACGCAGTGCTTCCGCCGCCGATATCCAAAAGGCGTATCGCGATTTGGCCCGAAAACACCATCCCGATATGAATCCTGACGACGCCCGGGCCAAGGAGCAATTCCAACGCGTCCAGAATGCCTACGATGTGCTGGGCGACGAGGAAAAACGGGCGAAATACGATCAGTTCGGCGCAAACTTCGAGGCGGTTCAGGGCGGCGGTCCTCGGTCGGCCCATGCCGCCGATTTCGAGAATGCCGATTTCAGCCAGTTTTTTGGTGATCAACCAGGAGGCGGGTTCGCCGATTTTTTTAGCCAGTTTTCCGGCGGCGGTCCTCGGCAACGCACGGCCCCGCCGCGGCGCGGCGCCGATGTGCGGCACGACCTCCGCATACCGTTCCAAACGGCGGTGGTTGGCGGAGAAGCACGGCTGGTCGTACGCCGCCGCGGCGCCAACACGGAAACGATTAGCGTCAAAATTCCCGCCGGCATTAACGACGGTCGAAAAATTCGCCTGCGCGGCCAAGGAGAGCCCTCGCCGCGCGGCGGACCACCCGGAGATTTGCTCATCACGGTGCATGTCGAACCGCACGAATTTTTTCGGCGGTCGGGGAAAAACCTTGAGGTGACGGTCGAGGTTACGGTGGCCGAAGCCGCGCTCGGCGGCAAGATTGACGTCCCCACGCCCAAGGGAGTCATATCGCTGACCATCCCGCCGGGAAGTTCGAGCGGACGCCGCCTGCGCATCAAGGGGCATGGGGTCCAACCCGCGGGAGAAACCGCCGGCGACCTCTACGCCGTGCTGCAAATCGTGCTGCCCCCGGAAACCGACCAACGCAGCGCCGAGTTGATTCGTCAGTTAGACGAGCTGCAAGCCATGCATCCCCGAAGCAACCTTCACTGGTGAGTCGCTATGTCGAAATTCTTGGCGTCACCGGCCTTTGCTTCCAGCGGAGTGCTCCGCCTTTTCTCGCAGAAGGGCGAACTACCGATCGAACGGCTCGACCCCGGTTCGCGCGCGACCGTTTTGGTGGGGTTCGCCGTTCTGCTGCTACTGCTGGTTTTTTTGCTAGCGTTTATTGTTTTGGCCGGACGCTGGGCGCGGCGCTACGCCCGCGATTCGCCGCCCCCTTCTGGAAAGCAGTCGTCCCTCCCGCCGGCCGACGATTGGGCCAAAAAGCCGCTGTTTGAACAGGACGCCAACGACGAACAAGAGGATTCATCCTGAACACGAGTTTTGAAACGAAAGTACAATGGCCTTCCAAGGCCGTCGATTTGTGGAGCCCATCGTTTTACCGCCAAACAACCAAGGAATTCTCACCGCTGGCATGAACACTTCGGACCATAACCAATACCTTTTCCGGCCTGAACACCGAATGAAAACGCGCGCCGATTTCAGCCGCGTGTTTGCGCGGAAGCGTTCGGTCGCCGATGCCATGTTCGTGATGTACGGCTGCCGGAACGAACGGGCGAATTCCCGGCTGGGCCTTTCGGTGTCGCGGAAAGTGGGCAACGCTGTTTGCCGCAACCGTTGGAAACGTTTGTGCCGAGAGGCGTTTCGTCTTTCCCGGACGGCGTTGCCGGCGGGTATCGACTTGGTTGTGATCCCCCGCCGCGGCGCCCGACCAGAATTCGGCCAGATCCAACAGTCGCTGCTTGCACTAGCCAAGCGCGTCGAGAAACGTTTGTGAACGATATATTTCGCGCGAACAAATCAGGCAATATTTTTGCCACAGAGAGCACGGAGCACTCAGAGTTTGATACGTCGGACGTCATTCATGGCCCTTGAGTCATTTCTCGGTGTCCTCTGTGGCCTCTGTGGCAAAAATAATTTTTTGGTTGCGGCTATCGGCCGCGCTAAGTCCTCCGTGGTGGAGAATGACGCCCAAGGACCGATACGAGAAGATATTTCCGAAAACGAAAACGCGGCGGCATGTGGCGCAAACTCTTCCAACTTCCCGCGCTGGCGCTAATTGGCTTGGTGCGGCTCTACCAGATATTTCTCAGCCCGCTGCTGGGGCGGAACTGTCGCTTCACGCCGACCTGCAGCGCCTATTTCATTGAGGCCGTGAAAAAATACGGCGTCCTGCGCGGCTCCTGGAAAGGCGTCAAACGCATCTGCCGCTGCCATCCCTTCACGCCGGGCGGATTCGACCCGCCGTAGAGGGCATTGGGTTGAGGGGAGAACATGGAGTGCTGCGGCGCACTTTGCCGCAACCGTTGGAGTGTACGCTTCAGCGTGTTTTCGTCTCAGACGCACGCTGAAACGCACCCTCCAACGGCGCAATAAAACATGCTAAAGAATGAACTCCAACCCAGCGGGCGTTCATTTCGCGTTGGACGTCTTGGCGGCGGGCGCGGTCCAGACCGTTTTCCCTGATAAAAAGGAATAATCGGGGGTCGCGATGACAATAGTGAGCGTCGGCAACGCCTGCTGGAGTTGTAGAAGGTTTGCGTCGCTAACCTGATTGGATTCGAACATCAAGGTCTTCAGTGACGTTAGCCTTGCCAACGGCGTTACATCGTCGACAAGCGAACCATTAAGGTTCAAACGCGTCAGCCTCGTAACCTTTGCCAAGGGCGCAACGTCTCGAACCTGCGTTTTCGAGAGCGATAACACCTTCAGATTGGTTAATTTCGCCAAGGGCGACACGTCCGAGACTTGGGTGCGGCTGAGGTTCAAGTGAGTCAGCCTCGTAAGCCCCGCCAAGGGTGACACGTCTCGAACCTGCGTTTTTGAAAGCGATAAATCCCTCAGATTGGTTAATTGCGCCAAGGGCGACACGTCCGAGACTTGGGTGTTCCTGAGGTCCAAGCGAGTCAGCCCCGTAAGCCCCGCCAAGGGCGCAATATCTCGGACTTGGGCGCCGCACAGGTACAACGATTCCAGGTTTGCCAGATTTGCCAACGGCGTAATGTCGCTGACAGGAGCAATGTTGAGGTCCAGGAGACGAAGGTTTGTCAACTTTGCCAACGGCGAAACATCACTGACTTGCGTGTTGTATAGGGTCAAAACTTCCAGTTTTTTCAGCTTTGCCAACGGTGAAATGTTCGAGATGTTTTTTACACCGGTGATGTGCAAGCCTTGCAGGCTGGTGAGTTTTTCCAACAGAGCAATATCCTGGAAGGAACCACCGCCGACATGTAACGTGTGCAAATTCGATAACTTCAGCAACGGCGCCAGATCATGCTGATTGTCGTATTCGAGGCTTATCCGCCGCACATCGGAAAAAAAGTCGATGCCGATTTGATCTCGCAACCATGTCAAGCGTGGCTCGGCAAAAGGATCGTTCTTACCGCCCAGCGTGTACCCATACCCTACCGAACCGCCCGATTTTTCGACTAACGCCACCACCTCCCGCTGCCGGCGAGCCTTGTTCACTTTCCAGCCCAGCAGCACGCAAACCACGATCAGCAGCAACAACGCGGTTCGCAGAGAGAACCGAAAGAAGCGGCGGCGTTTCGGTTTGACGGGCTGTTCGTTCATGGCCGCAGTATGACAGACATCGCGCCGCGAAACGACTAGGAAAACGACTAGGAAATAGTCCTGAACTAAGTACCTGTCCAAGAACTATTCCGTGCAATGGTGTTAGGGAATTCTCATCAAGCCGGGGGCTTGCCTGCCATGAGCCGGCGGTCGAGCGGAGCGAACACCGCCGGTTCGCCAATGCAACAAACGCGGCATCCCGGCGACGATGCCAGATGCAGCGGCTTGCGTTGCGGCCATTGGTTGCGACACCATTGGTGGAGTGTGGCTGGCCTCCTGTCAGGATGCGGTATTTCCCGTTTCCGCCGCCCGTGGCTTGCCGTGGGGCGCGCCGCGCCCTAAAACATACGCAAGCCATTCGCATTTCAAATGGCGCCGCCCCACTTAGGAGCGTTCGAGGAATAATTGTCCTTAGTCGCCTTTCGCTCCGCGAAAGTAGTGTTCTTTCGCGGAGCGAAAGGCGGCGATCCTTGTTCGAACGGTCCTTAGCCACTGGAGAAAGAACATGCTCGTTTCCTTCGCGGAGCTTCTGGCGCAACCACCGCCCGAATCTGAAACCGGCGGTTGGATCTACGTCGTGGTGGCCGTGATGCTGTTCATATTCGTGGTGCTTTGCATCGTGGTCATCAATTTTGGCAGCATTTGGTTTCAAGCCTGGATGTCGAGCGCGGGCATTAGTTTCCGCAGCCTGATCGGCATGAAGCTGCGGCAGGTCAACGCCAGGACAATCGTCACGACGAAAATCATGGCCTCGCAAGCAGGCTTGAACATTAGTCGAAAAGATGGCGGCGTCACGACCGACCGGCTCGAAGCGCACTACATGGCCGGAGGCGATGTCATGAATGTGGTTAAAGCGCTTATCGCCGCCCACCGGGCTGAGATCGAACTCGATTTTGATCAGGCGGCCGCAATCGATTTGGCCGGCCGCGATGTCGTCGATGCGGTGCGAACGAGCGTGCATCCTCGGGTGATCGATTGCCCCGATCCTAAACGCAGCGGCAGAAACAAACTAAGCGCTATCTCGAAGGACGGCATCGAACTGAAGGTTCGCGCTCGCGTTACGGTGCGTACGAATCTGGAGCAGTTGATCGGCGGCGCCACCGAAGACACCGTGATCGCCCGCGTGGGCGAGGGAATCATCACCGCGATCGGCTCCGCGGAATCCCACAAAAGAGTGCTCGAGAACCCCGACACCATCACCGAAGCGGTGATCTCGCGCGGGCTCGATAACCAAACGGCATTCGCGATTGTGTCGATCGATATTGCCGATATCGACGTCGGCGAGAATATTGGCGCCCGGCTGCAAGCCGACAAAGCCGAAGCCGATACGCGCGTCGCCCGCGCCAAGGCGGAACAGCGGCGGGCGGAAGCCGTGGCCGTGGAACAAGAGAATAAGGCCTCGGTCGTGGAAAATCGGGCCAATCTGGTGCTGGCGGAGGCAAACGTTCCGCAAGCCATGGCCGACGCATTTCGCCGCGGCAGTTTGCACGTTAGCAATATGAACGACGAGAGTTGACGCCATGACAGCTCTCCTACTGGCGGGCCTGCTTGCGCTCGCCGCACAACCGAACGATCTCCCAGCCGGCGGCGAGCGAGAAATAGCCGGCGGCGAGCGAGGAATAGCCGGCGGCGAGCAAGAAAAACTACTCCAGGTTTTTCATGCTGAGTTCGTGCCGATCTCGCCCGGCAAGGGCAAGTTCCCCGCCTCTTTCCAGATGGGTGGCGCGCGGGAAAACGAGCAACCCAAACGGCGGGTTTCATTAGACTATTCGTTTCAGGTCGCCAAGTACGAGGTTCCGCAAAACCTTTGGCGGGCGGTGACGGGCGCCAACCCGAGCCGCTGGAAGGGCGAACGCAACTCCGTCGAAATGCTCTCCTATGATGAAGCCGTCGCCTTCTGTAAAAAAGCTACTGAGCTGATGCGGGCGGCCAATCTCATCGGCGAGAAACAAGTCGTGCGGTTGCCCAGCGAAGCGGAGTGGGAATACGTGGCTCGCGCCGGTGCAACCACGCGCTACTCTTTCGGCGACGACGCAAAATCCCTCGGCCGTTTCGCATGGTTCACCGGCAATGCGGCGGGAAACGATCCGCCGGTTGGCGCCAAGGAACCCAACCCCTGGGGGCTGTACGATATGCACGGCTACCTCTGGGAATGGTGCGCAGACTACGGCGCTGAAAATTATGCGGGGGCGCCGGCCAATGGCGCGGTCCGCACCACCGGCGGTGACTCTGCAAAACGCGTGCTTCGCGGCGGCAGTTGGAAAGACCCCGCCGAGCAGTTGGAATCGAGCTACCGTCGACTGGCCGACAAAAACCTCCGCGACGCCGCCGTTGGCCTGCGGTGCGTACTGGCGACGAAAAAGTAACCGCCGCGCCGGAACTCTCCCTGACCGCGCTGTCACGAACATTCTTTTTGAAACCGGCTATTCTGCGGCGCAGCCGGTTGGAATCCCGCGTTGGACGTCCGCCCTTCACTTGACGGGGCCCCCGGCTTCGATTCTCCTAGTACTCTTTCCAGATCGCTTTTTTTGATGGGTTGAGAAAATTATGCCGGAACCTGATTCTGCACCAAATGAGAATGCTCCTGAAAATCCGGGAGCGACCTCCCGTTCGAGCGCCTATTGGCGCTCGAATTTGCGTTTGATCGGCGTGCTGCTGTTTTTCTGGGCGCTGGTGTCGTTCGGATTCGGCATCCTGCTGGCTCCTGCGTTGAACGCGTTTAAGGTCGGCAGCCTGCCGATGGGCTTTTGGTGGGCGCAGCAAGGCTCGATTTATGTGTTCGTCGTACTGATTTTTATCTACGCTTGGCGAATGGACAAACTCGACCGCAAACATGGAGTGAACGAATGAGCACTCTACTTAGCGGTTGGTTTCAGAGGGACGTATTCGCGGCGCCTTTGTTCGCCGCCGACGCCACGCGCAGCTACACGTTTTTGTTCGTCACGATCACGTTCATGATCTACCTGTACATCGGCTGGCGCAGCCGCGTGCGCGAGACGGAGAGTTTTTATGTGGCCGGGCACGGCGTTCCGGCAATCGCCAACGGCGCCGCCACCGCCGCCGATTGGATGTCGGCGGCGTCGTTCATCGGCATGGCGGGGTCGATCAGTTTCCTGGGGTACGACGGCTCGATTTACCTCATGGGTTGGACCGGCGGTTACGTGCTCTTGGCCCTCCTGCTGGCGCCCTACCTGCGGAAGTTCGGCAAATACACCGTGCCCGATTTTGTCGGCGAACGTTATTACAGCGAAACCGCGCGCATCGTGGCGGCGGTTTGCGCGGTGTTCGTATCGATGACCTATGTCGCTGGTCAGATGCGGGGCGTGGGCATCGTGTTCGCCCGCTTTCTGGAAGTGCCCATCTGGCAAGGCGTGGTGCTGGGCATGTTTATTGTCGCCTTCTTTGCCGTGTTAGGCGGCATGAAGGGCATCACCTGGACCCAAGTCGCCCAGTATTTCGTACTTATTTTGGCCTTTCTGATTCCGGCGGTCGCGCTTTCCCGCGTGCTCACCGGCAACCCAGTTCCGCAAATCGGTTTGACCTTTAGCGATATCACCCAAAAGCTGAATATGCTGCAAGTCGACCTGGGCTTTCACGAATACACCGAACCGTTCGCGAATAAGTCGCGGCTCGATGTGCTTTGCATTACCTTCGCCCTGATGGTGGGCACCGCCGGGCTGCCGCATGTTATCGTGCGCTTTTATACGACGCCTTCGGTGCGGGCGGCGCGTTGGTCGGCGTTTTGGGCTTTGTTGTTCATCGCGGCGTTATACACCACGGCGCCGGCGCTGGCGGTTTTCGCACGTTATAACCTGATCAACACGCTGCACAACGCCAAGGTGGAACGCATCGAAGAGGTGACTTCGGCAGACGGAATCACCCGGAATATTTACCATTTGAGCCACACCAACAAAGCCGGGAAAACGGAGCCCATCGATTGGGCGGAGAGTTGGCAACGCACGGGCTTAATCACCTTCGACGATAAAAACGGCAACGATACGATTCAGCTCACCAACCAGAACGGCGCTTTCGCCGAAGCCAAAATCGATAAAGATATTATCGTTCTCTCGACGCCCGAAGTCGCCAAACTGGCGCCTTGGGTGATTGCCTTGGTCGCGACCGGCGGGCTGGCTGCGGCGCTCTCCACGGCGGCGGGGCTGTTGCTCGTGATTTCCAGTTCCATCGCACACGATTTGTATATTCACTTTATTGATCCCCACGCCAGCGAACCGAAACGTTTGCTGGTCGGCCGCATTATGATCTGCGCGGCCCTGGTGGTGGCCGGATATTTCGGCGTCAACCCGCCGGGGTTCGTGGCCGAAGTGGTGGCGTTTGCCTTTGGACTGGCGGCCGCGAGTTTCTTCCCGATCATTTTCTTGGGGATTTTTGACCTCCGAACCAACCGCGAAGGCGCCATCTGCGGCATGATTGCCGGACTGGCGTTTACGGCCATTTACATCATCGGGAATAAGTCGGTGCAACTGTTGGGCACGGAAACGCCGTTGATGTCGACTTGGTGCTTCGGCATCAGCCCCGAAGGCATCGGCGCCATTGGTTGCATGGTGAACTTCGGCGTGACATTGCTTGTTTCACGGCTCACGCCGCCGCCGCCCCAGCACGTTTTGGAGTTGGTGGAATCGGTGCGGGTTCCCAAGGGTTCGCACGAACCAGAAGCCCACTTCGACGAAACCGACGCCGAAGCCGATAATCCCTGAGCATTTACGCCAATCCCCGCGAAATAACGCCCGCATATTGTTTGCCTGTGGGGCGGCGTGCGTGTACGATGGAATTGGCGCCACCTCGCTCGATCGCGCCAAATACGCACACATGTCTCCTTTTCTGTATGCGGGGGGTTCGTGAACCCCTCCCGGTTCTCCTTTCGGACTTTCCTGTTCGGGGCTCGCTTGGTGAGAACTTGGCCGATCAAATTTTATTCCGAACCAAGCACTCATCTCTTCGTTTTATTAAGCGCAACTCTGACAGATACCGATCCTCAACAGAGAGGATAATGTAGCGGTTAGATCATGGCCAAGAGCAGCTTTTTGCGAAAACGCAGCGACGAAATCGTCCCGCCCGAGGAGCATTCCTCAGCAGGCGAGAGCGTTGGCTCTTCATTTGCGTCAGGTAGCATGATACCCCAAACGGCCGAGCACGCGTCGAGCCGAGTGGCGATGGGCAACGAAGAAGACTTCCCCGCCGCCGGCGAACAGACCGTCATTTCCAAACATCCGCCCGAACGCCCCTCCAACCAGCGTTCCGGCTCACCGCTCGAATGGGGCCGAAACCTGGAAGGGACGAAGCTCGGCCATTACCAGCTCGAAACCTTCGTGGGCGGCGGCATGGGCGCTGTTTTCCGCGCCCACGACGAAGTGCTAGGACGCACCGTCGCGGTCAAGGTGCTGTCCGCCGAACTCAACGATAACGAAACCATCCGACGCTTTCGCAATGAAGCCCAAAGCACCGCCCGCTTAAACCATGAAAACATCGCCCGGGTGTATCATGTCGGCTCCGACGACGGCTGGCATTATATCGTTTTTGAATTCATTGAAGGCTTGAACATTCGGCAACTGGTTGAAATGCGCGGCCCGCTTCCCTTGGCGGAAGCGCTCAGTTACGTGCTCGACGCCGCCGAAGCTCTGGCCCACGCGCAACAGCGAGACGTCGTGCATCGCGACATCAAACCTTCCAATCTGATTGTCACTCCGGCGGGCAAGGCCACGCTGGTCGATATGGGGCTGGCGCGGTTGCATCAGGTGGAATCGTCGTCCGACGACCTCACCGCCAGCGGCGTAACGCTCGGCACGTTCGACTACATCTCACCCGAGCAGGCTCGCGACCCTCGCATGGCCGACGTTCGCAGCGATTTGTATTCCCTGGGATGCACGCTGTTTTTCATGCTTGCCGGCCGACCTCCCTTTCCGGAAGGCACGGTGCTCCAAAAACTGATCAGCCATAGCGCCGATGCGCCGCCAAACGTTTGCGAGTTGCGCCCGGAACTACCGTATGAACTGACCCACCTTCTCGGCCGAATGTTGGTCAAGCGCCCCGACGACCGCTATCAAAACCCGCAGGAATTGATCGCCGCGATTATTCTCTTTGCTGAAGAAATACAACTCACGCTGCCGAGTTCCGCCCGGCAAGTCGTGTTGACCGCCGCGCCGCCGCATCTGACGATCTGGGAGCGTCATCTTCCTTGGCTGGCGCCGGTGGTTCTGCTCATTGCGGCGGCCTTTGGCTTGGAACTTTTTACAGGAAACTCCAGCGATTCCTCCGAAGCGTCGTGGGCCGCCTCGCCGCTGGAGTTGCGTCTGAAGGAGAACGCCCCCGGCGATTCTTCCGTGCTTCCCAAAGGCGGGGAAAAAGCAGCGGCGCCTGTGGCAATCCCGCCGCGCGGGGAAGCCGCCGCCAGTTCCCCCGCCACAGCGGATTCCTCCGCGAACCCCAGCCCGCCAGAAACCAGCAAAAGCCGTTCTGATTCCGCGCCGCCTCCCGGCGACGCCCAAGAAGAGCCTTCTCTCCAGACGCCCAAAAAAAACAAAGACAATGCAACGAGCAGTTTACCGCTCGTTTCCTCTGAAATAGACGTAGCAACCGCCGCGGGCATGGCCAAGAAAGACGACGCCTCGGCCAATGTGGCGTTGCCGGTCGGCCAGAGGGTTATTGTCGTGGGCCGCGTGGCCGGCAACGACCCCGAAGACACGCTGGCGTTCGAAACGCTTGAAGCGGCGGTTGCCGCCGCCGCCCGTCATGCAGACATCAAAGACATCGAACTTCGTTACGACGGCGTTCACCTGGAGAACCCCTTAACGATCGCGCTCGACCGCTCATTAACGGTCAGCGCCGGTGCGGGGTATTCGCCCGCCATTTCATTCGCGCCGCGCGTGGAAGATTTGGCGCCGCACGGCATGATTAGCCTGGCGGGAAGTCAGATTAGTTTTCGGGGGCTCGACTTTCAACTGCTCGTCCCCACGACGCCCTCCGAAGATTGGTCGCTGTTTCAGTTGCTGGAAGTTGAAAGTCTGCTCATGGAAGACTGTTCCATGACGATCATCAATCTGGACGAATACGGCGCCCCAGTTGCGAACCGCGCTGCCTTTTTCGCACACGCCGCCGGCCCGGCGGAATCGTCGATGCCGACCGAAGCCGAAACCACGCTCGCACACACCACGATCGCCCTCTCACGCTGCATTGCCCGCGGGCAGGCAACGCTTGTTTTCGCCGCCGAAGCCAAACCCTTAACGTTCAGTTGGAGCCAGGGGCTGTTCGTCACGACGGAGCGCCTGCTGCATTTGCGCGGCGTGAAATCGAGCCGGCCTTTGTCCGACCCCGTCGAATTAGACCTCCGCCATATCACGGCCTCCATGCAAGGCGGACTGTGTTTGGTGGAGAGTACTGAAATGGCGTCTTATCTGCTGCCGCTCAACGTTCGCTGCCAAAGCTCCATTCTGATCACGCAAGCAGGCGCCCCGCTGATCGAACATGTTTGCTGGGACACGCTGGAAAACCTGCGCGACAAAACGTTCCGTTTCACGGGCGACTTCAACTTCTACCCCAAAACATCGCTCTTCCGCTCGATTCGCTCCAACAGCCAGGAAGAACCAGCGCTCGAATGGGACCGCGAAAATTGGACCAACAACTCCGACGACGTCATGCCGTATATTCAAGTGCTTTGGAACAACGGCGAACTGCCCGTCGACGTGCCGGTCGAACTACAAACCGTCGACGACTACCTCCTCAAACCCGATATGACCAACCGCGCGTATCGTCCGGAATCGGTGGAGGGCTCCTCCGGCTTCGACGCGGAACAGCTCCCCCGCTGGAAGGCCGGTTAAGGCGATGCATCTGTGCGGGATAAATTTGCGGGCCAGCGCGGTCCCGTCCGCCTTCCTAAACGCGCCGAAATTCACGGCTGATCCTCATTCTCCCACTCGATATTATCGATGATCGCGACGATGGGCGGGTCGGCGTGCGCTGGGTCGACCAGAATAGCTGCTTGTTTTCCGGTGCTGAGGGCGTTGCCGCGAATCAGGTTTTGTTGGCCGCCCAACACTTGCACCGCGATGGTTTGTTCCGGCTGGGCGCGGCTGTCGGAAATCACGTTGTTGGTGATCACGCAGCGTTGGCACTGCCGCATGCGTAGTCCGACGGCTTGGGAGTCGGTCAGTTGGCAGCCATTGATTTGGCAATTCCGGCAATGCAGCAGTTCGACGCCGGCGCTGTTCGGGTCGTTCAAGCCCAAATCGTTCATCACGTTGCCCGAGAGCGTGCAATTCACGCAACGCTCCAGCCGGATGCCATCGCGATAACGCGCCGTTGAGGCGTGCCGCGAAGGACGCGTGGCGATGGTGTTGGCGCCCACCGCGACATTCGAGCAATTTTGCAGATCAAGATTGAGTTGGGTCCCGCCGTAAATCGTATTGCCGCTGATGCTCACGCGGGTGGCGTTTTGGCAGAGGATGTTTTTGTCGCGACTGCCGATCACGTTGCCGCTGATCGCGATCAGCCGCGCGCCGGTGGGAGGCGTTTCCCCAGGACCGATGATCACGATATTCGCGCCGGGCGCTTCGGCGGTGGCTTGAATCGTGTTGCTGGAAATCGTGTATTCGCTAACCAGCCCGTCGCCCGCTTCCAAAACAATTTCGCCGGAAAGCGTTTCAACGCCGCCAGAGTTATATTCGATGTCGTTGCCCGTGATCTGAATGTTGTGTACGTCGCCGCCCGCCTGCCGAATACCGGCGCGGCCGTTAAAGCTGATGTGATTGCCGAAAATGTTCACCTGGTGCAGGTTGACATTATCGAAAAACAGGCCGGTGTCGCGGCAGTGAAAAATATGCGAACCGCTGAGCACGAAATTACGGTTGCGTTTCACCAGCCGAATGCCATGCCGGCACTCTCGAACCACGACATTGCGCACGGTGGTTTGCATCGTGTACGAGATTTCCAAGCCGTCGGCCTCTTCATGCGCGCCGACAATTTCGAAATCGCTGATGATCGGAAAACGCGTCCGCCGCCATGTTTGGGGTTTGATCGTGGGCGGCGAAGAGGTTCCTTGGTGGTCGCCGATGATCCGCAACGCCGGACCGGCGCCTTCCATGCGAAGGGTGGCCGCGCCTTGATCGCCGCGCACGCCAGAGAAGCCGGTCCGGGAAAGGTCCAGCCGCAGCGGCCGGGTGATGCGGTACACGCCCTTGGGGAAATGCAACGCGCCGCTGCCTTGGTCGATGGCATGCTGTAGGGCGTTGGTGTCGTCGGCCGCGCCATCGCCAACAGCGCCAAACTCTCGAACGGTCGGCATGAACGTTTCTCCTGGTTTTCAGAATGCTGAGAAAGCCGCTGCATCTGACTAAAATCTTCAATCGTTCTGAGCGAACGCATCGTTGGATTGAAAAACGCTCGAGAGGTCGTCCGGTTTGGTTTTTGTCTATTTGACTTGCGCGTGCTGCAAAATAAATTCGATAATGGGTGTGGAATCTTCCAGACCATGAGGATGGTGGCCAACGCCAGGTTTGGCAATGAGGCGAATATCACCGCCAAGTTTCCGGTAGCGCTTCGCGACAACTCCGGTGTTTTCCTCCCAGGGCACGACTGCATCGGCATCGCCGTACACATGCAATAGCGCCACGTTCGCTTTGGCCAGCGGCGCCAACTGATCGACCGGGTTTCCTTGATACGCCAAGGCTTCCGCCTCGTTTTTGAAGCCATACTCTTGCAAAACCAGTCGCCAGTCGCGCGGGCTGCCCTTGCCCTTGCCTTTGCCCTTGCCTCCGGGCCAACTTTTGAAATCGCAGACGGGGGCGTCGCCGTAAATACAGGCCACCTTTCCGGGGTTCGCGGAAGCCCAATTGTACGCATAGAGTCCGCCCCGGCTGAGTCCAACCAAGGCCGCCTTTTTCGCCAATCCGTATTTTTCGGTAAGCTCTCGATAGAGGACGTCCCAGTGGGCAACCGCGCCGGGAGATCCCAACATATTGGGAACCCGCATGTAAACGATGTGAAACCCCTTGCCCAACAGCGCGATATCGGGCGCCGGCTTATGACCGAAAAACTCTCCGTGCCAAACCCAGGGCCGTCCGGTCGCTGCCTGCTTCGGCGTCACGACCAGCACGTTTTTTCCATCGACGTTGAAATCGTAGCGGTCGAATCCGTTCCAGGAAGATTTTTTTCCGGGAAAGGGCGCCGGCTCCGCGGCCGTCGCCGGTGGCGTTGTGAACGCCAACAGCAATAGAAAAACCACCGCCAAATAATGGAAAGCGGCTGCCTTTTTCATGGGCGTTGTGGCGGCCATTGTGGTAATCGCGGCTTGCGGGGGAAGATAAAGGGTTGCTAGCATGGCGGCGGTGCTCCGGGGAAGCGACGAAAACTCTGGTTGGACGACAAGTCGCTCGGCCCAGAGGAAAGGGCCGGAAAAATTGCGGTCTCTTTATTGCGGTCACTTTATTTCGGTATCTTTAGAGGACGTTTGCAGTGCGGGCAGGATACTTCCTTGCCGGCGAGGTCTTTGCGAATGGAAAACTTTTTTCCGCACACGCAAGCAATTTTGCGATGGTTTCGCGGCGGATTAGCTTTTTTGCCTGGCGCCGCGCTGGGCACCTTCAGAGAGTCGCCGCAGCCGGGGCATTTGAGCGTTTTTCCGGCCAGAGCCAGCGTGGCGGCGAAGCGGCGTCCACATTTACATTTCACAATGATTGACGACGCCATGGCCGAAACGGTCGATTCTTCCAGGCTGGAAGGAATCAACAGCGGTTTTCCACACTGCGTACACTTCACAAGTTTTCCGGCAAGCTGTGCCGCTACACTGAAACGCTGCGTGCAGTCGCAAACGACTTCAATAGTCGTGGAGGAGTCGGCTGGCGCGCCAGGAACTTTCAGGGCGCTGCCACAACTGGGGCAGCGAACCGTTTTTCCGGCCAAATGGGGCGCCGCCATGAAACGACCGCCGCACGAACACTGCACTTCAACTCCAGCCGATTCCGCCGAGGGCAGCGCAACTTCGTCGCCGCCGGCGGGCGCGAAATCGAGATCGGCTTCCAGGGCGCTGGCTTGCTTTTTTTGGGGAGCGTCTTCTTTAAGAAGCAAGTCAGGATCGTCGTTCGTTTGGGCGGCGCCCAGCTGGCTCGCATCGACCGTTGCCGCCGCGCTGGAACCGGTGGGGGTCATTCTTCGTTGCCAACTCTGCGACGATGAGCCAGGCAATTCGACGAGCGAATCGCCTCGTGTTTCGCGTAGTTTCGCATCGTACTGCTGCTTCGAATCGGGGTCGCTGAGGCAACGGAAGGCTGCTTCCACTTCGCCCAAAATACGTGTGGCGGCGGGTGCGTGGTCTCCCATTTCA
>QIKY01000322.1 GCA_003233175.1 Planctomycetaceae bacterium | reverse complement strand
AGTTGATTTTGATTGCCGCCGATGGCCAGCCCAAGGTGCTTCAGCGGCTGCGCGTCAGTTCGCACCCGGTTTCGGTGGTCGCCTCCCAACAAGGAGATCGTTGTTTCGTTTCGTCGTTGTGGTCGCATCGGGTGAGCCAGATCGACACTCCGCCCGGCGCCCCGGCGCGCGTGGCCCGCGTGATCGATCTTCCCTTCGCGCCGCGCACGCTCCTGCTGGCGAAAAACGATTCCCGCCTCATCGCGGCGGCGGCCTTCGCGGGCCAACTGGCGGTAATCGACGCCCAACGCGGAAAGTTGCTGGGTGTGCGGCGGTTCCCCAGCCACAATATTCGCGGCTTGGCGGTGGGCGGCGCCGGCAAGATGTTGCTGGTTTCACACCAGATGTTGAACGAACTGGCGCATACCGTTCGCAACGATGTTCACTGGGGGCTGCTGATGTCGAACGACTTGCGTTGGCTGCCGCTGAAAGGCGTTTTGGAGGGGACGGAAGATCTTTATGCTGGCGCCCACATGCACCCGTTGGGCGATGCGGGCCATGCCGCCGGCGATCCGGCGGGTGTCGCGATTGCCAACAATCGCTTGGTCGTGGTGGCGTTGGCGGGCGTCGGAGAGATCGCCTTCGGCCGCGAAGACGATTTCTCACTGGCGCGCATGCGCGTCGGCGAACATCCTGTCGATGTGGCCATTACCGCCGATAGCCGGCGGGCCTACGTGGCGAATCAATTCAGCGATTCCATTTCGGTGGTCGACCTGGAACACAGCCGGGTGGCAAGCGAAATCAGCCTGGGGCCGATGCGCCCCCTGACTCAACTCGAACGCGGGGAGCGGCTTTTTTACAACGCCCGCCTTTCGCACGACGCCTGGATGAGTTGCCATAGCTGCCATCCCGACGGGCACGCCAACGGACTGCGCAACGACAATTTCACCGACGCTTCCTTCGGAGCGCCGAAGCAAGTGCTTTCGCTGCTGGGCGTCTCGAAAACGGCGCCGTACGCTTGGAACGCTTCTTCGCCATCGCTGGAAGGCCAAGTGAGCAAGTCGGTGCAATCGACGATGCAGGGCGACGAACTGCCGCCGGAGCAGGTCGCCGATTTGGCCGCTTATCTGCGATCGTTGCGTCCCCCGCCTTCGTTGCTGCACGCTCGCGGGCCACACCACGACGGTGAAAACGAGAATGCCGCCATGGCGCGAGGACGCGACGTTTTTTCCAAGCAGAATTGCATGCGCTGCCACCAGCCGCCGCTTTACACGACGCCGAAAACCTACGACGTCGGCTTGCAAGACAAAGAGGGAAACCACGAGTTCAATCCGCCTTCCTTGCGGGGCGTCAGCCAGCGGGGGCCTTATTTTCACGACGGCAGCGCGGAATCGTTGGAAGACGTCCTCCATGTTTTTGGCCACCAACTTGAAAATCCGCTTTCCGAGCAACAAAGCGCCGACCTACTGACCTTTCTTCGCAGCTTGTGAGGCTGGGTTTGCCGGACGTGTTTTGTAGGTCGCCCACCGTTGGAGTTCATGCTTCAGCATGTTTTATTTTTGGAGGCGTGCGAGATTACGCAAGCACGCTGAAGCATGAACTCCCACTCCACCGCCTAAAAAGTGCGGCCCTGCACCCGGGGTTTTCGACGCCGGCCACTATTCGTAACGTGTTGTCCTTAATGTTGTTACGGTTATTCGGAGGCGTCCTGTCGCCGGCGTCGCCGTGAAAACCGCCCACGGCGGCGAACTGCGTTGCCGGCTCAATAGAGAGCATTTCGTTGACAGTTGGGGCCCGGCTGTTTAAGATCGAAATAGCCTCTAGCCTACAGAATCAACATAGATTCTTAGCTCGGCCGGACTTACGCGCCGGGGGAGCGGTCGCACGTACCGGTTGGGGTGGTGTTGTAGGCATTTCGAGTCGTGCGCAATGCATAGCGTGAACCGAGCAAACACTTCGCAGAAACTGCAACGTTGAAGCGTTGCTGTTAAACATTGGAGACCACCGTCATGGCGGCGCGAGATTCTCAAGGCCTGCAAATCGGTCTGATTGTTACCGTGATGTTCAGTATCGCATTACTGATCGCGTGTTACGTGCTGTTTCGCAGCGCTGACGAAGCGAGCGCCAAGGCGCAAGCCGCTGAAGATTCGCTCAACAAAGCCAACGAAATTCGTGATACCTCGCTCTTGGAAAGCCAAGAGTTGAAAAAAATGCTGGGCTACGATATCGGCGCCAAGCTGGACGAAATCACTACGAATTTCGAACAAGACATGAAGCTCTTCGGCGCCGATGTGCCTCCGTCCGACCCCAAACATTATCGAACATTAAGCGGATACTTGTTGTCTGCAATCAACTCGCGTCATGCGCAGGTCGTGGACGGCGCCATTCGGGAAAAAACGCTCCAAAAAGAAAAAGACGACGCCGAAGCTCGTGAAATCGCCAAACGCGATGCAGCAATCAAGGCGCAACAGGCGGCTGTCGCGACACTGGCCGATGAGCGAACGAAGTTCAACACCGGTTTGGAGCAATTCAAATCGGAAACCGCTCGCTTGGAAGGTGAACTCAGCAAGAAACAAAAGGAAAACAGTGCTCTGGTTTCGCAACTCAGCAAAAAAACCACCGAACTCTTGGCCCAAATCGACACCAAGGAAAAACTTATTCGGGGCCTGAGAGAAAAAGTCGAGGGCCTGACGCCGGAGTCGTTCGATATCGCCGATGGAAAAATCACTTGGGTGAATCAGGCGGAGGAAACGGTCTGGGTGAATCTTGGTTTTGCCGACGGCCTCAATCGGCAAATCACTTTTAGTGTCTACGATCGCGACGACAACACCCGCACCGCCGACAAAATCAAGGGTGAAATTGAAATCATTCGAATTCGAGACGCCCACCTGTCGGAGGCGAAAATCGTTGGCTCCAGCGTTTCCAACCCCATTCTTCCAGACGATCTGCTCTTCACGCCCGCCTGGACTCCTGGCTCGCCCCAGCGGTTTGCCTTCACGGGTGTTTTGGATATCAACCACGATGGCAAGTCGACCGAAGCCGAGCACAACCTGATCCGCAACTTGATCGCGATCAACAACGGCGTGATTGACGCTGAAATGCTGCCCGACGGCAAAGTGACCGGCGCCATGTCGATCAACACGCGTTATCTGGTCGACGGAGATGCAGGTCCGGAGGGCTCCACGTCGGAAAGAATCATGACCGCCAGGACAGATATGACCAACGCGGCGGCGGAGCTGGGCGTGAAAAAGATCCCCCTGGATCAATTCCTCACACTCATGGGATACCGCCGCAGTGCTCGCTCGATTCCGCTCGGAACAGCGGCAAACGCCGACGATTTCAAGGCCAAGCCGCCAGGTGGCGGCTCGCGATTTCGGCCGCGCAGCGCGCCAACACGCGGCGCCAAGGGAGCCTATTAGGCCAGTATCGGGTACATTTATATTCCTGTCGTACGCCTCGGGAACTGTCCCGAATTAAAAGCCCGGCATTTTCAAAATGCCGGGCTTTTTTTGAACGAAAAATCGGTAACATATTTCAGGAAATATGCTTACCCGCCAAGTTTCGCCGCAGCCGCCTTGCGCGCCTTGGCCAGCACTTCGTCCATCGCGACCGGCGCCCCGCCCCGGCGTTTGCTTTCGTCAGCCGCTTCCATGAAGGTGTAGATTTCCAGCGTTTCCTCTTCGCTCACCGGCGGCTTGCCGGTGCGGAAGAATTTCACGATCTCGACGACCAACGGCCGGTAGCCATCGTACGGGCCGACCGCCGCGATTCCTTTTGTGCCGAAAGCCTGTCCGCCATAACCGCGGCTGCCGGTGCGGTGTCCTCGAAATGTGCCGATGCGGCCATCGTCCCATTGGCCGACCGCGACATCAAAATCAGGCGATGTGGTGCGGGCAACCGTTTTGCAGCCGACGCCCATCACGGTGAATAATGTCTCGACGCCGTGAATGCCGTACCAAAAAAGATCAGGATGGGTGGCTTCGAGCGAGCAGGGGCTGTAGGCGTCGCAACCGAGCACCTTGCCGATGGAGCCGTTTCGCAGCGCTTGCGCGCCGCCGGCAAACCGCAACGACGACGACGAAAACACCGGCGTGTTGTATTTTCTCGCGGCTGCGTAAATGGCCACGGCGTCGGTCAGACTACCGGCCACCGGTTTATCAATAAAGCAAGGTTTCCCCGCCTTGAACACCGGCAACACCTGCTCCAAGTGGGGCCGGCCATCGTTGGTTTCCAACAGCACGACGTCCACCCGTTTGAGCAGTTCGTCAATTGAACCGACAACCTCAACGCCCATCGCCTTGATTTTCTTCGTGTATTCCGGAACGCGGCTCACGCTCGACGGAATATCAGGACTTCCCTTGGGCGAAACGGCCACCACGCGGCAATGCGAGACGTCGTCTTTTGCCTCAGGATTGTTCAATTCCTTGGTGAAGGCCAGGCAATGCGAGGTGTCTAACCCGATAATACCGACCTTCAATTCGGGGATGTCGTCGGCGGCATTCGTCGAGGCGAAAAAACCAAGCCAGACAACCAAAACCGCCAGGGGGAATAATCTCGATGGGTGCATTTCTAAAGATTCCTTGGATATTGGTCGGAGTTATACTCCGCACGGTAAGGATTGACACAATTGCATCATATCTAGTGCAAATCTCACATTTTCAGCCGCTTGAGGTATAAAGCTTCAGCGAAGCGGCGGCGGGGAAAACACAAAACAGGCTGAGGCGTGAACTCCGGCGTGCGAAGTGCTGCCGCTCTCAAATACTCCCCAGCGCCCGCGCATTGAGGCCCATTGGAACCCTCTAGCTTATGCCGCCGTGAACCGCGACGCCAGCCGTTTCCTCAAACGTTTCCCTGGGCGAAGTGAGAGGATTCCGGAAAGAAATGCGCGGCGGCGCACAAAGTTGTTGTGAAAAAACCTTGCCTGGGATAATAAAAAGCGGTTCTTGAGTGATTTCAACGGGTGATTGCAGTACGATTCACTTGGATGGCGAGTGTCGAGGGGGAGTGAGGCGGAGCACCGAAGACCCGCGCTCAAGTTCGACAGAGCCCTGTTTCAAAAGGAAACCCAGCCGCTCCAAGTTGGCCGCTCCCATGTTGTGTTGCGTATGCCTTTTACGCCCAGGGCGTTGTATTCCAAAACCCATGCTCGCGCACGGAGCGAACGCGTGTGGGGTGTGATTTTTCGGAGAACGACGGCATGATCGATCTGAAACACGGCATTGATCGGAGGCGGTTTCTGGCGGCGGGCGGAGTCGCCGCGAGTTGGGGGCTGTTGCCGAAAAACATCGGTTTGGGTGCGTTTTCGCCGGCGCCGAGAAAGAAAAAACGCGTGGCCGCGGTCGTGACTATCTACACGCACAACTCGCATGCCGATGTATTGCTAGGAAAAATTCTCAAGGGTTGGAAATGCGATGGCGGCCTTGGCCCCGATTTGGAATTGGCTTCCTTGTACGTCGATCAATTTCCCCAGACCGACATGGCCCGCGCTCTGGCGGCGGAGCACGGCTTTCCCATTTGCGACACGATTGATGAAGCAATCACGCTCGGCGGCGACAAACTCGCCGTCGACGGAGTGATCAGCGTCGGCGAGCACGGCGATTATCCTCGTAATGAAAAGGGACAGCATCTTTACCCACGCAGGCGTTTCTTTTCGGAAATCACGGATACGTTCCAGCGATGCGGCGAAGTTAGGCCGGTGTTTACCGACAAACACATGGGCCCGGTTTGGTCGGACGCCAAATGGATGTACAACCGCGCACGGGAAATGAACATTCCGCTGATGGCCGGTTCGTCGATACCGGTGAGTTTTCGCAGCCCCGATGTTTCGATTCCGCTGGGCAGCCAGATCGAGGCCTGTCTGGGATTTGGTTACGCGGATCTCGACGCGTATGGCTTCCACGCCTTGGAGTTTTTGCAATGTTTTCTGGAACGTCGCAAAGGCGCCGAGACCGGCGTTCGCTGGGTGCGTTGCCTGCCGGGAGAATCGCTCAAGGAATTGACGGGCCGAGGCGTCGTTCGGCGCGACCTCTTGGACGCCGCCGTTGCCGCGACGCTCAAATCGTCGTCGGCAAACATCTTCGACGTCGACCCTTCTCGATTCACAATATTTTTGGTGCAATATCGCGATGGCCTTTTGGCGCCGCTGCTCATGCTGACCGGTTTTGCCGCCGCGAACACCGTTGCACTACGGGTTCGCGGTCAAAAAGAACCGCTTGCCTGCCGCGCCGAAGAGCGGAGCGAACCGCGTTACCCGCACTTTGCCTATCTGCTCAAGGGCATCGAAAAAATGATGCACACCGGCAAACCGGCGTATCCGGTCGAACGCACCTTGCTGACCGGCGGCATTCTCGACGCCTTGCTCACTTCCAAAGCGAATAACGGCCAAAAACTGCTCACGCCTGAATTGGGAATTCGTTACCAGGGGGTCGATTATCCGCACGCGCCGCATCTCGATTTAACTGCGGCGCCGGTTTGAGGACGGCGGCATTGCTGGCACGGCATTGCCTGTGGGCGCCCTGGCGGTGTGTGGAAAAATGCATTATGGCGGCCGAAACACTTTCTCCACGGGCTGCTGGCATGCAAGGGTGTGCGGAACTATAATTTCGCGTTTCCTTCCGAGGTATTGTCTCGCTGTGGCGGCGAGATTTTTTTGTTTTCACACATCTCTATTGAACGCCGATTATGGATCAATCGTCTCGCACCACCGAACAACGCGTACTGGTGTTGGATTTCGGCTCCCAGTATTCGCGACTCATCGCGCGGCGCGTGCGGGAGCAGAACGTGTACTGCGAGATTGTCCGGCACGATATCAGCTTGGAACGCGTACAGGCGCACGCGCCGCGGGGACTGATTTTTTCCGGCGGCCCCAACAGCGTGTACGACGAAGGCGCCCCGCGATGCGACCCGGCTTTATTGCGAATGGGGCTGCCGGTGCTGGGCATTTGTTACGGCATGCAATTGGTGTGCGACGTGCTGGGCGGCCGCGTCGAGAGCACGCCGGCTCGCGAATACGGCCGCGCTCGCTGTCACTTTACCAAGCAAGACCCGCTACTTTCCGGGTTGCCTGGCGAAATGCAGGTTTGGATGAGCCATGGCGATCAAGTTTCCTCGGTTTCCGACGACTTCACGCCGCTGGGAAATACTGACACCTGCCCGTTGGCGGCGGTGCGGCACCATGAATTGCCTATTTACGGATTGCAGTTTCATCCTGAGGTGTCTCATACGCCGCAGGGCGATGTTATCTTGCGGAACTTTTTGCGAGATGTTTGCGGCTGCGAAGGAACTTGGAAACTGGGCGACTTCGCCGAGGAAGCCGTGCAGAAGATTCGTCGGCAAGTGGGCTCGGCGCGCGTGATATGCGGCCTCTCGGGCGGCGTGGATTCTTCCGTCACGGCGGCGCTGCTTTACCAGGCCATTGGCTCGCAATTGTCGTGTATTTTGGTCGATAACGGCTTGTTGCGCAAAGGCGAGAGCGAAGCCGTGATCAAGGAATTCACCCAACATTTCAAGACCGACCTGCATGTCGTCGACGCCAAGGATCGTTTCATGCAAGCCTTGGCGGGAGTGACCGAACCCCAAGAAAAACGCACTCGAATCGGCCATGCCTTTATCGATTGCTTTCGCCAGGAAGCCGTCGATATTGTAGATGCGAATTTTCTCGCCCAAGGCACGCTCTATCCCGATGTGATTGAAAGCGGCGCCGCGACCGACGGGCCCGCCGCCACGATCAAACTCCATCATAATGTTGGCGGTCTGCCCGATGAACTCGGTTTTGAACTTATCGAGCCCTTGCGAGACCTCTTCAAGGACGAAGTTCGAAAACTCGGCGAAGCGTTGGGGCTACCGACCGATTACGTTTGGCGCCACCCGTTTCCTGGGCCGGGGTTGGCGGTTCGCTGTTTGGGCGAAGTGACCGACGAGCGTCTCGTGATTCTGCGAGAGGCCGACGCGATTGTCGTCGAAGAGATCAAGGCTGCCGGTCTGTATCGGCAAACCTCGCAGGCCTTCGCGGTGTTGCTGCCGGTGCGTAGCGTGGGGGTCATGGGCGACTCTCGAACGTATGAAAACGCGGTGGCCGTTCGTTGCGTAGACACCGACGATTTCATGACCGCCGACTGGAGCCATCTGCCCTATGAGGTGTTGGCCAGTATTTCGACACGCCTGATTAACGAAGTTCAGGGCGTGAACCGCGTCTGTTACGACATTAGCAGCAAACCTCCCGCCACGATCGAGTGGGAGTAACGGCCCTTCCTTGGCAACGAGTTTTTGCCTGCATTCCGGGCCATTGGGCCAATCGCATCGAAACGACGGGATGTCAATGTGAAAATAGGCTATCTGAGTTTCCTTTGCGGGCTGTAACGGAATTTATCATAATTCCGGTGGCAAAGCGCCGATTCCCCGTCTTGGGTAAACCATATCAAATAGATGGCCAACGGGGGGCCGCACAATGAGACGACTTGCAATTTTCCTAACATTGGCGTTCGCGGTTTGTGCGATGTCGCAACAAGCTCTAGCACAGGGTTCGCCCTACGCTGGCGGTCAGCCGCTGTTGCCGGCCCCAGCGCCAGGCCAAACGGCGCCTGAGGGCTACATTCTCCAACCTGGTTTCGTTTACGCTGACCAAGACGCTCCCGCCGCCCAACTCATTGCGCCGGCTTCCTACCATCATCCGGAAGAAACTGGCACGAATGATATAGAACTCTCCAGTTGTGGCAGTTGTGGCAAATCCGACTGTGCAGGATCGTGTGACAATTGCTCGACCTGCGGCAACCAAGGTTGCAACCGTCACTCCTCGGCGTTCTACAAAAGATCGGCCTGGGGCGAGTTCCTTTTCCTGCGTCCTCGAAATGCGGAAGTGGCTTACGCCGTTCCGGTCGACGGCCCGATCAATGCTCCGGTTGTGAATACTCCCCAACAAATCGGTCGGGTTGGTTTGGTCGACCCCGACTTCAGCGCCGGCTTTCGTGTTGGATTTTCTCTCGACATGGGGCCCACCTCAAGCCTCGCGGTGCAATACACGAAATTTGAGAACAGCACGCAAGACGCCACCACGATCAACGCTCCGGACGTCGTCTTTCCCTTGGTAGTTCACCCCACCACGATCAACGCCGCGATCACGACCACCGCCGCCAACGCCACGATGGACATCGACTTCGATCTCATCGACTTGGAGCATCGCGGACTCTTGAGCTGCGGAAAGAACTACACGCTAAGTTATTTTGGCGGCCTGCGTTATGGTCGGTTGGCCCAAAACTTCCACGCTCAATACAACTTCAACCAAACAACCGACGTCTTCACTAATATGAACTTCGATGGCGTCGGCCCGCGAATTGGGCTGTATGGCGAATCGTACGGCCGGCACGGATTCTCGTTCTTCGCCCGCACCGAAGCCAACTTCCTGGCGGGCCAGTTTAGCGGCAACTACCTGCAACAATCGACGACGAACTCCCTGCAAGCCCAAGCCGACTGGAAAGCCGGACGCATCGTCAGCATTCTCGAAATGGAATTGGGCGTCTCCTGGAAAGACCGTTGCGACCGCCTGCGTCTGAGAGCTGGTTACATGGTCAGCGGGTGGTTCAACACCGTGACCACCCAACGGTGGGTCGACGCGGTTCAGGCCAACGAATTCGACGCCCTCTCCGACACCGTCACCTTCGACGGCTTTACCGCCCGCGCCGAGTGGCTCTACTAAACCGACGCGGAAGAATAGGTTACCCGTAGTTAGCAAGATTGCGCAACCAAAAAGCCCGGCATTTTCAAAATGCCGGGCTTTTATTTTGCGCCGCTCGCAACCACCGTTGGAGTGTACGCTTGAGCGCGTTTTGATCTTCGGCACACTACAAAACATGCTCAAGCATGAACTCCAACGGTGGCAATCATGATCAATCCGGCGATTCTCCCGCGGCCCGCTTGGGAGCAAAGCCGAGCGAGGTTTCCATCCAGGAGCCGCAACTGCAACCGCCGCCGCCTTCGGGCGAAAGCAGCATGCCGGCGGCGGGAATCGTGCTCAGCCAACAATCGGGCCGCAAACGCGTCCACTGCGTGGCGGTGGCGGTTTTTCGGTCCCACACGGTCACTTCGCCCGATCGAAAGATCAACGCATGTGTCGTCGCGGCGTATGTGCCGCAACCATGACGCACCGGCATCTTCTGCGGCAGGAGCTGGCCCGTTTTCAGATCCAATACATTCGGACGCACATAAACCGTTCCCTTCACGATTGCCGGCCGCGACATATGAGCGCCATGGTTATCGCGCCACCAGGGAATTTCTTTCTTCCACAGCGTTTCGCCCCCCTTCGTGGAAAAACCATACACCATGTATTTACTCTTGGCCGACGACACCAACACCAGTTTGCCGTCGCCGGCGGCAAGAAAAAACACCACCACGCCCGGCATCACGTTCAGGTCCCGCTCCCACTGCACTTTGCCGGTGTGTAGATTCAGCGAAGTGAGCTTCATATCGGCCCAAGCCGTTTCCGTAAGGCGACGCCCTTCCGCCTGCAACGCCGCCGCGTTTGCCGAACGAACGAACATCACGCTGTTTTCTTCGATGGTGATGGTGCAGTTAAGAATCAGGCCGTCTTGATACGTCCAGACGCGTTGCCCGGTTGTAGGATCGAGCGCGAAGAGGTTATCGCTGCAAACTTTGTTGGTCGACTTACCGGCCGTGCCGTCGTACCAGCCTTCGTGTGGTCCGCCCCAAAACGAAGTGTACAAGGCGTCGCTTTTGACGGCCGAACCCAAGAGCAGGTTTTCCACCCGGGCGATATAACCCCAATGGTATTTCCAGTCGTTTCGCGGTCCCGGAAGAACGACGCGTTCATTGAGAAGATTACCGGTTGCGGCGTCGAATTGCAGGCAGCGGTCGCGCACCGCAACGAAGAGATGCTCCTCGTCGGCGCACCAGTTTCCGCAATCGCGGGGCATGTTAAAACGCCCCAGATGGGGAATCTCCCACGACCATAAAATCGATCCGTTGTGGGCGTCGAGCGTGATCAAACGCTGCAAGCCTTGGAGAAAGAGGCGTCCACTGGTGGAAAGCGGCGGCGGCTTGCGGCCATTCCGATCAGGTTGATAATGCGCGCCCGGGCGGCCGACCCAACGCACTTCCAAATCGGCGGCGCTGCGCGCGCCGCCCAACGATTCACCGCCGTAAGCCGAATTATTCGCCGGACCATAAATATGCGACCAATCCCCCATGCCGGGCCGCTCCGATTTGACGAACCGCAGCCAATGGTCGCCGCCCAAATTTATGGGCGTCACGCTGACGCCCGCCCCCAGAAGATCCGCCCGCGTTTGTATCACGCCAGCAGCAGCGGCGTCGATAAAAGGCCCCACATAACCCACGCCGCCCACCGGTTGCAACAACCGGACCGTGGAACGCACCAAGACGTCTGCATCGTGAACATCGTTCAATCTTGCCACCACCAAATTAGCCACCTCTCGCGCCACCGGCGGGTTGGCAAGATCATCGATCGCCAAAAAAGAAATACGCGAACCCAACAGCCCCGCGTTGTACGCTTCGCTGCGTGCGGCGGCCCATTTTTCCGGCTGGGCGCTAAGGATGGAAATCTGTAGATCGGTGCGCTGCGACAAAGCTTGCGAAAGGCTGATCAAGTCGCCTTCTGGAGTTTCACCTCCAAGAAACAGAGCCAAACCCCGGCCGCCGCCGAGTGTTTGAACGATGTCGTCCAGCAACGCCGCGTTTGACGTGGCAACGGAACGCTTCGCCGCCGCACCGATTTTCGGCGTGGTGTAATTGAAGAAATTATCGCATTCGAAGCGTTTACTCGACGACTGCTTACCGTCGATTAAAGAAGTAATTGTGTAACCATATTTTCGCCCATGTTTCAAACCGGTCATCAACAGCGAATGTTCCGTTTTGGGGACGTCGTCGCGCACGGTGTGCAGCAGTTCTTCGGCGCCATATGAAAGCACGGAGGGCGACATTCCCGCCGTGCGCCACCAAACCCGGGCCACGCCCGGCGCAACGAAGCGGAGCAACGGCCCGGCCGCCAATTCCGCCACGGGCGCCGTGCGAAAAACCTTGCTCGCGGCGTGTTTTTTTATCTCTTCTTCAGACAAGACGCGGCGAAAAACACGCACTTCATGCAACGCGCCTTGGAGCGGAAAGTATTCGTCTTGATCGTGGTAGGCGGCCAGTTCGTACGACGCCTTCTCAGGATACGCGATGTTTCCCTGTTGGGCGTCCGACGTGTTGGCCAGTTTGCCGTCGACATACAACCGCATCTGATTGCCATCGTACACGCCGGCCACATGCCGCCATTGCCCGGTGGGAAAATCCGACTTCGCGGTCAGATAGGTCAAACGCCCCTTGCCGTTTTCGCTCGCCAAACCAAAACTGAAACTGGCGCCCTTGTACCCTAATAGCCAGCCATGTTCGTCGGCTCCGTTATCTTGAATCACGCCAATAATTCCGCCCCACGGTTGCGGCTGATCGATACGCACCCAGGCTTCGGCCGTGATCGCTTTTATCGGCAACGCGGCGTTGCGGAACGAGGGCCGAATCACCAGCGGTTGCGAATCGCCCTTGAATGTTATAGCTCCGAAGGCGCCCACGCGCTCGAACGTCGGCGGATGGGAAAACGTGGCCGCGCGATGGCCCGAAAGATCACGCAATGTTCGACCTTTTACTTGCTCACGCTGAAACACCCAGCGACCGAGCAAGGCGGGGTCGTCGATTTTCGGCGGTTGAAATGTTGACGCATCGCCTTGAAACAATCCTCCAGAAGCAATTGCTTCCGGCGCGCGAATGCGCTGCGTGGGCGACGCAGCCGCGCCGGCGCTGAAACTCAAGATGGCGCCTTGATCCGTACTAGCCAACAAATGCCCGCCGGCCACGGCAAGGCCATGCACCCGCCCCGGCGCAGCGCGGCGCCAAAGCAGCGCGCCGTCTTTGGCGGCGTACGCCGCGATTTCGTCATCGCCGCCAGCGAAGAGCGTATCTCCCGCCAGTATCACGGCATGATGTTGCGCACAATCGACGGTCCAGAGGTGTTTGCGTTTGACAAAATCGGAGGCGATCAAACTGGTGTTGGTCAGCAAGTAAGACACATCGCCGTCGACGACAATCGCACGGCCTTTTTCGTACGTGGCGATCGTTTCGCGGCTCTTGCCATCGCTGGCCTTGAGCCAACCTTTTTTGTTGCCGGGTCCATGAAAAATATGAGATTCATCGGCCAGCACCACGAAACAGCCGCCGCCGCCTTTCAGATCGCCGAGCGATTTTCCCTCGCTGCGCGAAAACAGCTTCGGCGCCACGCGGCCTTGCGGGGCAATTAGCCGCGTGGGCGACATCGCCATGGCGCCTTCAAAAGTGACGTTCGGCAACGCATGTTGGAAACTGCCCGGCCCTTCGAGCAGCCCGGTTCTCGCATTCACGGCGCACAGATAAGACGTTTCCCAGGGCAGCAGCGACGCGGCGAAATACGCCACGCCTTCGCTCACCACCACGCCGCTGCGAATCGGCAGCAGCGGAATCAGCCGCCCATTGTTCACGATGCGCTCAGATAATTCGCGCGGACGATATTTCCAAATCTGCCGACCGGTTTTCACGTCCACCGCGTAGGCATGGCCATCGTCTGAGCCGAAGTACGCCGCGCCGGCCACAATCGAAGGCGGCGATCGCACCGGCCCTTCTGTAAAAAAGACCCATTTTTCCTTGCCGCTGGCCAAGTCGAGGCAATGCACGGCGCCGTCGGCCGACGATCCAAAAAACACGCGCCCGCCGCTAACAACCACATGAAATACGGGGTCATAATTTCGCATCGAGCCGAGGTCGCGAATGCCGGCGTAGGCGTCCCATTTCGCGGGGCGGCTCCAAGCCGGTTGCGGCGGCGCCGGGCTGCGCCACGTCCAGGCAAGGCCAAGTTCGCCAATGTTCAACTGTTCGCTGGTCTTGGCGTTGCGACGATAATTCTGCTGGAACGTGGGCCAATCGGCTGCGGCGGCGGTTTCCAGGCCGACGCCCGCCAACACAATCAGCAAAAGAATTCCGTTACTCCATAGCTTCATCGCGTCAGCCTCCAGCGTTGCCGTATTATTGATACGCCCGGACGAACGCCCTCTGCCGCCGCCCGTCGTTACAGCATAACCGATGGCGTCGCCACGCGTCGATTGCACGTTGGAGCTGCGAACCGTTGGAGTTCATGCTTGAGCATGTTTTTTGACTGCATGTGTTCTTGACGAAACATGCTACAGCATGAACTCCAACGGCGCGGCCAACCTACGCAGCGGCCCTCCCCGCGAAGCGCCTTCGTTCAATCAACCCCGCCGACAACCCGCCGGCAATGCCTGAAGCAAGCATGGCAACCGCCCACGCCCAGTCGCTGAAACGCGATTGAAACGGGGAGCCGAATATAATTGCGGCCAATACCCCGCCGAAGCAAACGCCGTAAATTGACAAAATGGCGCCGAGAATCCAGGCGTTTCGGGTCCTCCCCCGCCACAGTCCAAGCAAACCGCCGACTACGCCGGCAGTAGAACAGACAATTGTGAGCGGGGTGAAATTCGATCGAATCAACCCCGCCACAATACTCAAAGAGGCCATCAGCAAGAAGATATGCCGCAACGAAAATTGCGAAGGGCTCATGAGCACCTTCTGCTTGCGTTTAGCCGGACGGCACGCATACAACCAAGTAAAAAACGGGACAATCACCAAGGGAACGCCGGTGTACAACATCCAGGGCGACCAATGGTGAATAATCTTTCCCGTGGCGATATCGAACGTGATTGTTTCGTATTGTGCGGTCGTGATGGTAAATGTGTGTTTCGTTCGATCGATTGTCGATGTTGGCATTGACGGAAAATCAACGCCAAAATACCCACTCTCCAATACCGCACTCCCCCATTGTTTGGCCGAAAATAGATGCATGAACTGGTCTTGACGATACATGCGGACCAGCTTGCCATTTGTGTAAAAGTACAAGACGTTTTCTGGTGCGACATCCCATAAATCGTCGAAAAGAACCAAGTACTTTCCCTTCTCGGCGAGTTGTGCGCCGTGCCAACCGGGGTGATACGGAATGGTCCATAGCGGCTTGGTCGAGCCATCGTTGGGGTACAGCCCACTCTTGGAGTACCTGCTGCGAATCGCACGAGCTTCTTCAGCGTAGAACCCGGCGTGCTCGATATCCTGCTTGAGCGGCAGCGGCGAGACCATCACCAACACAAACCGCCCATCGTCGGATACGTGCTGCCATGATGCGTGTACTTTTACTTTGCCGGCAACTTGGGCGCAAACGGGCGCCGCGAAAAGCAGAAATGCTATGAAGACGGCTTGACGATGCATCACACCCTTTCTGATAATTCCGCTGCCTGTATTTTTACGCCGTTGTACGCGCCGTTGGAGTTCAAGCTTTAGCTTGTGTTCGTTTTTTTCGCACTGCAAAACAAGCTAAAGCTTGAACTCCAACGGTTCGCCAACGGCGCGACAAGCCTACGAGATGGCCTCCCGCTTGAAACGCCTTCGTTCAATCAACCCCGCCGACAACCCTCCGGCAATGCCTAGGACGATTACCGTGGACACAATGCTGGCGCCGAACCACCATGGGAAAATGTCATAAGTGAGCATGATCAATAGCAAACCACAATAGAAGCCGTAGAGCGACAAAACGGCGCCGAGAATCCACGCGTTCCATGTTTTTGCCCACCACCAGCCGAGAAACCCGCCAACAAAGCCGACGCCACAGAGAGTCGCATGCAGCCCGAAATCTGACCGAATCAGCCACATCTCAACACTCAATAAAGCCATCAAAAAAAATGTTTGCCGCAACGAAAATTGCCAAGGCTTGGAAAGCGAATCATGTTTACGTTTGACCGGGCGGCGCGCGTACAGCCAAGTTAAAAACGGAATCATCACCAAGGGAAATCCGGTATACAACATCCAGGGCGACCAATGGTGAATAATCTTCCCCGTGGTGGTATCGAACGTGATCGTTTCGTATTGCGCGGTCGTGATTGTAAACGTGTGCTTCGCGCCATCAAATTTCGCACTTAAATCAAGCGGCTCAGGGTCGCCAAAAAACAGGTTCTCAAAAATCATGAACGCAGTCTCTTTGGCTTTAGCGAAAGGAATACCTGAATATTCGTCGTACGAGCGAACCAGCTTGCCATTTGTGTAAAAGTACAAGGCGTCTTCGGGAAAACGCTCTTGCCAATAAGGGATAAAAACAACCAGATATTTTCCGTCTTCGCTAAGGTGGATATCATGCCCACGCCAGTGATACGGAACCGTCCACAACGGCTTGGTTGAGCCATCGTTGGGGTACAGTCCGCTCTTGGCGTACGTGTCGCGAATTTCGCGAACTTCTTCAGCTTCAGCCGGGGAACAATACTCGATATCTTGCTTGAGCGGCGCCGGGTAGATCATCACCAACACAAACCGCCCATCGTCGGAAATTTGCCGCCATGATGATGCGCGTGCTGGTGAAACAGACGCCACAAGAAGCAGAAACGCGGCCAAGACGACTTGACGATTCATCGCGCCCTTTCCCGAAATTCCTCGCGTGTTTTTTCGCGAACCGTTTGAGTTCATACTTGAGCTTGTTTTCGTCTACAAAGCAACGTTTTTTCGGGGTAATCGTTTTGAAACGCCAACGCGTTCAGACCGCTCAATCAAATCATGCAATGAATAAATCGCGTCATGTAGTAGATAAACCACAGAGAGCATAGAGCATAATGGCACTGATATTTCCGTAAGTCGTTTCCGCAAATTGGTCTGAGAGCCTGTTTTTGAATTGCTATCACGGTGTGGCGGCGACTCCGACGGCAGTCAGACGGCGCGTCATTAGCTGAATCATGGCGATGTGCGCCATCGCTTCACTGCTCTCGGGAAATTCTTCGTAGTCTTTGCTCAAACGTCGGCAACGGCCCAGCCACGCGAAGGTTCGTTCGACCACCCAGCGTCGCGGCAGCACGTGAAAGCCTTTCAGGTCGGCGTTGCGTTTGACGATTTCCAGCACCCAGCCGCAGTTCAGTTTCACCCAGTCGATGAGCTTGCCGGCATAGCCGCCATCGGCCCAAATCAATTGGAGTCGCGGAAATTTCCCGTGGGCTTTTTTCAGAAGCAGTTTCGCCCCATCACGATCTTGAATATTCGTCGCGATCTTGAATATTCGCCGCGTGTACGACGATCATCAGCATCAAGCCGATCGTGTCGACCAGAATGTGTCGCTTGCGACCTATTACTTTCTTGCCGGCGTCGTAACCACGCACCCCTTTTTTTCGGTCGTTTTGACCGATTGGCTGTCGATGATCGCGGCGCTGGGCGTTGGCTCCCGACCTCTTCCCGCAACGCATCGTGAATGCGTTGCCATGCACCGTCTTTACGCCAACGATTGTAATAGCCGAAGGTGGTGTTCCAGTGTTCGTATTCCTTGGGCGGCATTCGCCATTGACAGCCCGTGCGATTGAGATAGAAAACGCCGTTGACGATCTTCCGCATATCAACCCACCGGTCCGCACCCATGGGCGGACTGAGAGGCAACATCGGACAGATAATCTCCCATTGGGCGTCGGTCATGTCTGTGGGGTAAACGCGGTTGCTCTTTTGCATCGCAATCATGGCAATCCTCCTTGCGCGTCGTTCTGTGGGCGACCCAAAGAAAAAAGCCTACCACCAAGCTTGCACGCAAGGCGATAACAATTCAAAAACAGGCTCTTAACATTTCAAACGTGTTTGACTGCGGGCGGCTTCGTTGGCCGTGAAAAAGAAAGGCTCCGAAGAGATTCCTCCGCGTGAAATCAGTCGATTTGACGGGTGAATTCGGGAGAAATCGGTTCTGGCGCGATCGGCCCTCCGGCGGCCAGCGACTCCAAGGAGGCGTCCAAGGCGTTCGATAGCCCGATGCCGATTTCGCCGCATAGGCTGCCAATTTCGTTCTCCTCCCAGCGGTCGTCTGGTTTGACATACAAGCCGAATTCCGGTTCATTCGACGCACCGGCAGGCGTTTGCACATTCGGCCCCAAGGGTGTCGAAAAACAGCGTCGCAGCCGCCAGGAAGCAACATCGAGCGTGGCTTGGCGGTCTCCCACGGTAATGGCTCGATCGGGCGTGTTTTCTGTGTCCCCACGTAGGCAGGGCAACAATCGGACCCCGTGCGCCGCAGTCGGCGGCGATACGCCCAGCCAATCGGCCAGAGTTGCGCTCAAATCGGCCGGTTGCACCAGCGCGGCGGAGCGTTGCGAGGCGAATTCGGCATGAGGCAAACGAATCATCAACGGCGTGTGAATGAGTTCTTCGTACAGATGCATCTCGCCGAGCCCCACGAATTCGTGCTCTCCCAGCGGATACCCGCGCGGCGCGGTTAGCGCAAACAGCATGTCGTCTATTCTCGAAGAAACAGCCTCCAACAACGCGCCCAGGCAAAGATCGAACACCAAGATTTGTGCCGCGTACGCCTGTTGGATTCCCAGAAGTTGGTCCGAACCGGCGGCGGAACTAACTCGGTAACTGGGCGGTTGGGCCGATTCCGGCGGCGGCGGGTCGTCTTCATCGGCGAACTGCTCTCGCAATTCGTAGGGAGCATCCCATGCGCGGCGCAGCGCCCCGAGATGGATCCAAACCAGACCGCCGGGCGGGTGATTTTGCAGCCAGTCGATGGCTGCGCCCATGGTTCGGGCAAGTTCCGTTTCAGAAAGATCGTCGGCCAACTCCAGCGGGTGATGCGCCGGAAGTCGCACGATTTCACTAAAATGCCGCGCCAGTTCGTGTTCGGCGCATTCCGGTTCGTCGGTCAGCAGAACGGCTTGTTCACCGGAGCGAACAATCTCGGCGGGCAAGCTCCAGTTGGAGGGAGGCGCGGCGCAAGCGGCGTGCGAGGCGGTCCAGAATGAGCGGTAAGCCAGATCCAACCGAGGAGAATCGGTGGTTGCCCGGTCGAAAAGGAAGGATTCCGCCGCCAATCGGTTGCAATGCGGGGTATCGATCCAGGCATTTCCGAAGGGGCCCAGCCCGCCGGCGCTCAGGCCATCGATCGACAAAACTAACGCCTGAGAGGCCATATTTTCGTTTTTGGCCTTCTCGCCATCCGCAAGTAGGCCATCCGCCCAGTTTACGACAAGTGGAGCTGATCGGGCTCGAACCGACGACATCCACGTTGCAAACGTGGCGCTCTCCCAACTGAGCTACAGCCCCAGGCTGTGGCCGGAAAACCGGCAAGTGGTTGCAATTGTAAGCGAATGAAGCAGTGGGCGCACGAAGAGTCGAACTTCGGACCTCGTCGTTATCAGCGACGCGCTCTAACCAACTGAGCTATGCGCCCCGTTCTTCGTGGAACGAGAATATGGCATTTTAGACGCAGCGGTGGTTCTGTCAAACGGAGGCGCCGCCGATTTTTCGAGCCGGCCAAACTCCGAGAGAACAACCTTTCCGGTTATCGGTCGGATCAGTGTTTTGACACCAACGTGCGGGTTCAGGTTCAAGTAGTAGCGATTGGCGGTGTTGGAGCTGTACTGGTTCAGCGGGACTTTGAGTCTGGACGTGTTGGCGTTATATCTCGAGCCGCTGAAAATGTCGTTTTTATCGTTAAACGCAATCCGTTCAAGTTTTCATAAGTCGCGACTCCTGCTAATGTTGTGCTGGACTAAGAGCTCCTAACAACCCCTGTTTGGCGTTTCAAACACGGAGTTTGATGCTGACCCACCAAGTTGTGTTAGAAGGTATAAAAAACCCGCCGGTAAGGAGTCATGATATGTTCGAGCAAAGATGCTCAAGCCTTCCGGCGGAATGAGAACGGACGTGCTTTAGATCGTTTGGCGGGGTTGGAGAAGAGCATTCCCCTGAAACTTGTTACGCGAGTCGAACGAATGATCGTCGCGGCATCAGCGGTTCGAATCATCGGAATTGGTCGGCGAGTATCATGAACGGTGGGAGGAGGAGGTCTTTCGCTGCTTGAGGTATAAATCACGAGTAGCACCGGGCACATGGAGTGTGCGGAACACTGCTTCCAGAAAAATGGGAGAACCACAAACCGTGAAGCGAATCGCTGTTGTCCTACTTATTTCGTGTCTCGTACTGTGTGTTGCGCCGCCGTTGCCAGCCGACGACTTGCCGCCCGGCGTGCGGAATACGCAAAACCCCGCCGATGTTTCCCTCTCGCCCCGGCAGTCGCTCCAGCGTATTACCGTGCCGGAGGGGTTTCATGTCACGCTGTTTGCCGGTGAACCGGATATTCGTCGGCCGATCGCATTCGATTTCGACGACCGCGGCCGCTTGTGGGTGGTTGAGAATTACGCCCACCCCGAGTGGCGAGAAGAGGGAGCGTCGGACCGCATCGTGATTCTCGAAGATACGAATCACGATGGCCAGTTTGATCGGCGAAAAGTGTTCTGGGACAAAGGCCGCTATCTGACCGGCATCGCGCTGGGGCATGGCGGCGTTTGGATCGCCAATACGCCGGAGTTGGCCTTCATACCCGATCGAAACCACGACGACCTTCCCGACGCGCCCCCCGTGCCCATGCTCGATGGTTTTGCGATTTCATCCAACAACGTGCTCAATAATTTGCATTGGGGGCCCGATGGCTGGCTGTACGGCGCGATCGGGTTGTCGAACCCGTCGTTGGTCGGGCGACCCGGCGCAGATGCCGCCAACCGCACGCGAATAACACGCGGCATCTGGCGTTACCACCCGCTGCGAGGCGGCTTTGAGGTGGTGGCCCAAGGCATGGTCAACCCCTGGGGCGCCGACTTCAACGAATACGGAGATCTGTTCACGGCCAACACCGTGATCGCACATTTGTGGCATATCGTGCCGGGCATGTATTGCCAGCGGCGCGGCGTCGAGCAAGATTACCCGTACGCTTACGGCCGGATTCAATCGATTGCCGACCATTTGCACTGGGGCGGCGGGAATTGGACCAGCTCGCGCACTGCGGAGAATCGCCATTCGGTGGCCGGCGGCGGACACGCCCACTGCGGCGGCATGGTGTATCTGGGCGATAACTGGCCGGAGGCGTATCGGGGAACCTTCCTCACCGCCAATTTGCACGGCAACCGCGTGAACCAAGATCGGCTGGTTCCGCATCGATCGACGTATGTGGGCGTTCACGGAGACGACTTCCTCTTTGCTCGCGACCCTTGGTTTCGCGGCCTTTCGGTGAAGTATGGCCCCGACGGAGGCGTGTACGTTTCCGACTGGCACGATCTGGGCGAATGCCACGATACCGACGGCAGCCATCGCGGCAGCGGCCGTATTTTCAAGGTTGTTTATGGCCAGCCGGAAAAACACGCCCTCGACTTGCAGCGGCTTTCCTGCTTGGAACTGGCCGAATTGCACGGCCACCGCAACGCTTGGTTCGTGCGGCATGCACGCCGCATTTTGCAAGAGCGGGCGGCGCGGGCGAAAAACGAAGCACGAGCAAAAGACACGGCGTTAACGGCAGACATCAACGCCGCCGCACAACACCTGCGGCGCCGATTCCAAAAAGAGACTGATGAGCGGCAAAAGCTCCGCGCGCTCTGGACCCTGTTCGTCATGCAGGCCTTGCCGCCGAGGAAATGCGTGGCTCTGTTGCAGCACGAAAGCCCGCATGTGCGGCGTTGGGCGGTGCGTTTTCTGGTGGACGAAAAAACGCCCAGTTCGGCGGCATTGGCGAAAATGCAGGAGTTGGCTCGCAATGAACCCGAAGCGAAAGTGCGTTTGGCGCTGGCTTGCGCCTTGCAGCGAATACCGCTTGCACGGCGGGCGCCGCTGGCCCAAGCGTTGCTGTCGCATGCCGAAGACGCCAACGATCCTTACTTGCCGCTGATGATTTGGTACGGCGTCGAACCGCTGGTGGTTGGGAATCGAGAGGCTGCGTTGGAGTGGGCTTCGCGATCCCGAATTCCGCTCGTGCGGCGGTATATCGCCCGGCGAACGTTGGATGTTCCCGCGCCGCCGGTGGCGCTTGTTATCCAAGAGGCGCTGCGCCGCCCCGACGACAACCTCCGTTTCGATTTATTGCAGGGCGTGCTCGACGTGCTGCAAGAACGAGGGAGTTACGCCGCCCCCAAACAGTGGCCCTTGCTGTATGCTCAGATCTCGTCCAGCTCCCACGCGGAGTTGCGGGCGTTGGCGGTGCGTTTGGCGACGATCTTCGGCGATGTAAAAGCGATTGCCGATTTGCGCGGCGTCGTGCTCAATGTGCATGCTTCGTCCGACAAGCGGCGCGAGGCGCTGCAAGCGTTGTTGAAGATTGACGGCGGCCTGCCCTTGCCCACATTGCATGCTCTGCTCGAAGAACCCGCCGATTTGCGGCGCGACGTGCTTCAATCGCTTGTGCTGCGAAACAACGCCGCCACGGCCGAGAAGCTGTTCGCCTTGTATGCCGGTTTCAACGCGGCCGAGCGTCAAGATGCGATCAGCGTTTTGAGTTCACGCCGCGACTTCGCCGCCCGACTGTTGCACAAAATCGAACAGGGGAAAATCCCGCGGCGCGATGTGTCTGCGTTTGCCTTGCAACAACTGCACGCCTTTCGCGACGAGAAGCTGCACAAAAAGATTGCCAAACTCTGGGCGGATGATGCGCAAACCTTTCAAAAATCGGCGGAAATCGCCCGGCGTAAGCATCGGCTGACCCCGGAATTCCTCACCCAGGGCGATGCCGAAGCAGGTCGGACGCTCTTCAAAAACACCTGCGCTAAGTGCCATACCTTATTCGGCCAAGGCGGCAACGTGGGACCCAACCTCACCGGCTCCGGCCGCAAGGATCTCGACTACCTGCTCAGTAATTTGATCGACCCCAGCGCGATCGTCGACCCCGCCTACCGACTCACCACCATCCTGACCGACGAAGGCCGCCTGTTGAGCGGGTTCATGGTCCAACACACCGAAAAATTTGTCCTCCTGCGCACGCAAGATGCGCTCGTTCGCCTGCCGCTCGACGCCATCGAGGAAATGCGCACGTCGAACACATCCATGATGCCCGAAGGCATGCTGCGGAACTTCAGCGACGAGCAAGTGCGGAATTTGTTCCTCTACCTTCGCGGCGGCGCGCCGGCCGCCAGGAAAATTCCCGGCCGCGAGTGAGAGCCGGCCATCGAATGGCACTCCCACTATTCCAAGATAAGAACGCAACGACTACCAACTAGAAGCCCATAGGTTCGGCAAAAGAAGTCGGGCAACAAAGCCATCGCCGTCAGCAAATATTTTTAACAGACTAGGTCGAGCCGATCTCACGCCGCGCCGCCGTGTACGCCGCCGTGTACGCCTGAACAAACAAACCGCAAGGTGTGCTCCGCCGATCACGTTGACTCGTCTTGGAGTTCCTTGCGAGCGACGATTTGCGACAATTCGACGAGTGTGGCAACATTCATTTTTTTCAGAATCCGGCTCCGCCGAACCTCCACCGTGCGAATGCTGATATCAAGCTGGCTGGCAATGACTTTATGGGCCTTGCCTTGTAAAAGTAACTGCATCACGCAGTGTTCTTTTTCGGTCAACTGGGCGAGACGATGGTCTAGGTCTTGCTCTTGCTGGCGCCTGAACTGGCATTCCTCATCGCGGCGGAGCGCTGCTCGGATGGCGTCCCACAATTCTTCATCCCGACAAGGCTTTTCCAAAAAGGTGGCGGCGCCTGCTTTCATGGCGCGAACCACCATGGGCACGTCGCCGTAGGCGGTGATGACAATTACGGGCAACTCAATCTTGAGTTTGGTGAGTTCATCTTGAAGTTCGACGCCGCTCATGCCCAGCAT
>QIKY01000085.1 GCA_003233175.1 Planctomycetaceae bacterium | reverse complement strand
GCTGGCGCGTCGCCGGAACGCCTCTCGGCGCGTGGCTGGTGTTTCTACTCCTGATGGCGTTGCTGGTATTGGAGTGGTCACTCCGCAAAACTTGGCGATTGGCCTGAGAAAACGTGAAATAATTATGCGTCTACGGTTACCAGTGGTTCGCTTAACGGCAGGCCAAAGGCGGCTGCGTTTTTCTGTCTCGCTCGTACGCGTTGGCGCCAAACGCAGCCGCCTTTGGCCTGCTGTTAAACGAAAAAATCGGCCGCCGCGCGTTACCTGTAGAGGACCTTTTCGAGTAGAATAGTCGCTGCCGCCCATATACTACTGAGTTTCAGTGAAAAAAAAGGATCTGCGGGCATGTCGTCGGAAGAAGAAAAAGAAGCTGCTGCGGAAACATCCGGGGAAAACGCCTCCACCGAGAATGTGGTCAAACGCATTTTGCTGGTCGACGACGACAACGAAATCGTCGAAACGTTGCGTTATGCGCTCGAATCGCGGGGTTACAAAATTCTTATCGCCCGCGATGGAAATCAAGGCTTGGCGATGGCCGAGCGAGAAGACCCCGACCTCGTCATCCTCGACATGATGATGCCCAAACGAAGCGGCTTCCTCGTTTTGGAAAATCTCCGCCGCACGCGCCGGGTGCCGATGAAAGTGATCATGATCACGGCCAACGAAGGCGTGCGGCACAAGGCGTACGCGGAAATGCTGGGCGTCGACGACTACATCCGCAAACCGTTTCCGATGGATAAGCTGCTCGGTAGCGTCGAGCGATTGCTGGCCGACGAGTAACCTCTGCTCGAACAATGAGCGTCGCCTTTCGCACCACGAGAGTTGCGGCGTCCTTTGCGCGCTGGTGGCGCGAATATCAATATTCGCGTTTCCTCGGCGAATAATCAGTAGCGCCGCCTATCGAATGTTCGAGAGCCGAATGAACGAAGAAAACCATCTTGGAAACATAACCGCCGGCGTTCTGCTGGGTGCGTTGGTTGGCGGCTTCGGCGGGTTGGGCGTTTGCATTTTCATCTTTGAGGAGCCCCCGCTGTTCATCGGCGATACCGTATTGCTTGGCGCGCTCCTCTGCGGAACGTTGGGTTATTTTCTCGGCGAAGGCTTCATCGACTGGCTCAAGGAAAACTGGTGGTGGTTCTAACAGCCGAATCGATAGTGAAGCTGCGTGGCGCGCTGTCTGACAAACAATTTGGTTAACAGCCTCTATCTGTTAACCTACTCGGCGCCAGCGTAGCGTGACGAGAGTGATCCGGTCAAATCCCTAGCATCGGTTTCTCGGACGAGCGCTCGATCTGGATGAGTTGTTCTACAAGTTGCTCGCCGTTCAGCAATTGAAGCCACGTTCCGAGTGAAAGCGATCATGCACAATTTCTGCTTGCGGAGTGTTGGTTTTGATCGCGTTGGCAAAGGCAGGCCACATGTCGACCGCGACCGCCTCGATTTTCTCCTTCTGCTTGTTTGTGAGGTTTTCCCAGAGTTTGTCGTCGGCCAGATTGCGAAGGCGGGGGTTTGCATCGGCGGCTAGTGCGAGCTCCATAGGAGGGCGCGCTGGCCGCGCCGCCAACCCCAAACAAATTCACTAATCCAATCAACCTTAACCCCGCGTCAACTAACACACTGGGGAAGTTCAGATCCTATCCCCCTTGACGAAGGCGGCGAGATTATCTAAGTTTCCGCCAATTGGGCGCCGTAGCCAAGTGGCTAAGGCAGCGGATTGCAAATCCGCCATCGGCGGTTCGAATCCGCCCGGCGCCTCTTTTTCCTTCCTCGCCGCCCCCCTCAAGCGTGGAATTCGCCTAGGTCTGAAACTTGCAAAAGGCTGGGCGTTTTATTGCGAGTTGCCTTCGTTTTTTGGTTCGCATCCGTTTGCTGCGTCAGATCCGCCGCTCGCCTAAGCACCGCTCGCGAAATAATTGCCCGATTTTACTTGTACGATGGCCTTCCAAGGCCGTCGAAACCAGCAAATCGACGGCCTTGGAAGGCCATCGTATGTCACTAATTTCGCGAACGGTCCTAAAGGGCCGACGCAATAAAAAACGCCCCGTCATGAGGCGTTTTGTACTCAGCGGCAAATCACCTGAATGCGGTTAACACGGAATTCCGCCGTTCTTGGTTTCGTCGGCCAAACCGGCCGAATCCCTAAGACGCTTTTGCCAGTAGCCTGGATTCCCGCGGATTTCATCCATGAATCTGCACGCCGTATTCTGGGGCGACTTGCGGCCTTGCTCCCAGTCTTGCAACGTCTTGACTGATACGCCAATAAACTCGGCAAAAATCGCTTGGCTGGAACCAAGCAAATTCCGAACCTCCTTCACTAAGTCAGCGCTGTACGCTGTTGGTTGCAGATTTAGTTTTATCGTCCGGCAGGTGAACTTATCGGTGATGTTGTCGCCGTTTTCCAGCGACTCCGCGAAGCCCTTCAGCCGTTCGATAATCTTTTCGCCCCTAGTTTTCGACATGGTCGCTCCCGCCCTTGTCAATTAACTTCATGGTTACCCGTAACGCCCTTCTTTCAAGCATTTGCTGATTGTGTCAATGTATTTTTTTATGCCCGCCTTCTCGCTTGCCGAAAGATTACCTTGCTCGCTTTTTGCATAGGCGGTCACCAGCAGGACTAAACAGTATTCTTCATAGAAAACGTAGCATACGCGGATTGCACCACTCTTGCCTGAGTGAGACTCAGGCGGGGAAAATCGCAATTTCCGAAGGCCGCCAGTCCCGGATATTACCGGCGGACCACTTGGGTCGGCCATGATAGCAACCTGCAAAACGAAAAGATCCGATTCAACGTCTAGGTCTAAATCCTTCCAGTCATCCCGGAATTGATCTAGCTCAACAAATTTCAAAAAATCTTCAGGTTTCACGGAATGCTCAAGGTACAGCAGTGTGCAATCTGACGCCTCAAAAGTCCCTTTTCCATTGGGCTGCACCTTCCTACCTTTCGGTTTCATCGGTACCTGCTCTTTAGTTAAAGTATACGGCTCAGCCGTATACTTGTCAAGTGGCCCTATCTGGAATGAAACCCCAAAGAAGGGCTTCCGCCATGCCCGTCCCGATTGAGAACTGATTGTTCCACGCTTTTCTTGATTCCTCGCCCCCCCCTCAAGTGTAAACTTCACCGTGCGTCACCGTTTACCAGCCGGTAAATTCGCCGCCAAGAGTCTGGTAGAATGAAACCAGCGGCTGCATTTCAGTTTTCACGCGTGCGCTGGGCTGGTTGAATTTCACCGGACGCGGCGCCACGAGAGCCGCTATTTGCAGCAAGTCGAAGTCTTGGAGTAAGCCAAAACACATCAGTTCGGGCGACTTTTGCACGTCGAGTTCTCGCTCGATGACTTCCTGCAAACTGCCCAGCGAATCGTTCACTTCAACCCCCGCAATCGTTTTTTCAGACAACGCGGCCGCCGCCAACGCAATCACGCTGGTGCGCGGTCCGAAGGCCGCAATGGTCGTCGCTTCTCCAGGGTGTCGCTTCGAAATCCAATCAGCGATAGAAGAAACCTGTGCGGCTTGAATGCCCAGCGGCCGCTCGCCCACGGCGGAAACGAGCAAGGCAAACAGAAAATCGCGGCTGGGTATTTTTGATTCGCCGAAATAGAACGGATCGACCGCGAACACGCGTTTGCCAGAAGCCACGGCGGCAGAAACAGAGTCGGCCAGCGACGCGCGGCCGGCGTCGGCGAGTAGAATCACGACGCCCTTGTTTTGTGATACGCCCCCAGGTTGCGATGGTGTAAATTCGATAACCGGCACGGTCCACTCCGGTTTCTGGGCGGCATTTTTCTGGGCGCCCTCCCGTTGCATGGCCAGCCGCCATGTCGTGACGGCAACGCCATCTTGCCGAGACTGTTTCACCTGCGTTGGGATGCAGCGGTAATTTGGGGCATGCACGATTTTTCGCAACTGGCCGCGCCGCGAGGCTTGCCAGTCGGACGCCGCCTTGGCCGAAGCGGGCAGCTCTGGATGGTGCGGCAGCGAACGGCTCAATTGCTCTGCCAAGCTTTGAAAACTGTGGTTGTTTTCGGGTAGGGCGACGTGCAACTGCTGCTTCGTTTTGAGTTCGCCGTCGGAGGGAATTTCGATCGCATCGATGGCCGGGTCATGGGCGAAGAAATGTTGTTTGAACATGCCGTACAAGGCTTGGCGATTGTCGATCAAAAAGTTGTGCGTGCCAGGATTTTCATTCACATGAAACGCCAAGTTGTTCGGCGCCTTATAAAGTGCATAGATCGGCCGGGCGGCCTCCAATAGCGGCGGCAGGGCGTGCGGCGAGGCAAAGCAACAATTGTCGTTGAGGTTGTGCGTCAGGAGAGCGGCGCGGGGCGCCAGCATGGCGGTTAAATGCGTGTAGTCGACGACGGTGGCCAAGTCGCAGGGCGTCTGCTCGGAATCGCCCAGATCGGAATGATGGTGAATTCGTGTGATGAAACTGGAATACCCGGCAACGGGGTTACAAAGCTTCACGCGCGTATCGAGCGAACTGATGAAAATCGTCTGCCAACCGCCGCCCGAAAGGCCAGCCACCGCAACACGTTCTGGGTCGGTTTCCTCCAGCGATAGCAAGATGTCGAGCCCGCGGCTCATGGCCAGATAAAACGGCGCGATGCCCGCCGCGCCGCAAAGATTGAGTTGGTTCATGCGGTAGTGCGAGAAGCCCGGCGTGTTGAGTTGCCCCATGCCCAACCACTCGACATTCAAGGCGATCATGCCGCGTTTGGCTTGATTGATACAGCGAATTTGTTTGTACTTGGCGGCTTTCCCATCGTTCCGGTCATGCCCGTTGACATTCATGACCGCCGGCGCCTTTCCGTTCAGTTCGTCGGGCATGTACAAGAGCGCGGGAATCCAGAGGCCGGGCAAGGCTTCGAAACGCAGCTTGCGAATTTTGTAGCCCGGCCCGCCTTCGATGGTTTCCAACCACACAACGCCGCCTTTGGCGTCGCGCCAGTTCGCCGCCGGGCCGCGAAATACAACGTCATCGAGAACGCGGCGGCGGAGCGCGGCGGCCTCTTGGCGCCAGTCGGCGAGCGAATTGAATTTGTCCATGCGCGGCACGCGCGCTTCGCAAAAGGCTTCCACTTCCGCCTGTGGATCACCCGCGCTAAGAATCGGCTGCTTGAGCAAGACGCCGATTTGCGTTGTGTCGGCCGCAGTTGCACTGGACGAAAGGATAAGCCCGAAAAGAATCGAACAGCAAAGCGGCTGACGCATGGCAATTTCCTCAACGAAGGTCGGTTGGAGTTCACACCTTAGCGTGTTTTCCTGCAAGGTGAATGTCAAGCCCGCACGCGAAAGCGTGAATTCCAACGGCGCACGGCGCGGCATTTTCTTCGGTTCGGCTTGGACGCCGCACTCTTTTGCCGATATAATCAAGGCGTCCATCCTCGCGTTGTGCTCCCACCTAATCGATCGCGCCGATCGTTGCATCGGGCGTTTCCTCTGGAAAGGAATTTCCATGCTCTCCATTGCTGGTCCCAAGCACCGATTGTGTGACGGCGTCTCGCGGCGCGACTTCTTGAGAATCGGCTCGCTGGCCATGGGAGGGCTCTCCCTGCCGCAATTGTTGCGGGCCGAAGCGGCGGCGGGAATTCGAGGCTCGCATAAAGCGATCATCATGGTCTACATGGTTGGGGCGCCTTCGCACCAAGACATGTACGACTTGAAGATGGACGCGCCGTCGGAAATTCGCGGCGAATTCCGGCCGATCAAAACGTCGGTTCCGGGCATCGAAATCTGCGAACACATGCCGGGCATGGCCAAGGTGATGGATAAATGCGTTCCGCTGCGTTCGGTGCATGGCTCGCCCAACGGCGCCCACGATTCATTCATCTGTTACACGGGCCGCGCGAAACGCAATGAGCCGCCGGGCGGTTGGCCCTCGATCGGCTCGGTGGTTTCAAAACTCAAGGGCCCTGTGAATCGGGCGGTGCCGCCGTTCAACGGCTTGGCGCCCAACGCCGGGCATCCGCCGTATGGTTCGCCGGGGCATCCTGGATTTTTGGGCGTGGGCCATGCCGCGTTCCGCCCTTCCGGCCCGGCCCGGGAAGATATGGTGCTGCAAGGCGTGACGCTCGACCGGCTCGACGACCGCCAAAAACTGCTCCGCAGCTTTGATCGTTTCCGCCGCGACGCCGACGCCAGCGGCATGATGAGCGGCATGGATGAAATCGCCGAACAGGCGCTGAGCGTGTTGACCTCCAGCCGCTTGGCCGCCGCCTTGGATTTATCGAAGGAAGACCCCAAGGTGCGCGCGCGGTATGGCAAGGGCGACCCCAAAAAGTTTGGCGACGGCGCGCCGCGTAATCTGGAGCATTTCCTCATGGCGCGGCGGTTGGTCGAAGCCGGCGCACGCGTCGTGACACTCAACTTTGGCCGCTGGGATTTTCATAGCGACAACTTCAACGGTTTGAAAAACACGCATCTGCCGATGTTCGACCAAGGGCTCTCCGCCCTCATTCAAGACCTGCACGACCGAGGACTCAGCGACGATGTCACCGTGGTTGCCTGGGGCGAATTCGGCCGCACGCCGAGAATCAACGCCAACGCCGGGCGCGATCATTGGCCGTCGGTCGGGGGTGGACTGATCGCCGGCGGCGGTTTGAAAATGGGGCAGGTCATCGGCGCCACCGACCGCACCGGCGGCAAGATTGCCGATCGCCCGATTCACTTCGGCGAGGTTCACGCCACGCTCTACCGCAACTTGGGAATCCATACCGAAACCAAACTCTTCGACCTCGCCGGGCGTCCTCAGTATGTGGTCGCCGGCCACCAACCGATGCCCGAATTGATTTGACCACTCTTCCAAAGCGGCGCAAGGCTGAGTAGGTTCAAGAGGGTGTTGCATGCGGGGCGGTGCGTGCCGCGTGCTCGTCAGCGACAGATCATGATTTGGTCGATTTTGCCGATGACGTCGGGTGGTTATCCGGTATTTGAACAACGAAAGGAATCGTGCCATGACGTTTATTTGCGGCGGGTCGAATCCGTCCTGCAAACTTTTCCAGACGCGTGCATTCTCTTCCTTCGGCGCGACCGACAAGCAACCATCGGCAGCTTCTTGACGTGGATCGCAAAAAACGGACGTGGCGGCATCCATGAACAGCCAAACACCTGAAAACGTTGTTTATCTGATGCGCGGTCTACCGGCCTGCGGAAAGAGCCATACGGCGAGGCGCCTTGCCGGAAGCGAAGGCGTTGTGTTTGAAACAGATCAGTATTTCTACACGGAGGTCGGAGACGATCCAACGAAGTACGATTACGACCAGGCGCTACTCGCCGAGGCGCGGCAATGGAACTTTAACCGCTTCGCCGAGGCCCTCGTTCAACAGAAATCTCCGCTCATCGTGGATCGGGGGAACGGCTTGAACTCCGAGACACGAACGTACGCGGCGGCGGCGGTGGCGCATGGTTATCGGGTGGAACTGGCGGAACCCGAATCGCCGTGGTGGCGGGAGTTGCGTGTTCTCTTGAAATACAAGGAGCACGTGTCCGACGAATTGTTCGACGCTTGGGCTCAGCGACTTGCCGAAGCCACCCGCGACACACACCGCGTTCCCCGATCGACCATTCGACATTGGATGAGCCGTTGGCGCGATGGCGTCACTGTTCAAGACATCCTTTGTTACAAGAGCGATTCCTGATGCGGCTGAAAGAATGGATCGGGAGTTATGCCGGCCCTTCAGTTTTGTAGGCCGATGCTCTGTCGAATTTCATCGCGGCGATTGCAATCGGCATGGTTGAGGACACAACAAAAGACCGTTCAGCGCCCCGGTTGCCGCCGGGAATTGACCCGAGGAGTTTGAGGAAGGACAATGAATCGGGAACCGGTTCCGATTCCTTGCCGCCAAGAGGTTGCCGCTCGCCTTACATCGTATAGACAAGGATGCAACATGTTTCAATTCCCTGCCAACACGCAGGCCGGTTGCCGTCGGTTGTTCCCGCGTCATTTACTAGATCGAATAACCACGCTGGCATTTTGCGTCGCCGCGGCGATTATTCCACGATTCGTAGATGCGCAACCACTTGCCGCCAATCAACCCGCCCGCCCCAACATCGTGCTGATCATGGCCGACGATCTCGAAAGCGTCGCACCGTGAAATCGCTCTTTTCACCGTGTTTTACAGGGGTATACGCTCATTGCGGCGGTCGAGAAAACTTCCCAGAATTGCCCCAAAAACATGCCGAATCGGTGCGTGTTAGTGCAATTTGCACTAGACGACTCCCCTTCACAAAACGGTCCTGATCGTACACTTCTCCTACAAGGTACTCCTTCGCCGAACACCCGCAGTCCCCTTTTGAGCCTTGCTGCCGTTCTGCTGAGGTGTGTTTGTCTCGGAGTGGGGTTTGCTCGCAGTTCTTCTGATTGTACGCCGCTCCCGCAAGGTAGTACGGCTACGCGATGCTCCGCCGCCTCCACCTTGCAGTCGGGCAGGAGAAGGAAGTAACGGCGAGCAAACGTCGTTCTTTATTTCCTTCCCCAAACCAATATGCACACTGTTGCACAGACCAGACGACTGGTCAATGTTCTTGCATTCGTGCAGAGCGACTGTTGCCTTGCAGACGTGGCTGAGATCAAAGGATTCTCGGTCTGTCGTCATTGCTGGCGACGTTGCGATGTCGAAGAATAATCGCTCTCCCCTGGCTACGGTCAGGGGCTTTTTATTTCTATTCCCTTTTTTATCATGCAACTGATTATCGAGGTTCCGGAACCAGTTGGCATCTACCGTAGCGATTGCTGCACAGGCGGTGTCGTTCCAATCGGACAATACACGATGTGTACCTTCTGCGGTGCATCCTGCTCAGCAGTTGAGCAGTAGCCCCCTCTTCCCCGGTGGCTACGGTCATCGGGGGTTTCTTATTTCTTCCTCCTCTTATCGATGAGACAACTCACATTATTCGAACTTTCCGATGCCGCATTGGATGCCGCAAAGAACCTGATCCGTGTCTACGTGAAACGTGGCGACACACTGGAATCGTTGCATCGTTCGTATTTGGGTAGTACCTCTCCAGACGGAATGGATGCCCAAATTGGTGGCGACATGAATCAAGTCCGCTACACAAACAATCAACTGCTCGTGAAACGTGACGTGAACGGCAAAGTTGTAGATCGAGTATTTACGGTCAAAGAGATTTACGATCTCGTGTCAGCAGAGTAGGAGCCTTCGGGCTCCTTTTCTTTTGCTTCCCCTTTCGAGCACTGCTGCCGTCGGAATACTGGTGTGATAGGCAAACACCACTTCTTCAATCCCCTCTTTTGTGTGCCATTGATGAACGCAGAATCCCCTTCTCCGTGAGCGGTATTTCATGCCACGGTCGCACCGCACACTGCTACCATTCCATGAAACCGTTGCAAGAATCTGTTGACACCGTTCCATGAAACCGTTGTAGATACCGTGTCATAAATCGAGTGAAACGGGAGCCGAAACGGTGTCATGCCTTCGTAGTGAAACGACGTGCCATTCCCCTACTGTAAGTATCCCTTCGCAGTTCTGTAGGCCATGTCTCATTAGACACGACACCGTGTCATGGCACCGTTGCACTGCACGAAGATACCGTTCCATGACACGGTTTCATTTCTGAGTGCTACGGTCTCATGATACCGTCCCATGAGTCTGTTGACACCGTTTCATGCTTCGCTCTACCCTGAGAGTGCTTTCACTTATTGCCCCCGAACTCATGTCATTCCCCGATGTTTCTGGCTTCACGCAACGTACAGCAGCCATTAAAACCTACGGTCGTTCTAAGTCGTCGTTTATCCGCAATATCAAAGATGCATATGCGGAAGGGGACACCAACATACTGGAATCCTTTCGGGTGTACTTCAGTGACGGCTCATTCGTAACCTACATCGATGGCCCAAAATCTACTGATGAAAAGATTGCCGAGAAGACTGCGGCTCTAGGAAATAACGGATATCGAGTTTTCATCAAGACTTCACTTCTGAAAAGTGGAAAGTTGGAAAAATCCGAACAAAGCAAATCTAAGAATCCGAACGAGTCCACACGGAAAACGAAGCAAGGAATTAAAGAGAGCACACCGCCGACAAAGCTCACTGGTGCTTCCAATCAACAGCAGTTGGAATATGAACTTGCCTTGATGCAGGAACGCAATCTGGCAAGTGCTGAGAAAATTGAATCCCTTACGGCAGACAAAGAATTCCTCAAACAAGAGTTGGAGAGTCGGCGTGATGACATCGAGGATTTGAAGGGGTTGTTTCAGAGTATTGGAAACGCTGCCGACAGTACCGCGAAACTCCAGAGTGGTCAGTCTGAAGAGAACACAACCGATACCCAAACCGAAGAGGGGACTGACCCGGCACAAGATTCCAGCACAATCGAGGCCACTGCAACTTCCGTCACTGCCAAGAATGAAGATTTTTGGGTGAAGAATACACCCAACCTTCCAACCCTCGGCAAGGCTCTCTCCAAACTCTCCAAATCCTTCTCACACTTCTAGTCCTTCTTCCATAACGGATGATTGCTCCTGTCGATCAGACACCGGCTGCGGAAGGGGACTCGCCCTCACGCCAAGCCTTCCAAGGCTTTGAGCCGATTACGGCCAACTTTCTGTACTGTCCGAATCAATTCTTCGATGTCTGCCTGCCGAACTGTTCCCGAGGGGTTGTTCGTATCGTTGCCTATGTGCTTCGACAGACGCTGGGATGGGTTGATGAACACGGCGATCCGATCAATGAGGACGTGACCGTTTCCTACGACGACCTCATCCAAAAAGCGGGTGTCAGTAATGGAGCCATCGGAGACGCGATTGATGACGCAGTCGCCCTTGGTTTCCTCCGATGCACTCAGGAGCCAAAGGCCCATGCCCACAATCAGCCCGCTCGAAACGGAACGTATGAACTCTGCTGGGACAGAACGAGCAAATATGTTACAGATTTGAAATCATTCCGAGGCTTCTATGCGAGTGGGGGGAATTTTACGACGATTCCGAATCAGTTCTTCGATGAAATTCTCACCAGCGAACCGCTTTCGACCGTAAAGGTTGTCGGATCGGTGATTCGACACACGGTTGGATACGAGACCAGGACTGGTCAACGAAAGCAAGTCGCCGCACTTTCACATTCCTTTCTGGCGAATTATGCCAAGATCAGCATGGGAAGGCGTCTTAATGGGGCTATCCAATCTGCACTCGTGAAGCGGTACATCCAACGGACAACGCAAGGAGTCTACGACTCCCGTGGCCGTGAATTTGGCAAAACGTCGGAGTACGCGATTAAATGGCGTCAGAAAGACACTTCCATACAAAGCTCTCCAAAAAGGCCCGTGAAGCAATCAAGGGGTAATCACTCCAAAAAGGCCAGTGAGATCGCTCCAAAAAGGCCCGTGAAAAAGCTCTCCAAAAAGGCCAGTAATGGAAACACATCAGTAAATGACAACAATAAAGAACAGGTTGTTGCGGTTGAATTTCAAGAAGCCTTTGACTTACTGACGCAGGTTGAATTCGATGGTAAGCGATTCGACGGCAAGACGTGTTTGAAACTTGCTCAGAGTGGGGGACTGGACGAGATTAAACAGCAGATCCAATGGCTTCCGTACCGGAAGGCGAACCGAAATCCACTTGGAATGCTTCGCTCTGCGATTGAACAGGATTGGTCAGCACCAATTGAAATTATCGAGCGAAATCGTAACCGCGATGCTGCTCATAAGGAGCAAGAAGCAGTAGACGCAGAGTCAGCAGAAGTTGCCGAGATAGATCGTGTCAAGAAAGAGATTCGGCAACACCGGAAAGATGTGTTGCCACGATGGAACAGGCTGACAGACAAAGAGCGGAATGGAATAGAGCAGTCGGCATCCGAACAACTTAATAGTGACTTTCACCGCAAACAATTTCAGACCAATGATGATTTTCATCTGGAAAAATGTCTGGACGAATTGTGCCGACAGAAGGGGACTATTCCCATCATTTCACTTGTTCGTTAATTTTCCTCCTCTTTCCTATGCTTATGACAAATAACACCATTGCCTTCCAAGAATACAACTCTAGTGGAACACATGCCCGTCGCTGGAATGAAAGTCTCTTTTTTCAAACACTTCAACAAGAACGACGACGCCGTTTCGCTACTCTCAAACAAGAGGCCAATCAACGCAAGGTGTGTCGTGCATTACAGCAAACCATTCTACAACTACTCATTCATGCAAACCGCACTCCTGTAGACCTTGATTTGATTGCCGAGCATATCGGAATGTCACGGCAACGCACGCTACTCTTTCTCCTTGAGAAGGATGATGACTTGTGGACTGCGGTGAATGGAAACAGAAGACTGTGGATGACGTCATTACGTGAGCTTCCTGATCGTCTTTTTTATTAACCCAACGAGCGGTCTCTGAAATACGGCGGCAATCCAGAATAGGACTACCGCCGAAAGGCGTTTCGACAGCTATAGCTGTCAGTCGTTGACAAGGGCTTCCTTCGTCTCGACATGCGTTTGGGCGAGTTGCAAGACGCGAATCACCGAGGGCAAATCATTGAGCCCGAAGGACGAGACAAATTTCCGCTCATCACCGTCCTTGTAGCTACGCTGCACACTCACCGATCGAAACTTCCGTTTCTGACCGTTGCCGCTGGACTCGTTGACGAAGACTGAGGCGGAACAGTTTCCGATGCGATAAGTAGCTTCCGGGGACTTGGCCATTGTGGTACCTCCCAATGTGAAGAAACGCGGTTTCATCGAATCCTTACTCAACGAGAGTAAGGTGAGAAGGCTGCCACAGGTTGCGGTGAATAGCAAACAATTCTTCACATACTTTGTTGAGCACCATACTTCTGCGATATTGCAAGCTCAGCAATCGCTGTTGTCACCAAATCCGTAAAAATGATTCTTCGGGAACCCGAAGACATCTGAGGTTTTTGCAAGTGGTATTCGGGTCCATTGACACTTCTCCTGCACATACTTCCGCACCGACTTGTACGAACCCGAATATTGATGCTCAGCAACCAAGTGCATCCACAACGACTGCACGTTCGGCGGTCGATCTTCCGGCAGCGACGCCGTTGCAGTTCGCCACCACTGTTGCACGGCCAAGCCGCTCGATCAAACAGAGTTTCTTACGGCCATCTTGGGCGTTGTCTTTCGCTCTCCGAACATGATAACGGACGGCGCCTTCGGTGATTCCCAACCGCTTGGCGACGGCACAATTGCTTTCGCCCTTTTCTTTCAAAACATGAAGTGTCACGATTTCGTCTCCGGTTAACTTGGCCAACGTGACTCTCCCGAGGAACCTCAAAACCTCGAACAGAGTCCACCAGTCCGGCCATGACGACCCCCACTCACGCAAAAGTCGCAATAGCCCTATTTTCACAGTTGCAAAAGTCGTAACACTTCAGGTTCACTAAGAATCATTTTTACGGATTTGGTGACAACTAGCTCTGCGGTGGCTGGCGCCTGCCCTTCATTTTTAGGAATAGGCAGCCGAATTATTACAGGAGGCGTCCGTCTCATTTTAGCACGAGGATGCGCCTGTGCTATATAGGTGGGCGCTGGTGCAGTTTCAGGCCCATTCACACCCGTTGACCCAGGATCAGCGTCCAGCCAAGCACCGGCTTCCAACCCGCTGGGGTCGATGAGATTCGTTGAGTTGTTCCCAACGTACCGATAAATGTTCGTGTCTCCCGCTGCGAAGCCGATGGGATCGGTGCTGAGCCAGCGACCGGTTGTTGCGTCGTACCAGCGAGCGCGGCTGAATTGGAGGTTGGTGTCGACGTCGAATTCGCGGGAGGTGAACAGGTAGCGGGTGAGAGAGGTGTTGCCGGAGGTGATGTTGCCGAAACTGTCGTATTTGTAGTGTTCACCCAAGACGCCATCATTCTTGATGAGATCGCGGACCGTGCCGAGATTATCGACGAGTGTCCAGAGCACGCGGTCGGCGCTGTTGATGAGTTGGGTTACGTCTTCCTCCGCCAGGATTTGATCTACGGCTTCGCCGTACAAGTAGCGACGTTTGAGGTCGAGAGTTGCGGCGCCATCTCCATCGGGGTCGACAAAATCGAGAATCACATTCCCGCCGGTGGCGGAGGCGATGCCGCTGGCGTCGTCGAGAATGTAACGTTCGATGGCGGCGTCGGTCAGTGTGAAGGGGGAGGTTGTGTCGACCGCTTTGCCGATGCGGCGATTGAAAACGTCGTACGTGTAGGCGACGACTTTGGTCGTCGCGCCTTGGGCGTCTTTTTCGGTGACCTTGGTCAGATGATTGCGATAATCCCAATCGTATTCGGTGGATTCGAACGTGGTGTCGTTGGTGCGGGTGAGGCGGTTGCCTTCGTTGTCATATGTGCAGGAAAAAGTTCCGTCATTGGTGAGTTGATTATCGCCGCCGGTGGTGTAGCCGGTGTTGGTGCGGTTGCCGTTGGCGTCGTAAGAAAACGCCTCATCGGTTTGAAAACTGTATACGGCGTCGGTGAGTTGGTCGGTGGCGTCGTAGCTGTAATCGCTGGTTCCATCCTGGCTGGTGAACTGCGTGATGCGGTTCAGCGTGTCGTACTTCCAGGCGTAGGGCGTGAACAGATTCGTCCCGCCTTTTTGGTAGTCCAGCCCGGTCAAGCGGGCCTGCGCATCGTACGTATAATTCGACGTGGCGACTTCATTCGCACTGCCGCCCGCCGTATCATTAAACCTCGCGATCGACGTAAACCGCCCGCCGCTGTTCAAGCCGAAATCGACCCGTTTCTCGGCCACCGCATTCCCGCCGCTTTGGCCGATCTGATCGACCCGCGTTAAACGGTTTAGGGCGAAACGGGGCATTTTCCTCTCGCTTATTGCCAGTTTTTCCGCATTGAAATCACAGAACTGCTCTTTCTTTTGTCCGGCAATGCAGCTATTCTGGGCCCCGGCATGTCACGCTATGGTAGGTCTGCCGCAGGATTGGGGTTTGCGGCGGCGGTCAGGATGCGTGGCCCTGAGCGTGCTCGGAGCGGATACGTCTTCACATTTCTGGTCGATGGAAAGAATGGACGGACCAATGAAAAACCGACTAATTGTTGCAATAGCCTTCCTGCTTTTGCTGTCCGCCGCGCAACCCTCGCTCTCGCAGGAAGCCGGAGCCGAATGGGACGGACTGATTCAGGAGGCCAAGGTTCTTTATCAAGAAGGCAAATACGACCGCGCCATTATTGTGGCTAAGAAAGCCCTTGAGCTAGCCGAGAAAAAAGTCGGCCCGGATCATTCCGAAGTTGCTACGAGCTTAAACTGGCTAGCGGCAATCTACGACACCCAAAGCAACTACGTGCAGGCCGAACCGATCTACAAACGCTCGCTGGCTATTTGGGAGGCGACGTTTGGCCCCAACCATCCCAAGGTGGCCCTAAGCCTGAACAACTTAGCCGTGCTCTACCACGCTCAAGGGAAATACTCTAAAGCTGAGTCGCTCTACGTACGCTCACTGGCGATTCGAGAAAAATCTCTCGGGCCAGATCATTCCGATGTAGCCCAAAGCCTCCACAACTTAGCCAGATTCTATAGCACCCAAGGCAAGTACGCACAAGCCGAACCACTCTACAAGCGATCACAAGCGATTATTGAGAAAGTGTTTGGCCTCGACCACGTTCACATGGCCACAAGCCTGAACAGCCTAGCCGGACTCTATTTTGTTCAAGGGAAATACAGCCAAGCCGAACCGCTCTACAAACGAGCATTGGAGATCCGGGAGAAAACCCTCGGTCCGAATCATGATGTTGTGGCCCAAAGTTTAAACAACTTGGCGGAGTTGTACAGCGTTCGGGGCAATCACACGCAAACCGAAAAAATGTACAAACGCTCACTGTCGGTCATGGAAAATGCGTTAGGACCAGATCACCCCTTAGTAGCCACAAGCCTCAATAATCTGGCCATGTTCTACTACACTCAGAGCAAGTACGCACAGGCCGAACCGCTTTGCCTGCGGGCTCTGGCGATTGATGAGAAAAAGCTTGGTCCCGATCACGCTGATGTTGCCATCGACCTTAACAACCTAACCTTGATCTACAAGGCCCAAGGTCGGTATGAGCACGCCGAAATATTTTGCAGTCGATCTCTAGTGATTTCGGAAAATGCGTTTGGCCAGGACCATCCGCTAGTGGCGGCGAACTTGAACAACCTCGCCTCCCTCTACTACACACAGAGTAAATACGCAAAAGCCGAGGCAAATTTCAAACGCGTTCTAGCGATTGACGAAAAAACACTTGGCCGAAATCACCCTGCGGTAGCAGTCAGTTTGAAGAATCTGGCGACGCTCTATCGAGCCACAGAGCGTGACGAGGAAGCTGAAGCAATGGAGCGGCGGGCTGCTCATATTGAAGCGATTCGACGATAAGCCCATATCAGTCGGAAATCGTGAGTGCTTGACTTTGCAGCCCTTGAATCAACGCCTGAAATATACCTATACAACCTGTTGTAATGCAGGTATTCAGCGAGGAAAATCAAAACGTCCCTTCCGCTCCCGCGTTAATTCCATCTTTACCAACGCCTATTTTAATATTTTCTATTATCCATTTTATGATTTTTTTTGCGGTAGACATTGGTTTTTCCGGCGTGAGATTGGCGTTTTCCTCTGTAGTATCACGACCTCCGCCAAAACGGCGTTTGATATCATCGATTTTGTCCTTTATAAATGCCCTGGCTGGTGGACTAATTATTTCTCGGCCGACTTTTTTTATGGCGTCCTGACTCCATTTTCCGAATTCTTCCGCTCCGCCTCCCGCTTCGCGTTTTTTTCGATCTGGATCGAACGTCCCCGGTGTCGCAACATTATCCCGATATTCCCCTGGCTTTAACGGTTTTTTTTCTAGTACAAAACCCACTTTAATATTGAGTTCTACTTTCTCTTCAAAATATTCACGTTTGTATCGAAACGGAGGAGGAGCAGTATTTGTTGGAGGCGCCCGTCTTATTTCAACATCGCCAGCGAATTGCTCGGTATCATCCACACCATCTTGTTGCAAGCCGCTGGGATCGGTTGCGTTCGTTACGCTATTCCCCACGTAGCGGTAGGTGTTGGTATCTCCGGCGGCGAAGGAGAGTGGATCGTGGCTGAGCCAGCAACCGGTGGTTGCGTCGTAGTAGCGGGCGCGATTGTATTGGAGGTTGGTGTCCGGGTCGAATTCGCGGGAAGTGAAGAGGTAACGGGTGAGGGAGGTGTTGCCGGAGGTGATGTTGCCGAAAGCGTTGTAGGTGAAGTGCGTGGCGATGCTGGCGTCGTTGCGGGCGAGATCGCGCACCGTGCCGAGATTATCGGTGAGTGGCCAGAGTACGCGGTCGGCGCTGTTGAAGAGTTGGCTGATGTCTTCTTGAGCGAGGATTTGGTCTACGGCTTCACCGTACAAGTAGCGCCGCTGGAGGTCTAAAGTCGCGGCGCCATCTCGATCGACAAAATCAAGCACAACATTGCCGCCGGTGGCGGAGGCGATGCCGCCGGCGTCGTCGAGAATGTAACGTTCAATGGCGGCGTCGGTCAGTGTGAACGGGGCTTGTCTTATATCACTACGCCACCGCTAGTACCCCCAATTCGGCAAGACGCGTCGCAATTCATCCATTCGATCCTTGCTTAGGCCATTTGGACCAACGTTAACCTCTTTCAGGTTCAAGCCATATAACCGTTTCAGAATTGGCGTGAAATCACCATTGATCTTGCAACCGTGTATCGACAATTTATCCAACTTTGGAATTTTGGCGATGGCCGACATATCGTCCAGCGTTAGATTGCTGGCGATGATCTCCAGCTTGCGCAATGTTGTCGAGCGTTCAATACCACGAACCCCATTCGGTGGCATACGGCAGTGGAAAAGTCGAATATCCTTGAGGTTTGGGAGACTCAGCAGTGATGCGACGCCTTTATCGGTGAGTTCAAAGTAATTCAATGTCAATATGTTCAAACGCTTATGCCTTCCCAGGCGATCCACTCCCGCCGTGGTGATTTTAGATTGGTCTAAAACGAGCAGTTCAAGGTTTGGGCATTGCAATACATATTCGATCGATTGGTTATCTACGTTCTCACCTTCAAGGCACAGTGTGTTGAGCAACGGAAAATAGGTTGCCGCCTCTCCGCTAACACCCGTCTCGCCAACCCATAACTCTTGAAGTTTCGTGGCGCCGGCGAGGTATTTGAGACCACGGTCTGTGACAGCCGTTTCGGAAAGGACGAGAGTTCTCAAATTTGTAAGTCCCGCTAACTCCGCTAACTGAGGATCACCAACGTTGGAATCACCGATATCAAGTTTTTGCAGCGTCTTGATATTTCCAATATGCCGAAACTCGCTGTTGGGAATCTTTGCTCCTTCTAGCCTCAGCAACTCTAATTTCGGACATGCATTCGGTAAAAAACGAAAGCTGCCCTCCTTGGCTTCGATCTCGCTTAGAATGAGCTTTCGAAGATTAAGAAATTCCAATTTCCGGAAGCCGACGCCGCTGATCTTATCGTTTCCCAACAAATCTAAGTGCGTCAACCGTGTCGCTTTTGCGAGACGCTGCAAGTCGCTGTCGTCTAAATCAAGATCGCCTAGATGTAAGACTTTAAGCTTTGGCGCGTCTGCAATCCATTCCATGCCCTGGCCAGTGACATAGCTCCCCGATACGTCGACTTCAGCGAGCAGTGGCAGTTTGGCAAACAACTGCATATCCTCATCGGTCGCCCCTTTCCGGTGTAAATTGACACTGACAATGGGCCGCCCAGACGACATGGCGTTATTGCGTTGGAATGACCCGCCAAGTTCGCGAATCCGCTGAATTGCGGCGAAGGTATTAAAATCTTCGGCAACGCATGTCGAGAGTTGCGAAGA
>QIKY01000084.1 GCA_003233175.1 Planctomycetaceae bacterium | reverse complement strand
CTCGATTACGGCAGCGGCAACGCCATCGGCCGCGAAACGATTGAATTGCCGATCAACCCGAAGTCGTTCTGCGAATCGCTGGCGCCGGCGAGAACCTTTCTTCTCGAAGCCGAGGCGAATTGGCTGCGAGAACGAGGGCTGGGCGGGCGCACGTCGCATAAAGACTTGTTGGTGTTCGGCGACGATGGCCCGATTGATAACGAATTGCGCTTTGAAGACGAGTGTGTTCGACATAAAACGCTCGACGTCGTGGGCGATTTAGCGCTCGCCGGTTGCGACATCCATGGGCGAATCGTGGCGCATCGGAGCGGGCATCGGCTGAACGCCGAACTCGTCAAGGTATTGCTGCTCGAATGTCACGTCGAGAGAGACCAGAGGCGTTCAGCCTAATCGTCGGAGGAACAACAGATGTCGTTTGAAATCGCGCCCAAGCCCATCATCGACCCCAACGCCGACGTCGACCCCAGCGCCCAAATTGAAAACGGGGCTTACATTGGTCCTTTTTGCGTGGTCGGTCCTCAAGCGAAAATCGGCCGCGGCACGCGTTTGGTCAATAGCGTGACGATTATGGGCCGCGTCACGATTGGCGCCAACAACCATCTTTATCCTGGCGTGGTGATCGGCGGCGAACCGCAAGACCTGAGCTTCCAGGGCGGCGAAACGTGTGTCTCGATTGGCGACCACAACGTGATTCGCGAATCAGTCACGATCAATCGCGGCACGCACAAGGAAGAGGGCGTCACTTCGGTCGGCAACCATTGCTTCCTCATGGCCTGCTGCCACGTGGCTCACGATTGCCGCGTGGGTGATCGGGTGGTGATCGCCAACGGCGGCTTGCTCGGCGGGCATGTGCATATTCATGACGACGCCACCATTTCGGGCGGCGCCGCGATACATCACTTTGCCACGGTCGGCTGTTTCAGTTTCATCGGCGGCCTCAGCCGGGTTTTGCACGACGCGCCGCCCTTCATGTTGGTGGAGGGTTCGCCCACGCGACCGAGGTGTATTAATGTCGTGGGGCTCAAACGAAATAACATTCCGCAGCACGTGATCAGCGCGCTTTCCGAAGCACACCGACTGATCTACCGCTCGAAAGTCGGCCTGGATCACGCCCGGGAAATTCTTCGCAATAACGGCCAGTTGGCGCCGGCGGTCAATCATCTGCTGAGTTTCGTGCAAACCCAGCAAGAGGGTCGGCATGGACGCGGACGAGAACGCAGGAGAGCAGCATGAAACGGTTACGTATCGCTGTCATCGGGGCCGGGCATTTGGGGCGGATCCACGCTAGGTTGTTATCGTCGCTCGACCAATGCGAGTTGACCGCCATTGTCGACACGCACCTGCAAGCCGCACAATCGCTCGCACAAGAGCACGGCTGCCAGGCGTACGAACATCATGCGGCGTTGGCGGGCAATGTTGACTTGGCCGTGGTGGCCACGCCCACGGTTTTTCATTTTGAGGTCGCCCGCTGGCTCTTGGAGCAAGGGGTCGATGTGTTGATTGAAAAACCGATCTCGGCCACGGTGGCCGAAGCCCAAATTTTAGTCAGGCTGGCCGAAAAACATAATCGCATTTTGCAAATCGGGCATGTCGAACGTTTCAATCCCGCGGTGGCGGCGGCGGCGGAACAAATCGGCCGGCCTTGGTGCATTGAAGCTTCTCGCACCAGCGGATTCACCGGCCGTTCGACCGATATCGGCGTCGTGCTCGACCTCATGATTCACGACATCGATCTAGTGCTTTCCATTGTCGGGCCACATGCCGCCGACGCCGTGCAGAGAATCGACGCCGTGGGTTCGTCGCTGATGAGTTGCGGAGAAGACATCGCCCAAGCCTGGATCACCTTCTCCAGCGGCTGCGTGGCCCACTTGCATGCTTCTCGCGTCAGTCCAAAGGCGCAACGGGAAATGCAGATCCATTGCGATAACGGCTCCGCGCTGCTCGATATGAACGCTCGCACCGTGCAGTGGATGTCGCTGCGGGACGACATTCAAAACCGATCCTTCGATTTCGAGCAACTCGACGCCGGCCAACGCGCGAGTTTGAAAGACGACCTCTTCACCGACTACCTTCCCCTAACCAACCTGCTCGTCGCCGATGGCAACCCGCTGCTGGAGGAGTTGGTCGATTTCGTGCAATGCGTCCAACAGCGGCGGCAGCCAAAAGTATGCGGCGCCCAAGGTCGCGACGCTCTGGCGATTGCCGAACAGGTCGTGGCAAAAATCGAACGCACCGCCGCCGACACAGGCGCCGCACGCCGCGCGGCGTAAGGAGCTATCCAAGATATATACGGAATATATCTTGGACAGGTGCTTAGTCGCGACGCCCTTGAACGCTTTCCGACGATGCGTTTTTGGCGAAGCGCCAGGCTGTCCAGGCGGTTTGATTGAAGCCGAAATTGGTTCCGGTTAACTTGATCAGTGAATTCAATACTTCCTGATTGTTGTAACGGGTGCGAACAACCCGTGTTTTATTCCCGCCGGTGGAAAAGGCCGACCCATCTGCGGAAAAAGAAGTAGTTACCGCGCCCGCCGGGCCGCTCTTGAAAACCCGTTGGTGCGAAGTGGTCAGGGCGTCGATCAAAGGAGACACCGCCGCCGCATCGCCCAGCTCACCCAGCGCGTACGCGGCGCGATTGATACGCGCGTTGGATGCATCTTTCAACGATTTCACCAGCGAAGCCGTAATCGAAGGGCGTTTGGTTTTCTTCAAATGCTGGATCGAGGCGTAACGAATTTCGATATCGGGGTCGTCGACGGCGAGGAGAATCAATAAATCAAACGCCTTCCGCCCCGCGATATTCGCCAGTGAACTCGACAGCGCTAGCCGCACAGCACGCGGAAACGGCTTGCCCAAGGCGGCGCCAATGGCGCGAATGGCCAACGGGTCGCGAATCGCGGCGACTTGCTCCAACGCCAAGCCGCCGTTCTCGCCCATCGCGTTGCGCAGCAGCCGCCGCAGTTTTTCGAACCATTCGCGCTCCGCCAATTCGACGCGCCGCCGCCCTTCGAGCAACTCGATCTCCTGCGAAATGCGATACCTGCCCCGATACAACGACATTCCCTGGTCTTTGAGAAAATCGGCGGTGCGAATCCAATGCCCGCCGACGTGCGCGTAGCCCAGAGCGCGGCGGGCGCCCTGATGGTTCGTATCGAGTTCGACAATCCTCCGCAAATGCACCGCTCGTTGTTTTTTGAGGCGCCGCTCCCGGCACCACTCAGCCAGCCGCCACTGTTCCTTGATGTTGTCGCCGTATCGCGGCGCGATGCGTTGATACGCTTCTTTGTTGATGGACGTTCGGTCAACGTTTTCAATGGCTTGCCTGGGCAAAACCAACACGCCGCCGAAAGGTGTCTTGATGACCACCGCCGCCGATGAAGCAAGGCTATCGCCATCGAGCATCCAACCTCGCACAACACCGCCATTGTTCAAGTGCAGCGTATCTCCGCGAGTAACGGGCGGGGCGATGGCCAGCACGCACAACATCGAGCAACATGCCGGTAGAAAACCCGGTGGAAAACAAATCCTAGGAGTCATGCGTCACCGGAATGTTAATGACAGCCGTCAGAGGGATGGTGTTGCTCGATTAACTCGCCCTTCTCCAGTATAAAGCATGGGGACGGAAAAACATAATTGATACACTGGTCGCGAACGCCGGCGGCGTTTTTCGAGCGGATTCTTACGAAGAGAAAAACAAATGACAACCATTCCCGAGGAGCACTCGCGGCAGGCGCCGAGCAATATTCGCTGCGCCGTGATTACCGTAAGCGATACCCGCACGCTCGAAACCGATACCGGCGGCCAAACTCTGATCGAGCATCTGGTCGAGGGCGGTCATAGCCTGATCGTTCGTGAAATCATTCCCGACGAACCGGCGCCAATGCGCTCGCTATTAGAGAGGCTCTGTCGACAAGACGATATCGACGCCGTTCTGCTCACCGGAGGAACCGGCGTCACGAGCCGCGACCAAACCTACGAAACCGTGACCGCCCTGCTCGACAAACCGCTGCCCGGCTATGGCGAACTCTTTCGCTGGCTGAGTTATCAAGAGATAGGACCGGCGGCCATCTTGAGCCGCGCCGTGGGCGGTGTCTCGAACGGAACCCTATTGCTCACCATGCCCGGTTCGCCGGCGGCGGTCCGGCTGGCGATGGAAAAAATTATCGTGCCTCAAATCGGACACCTGGTTCGCGAAACGCGGCGATGACGCCAATAAGATTCGAACCGCTCCATCAATACCAGCCGGCGGCTTGCCAGCCATGAGCCGGTGGCAGGCGAAGCGACGCCACTGGAATCCGAGACGCCAAGATACCGCATTCTGGAAGGATGCCAACGCGATCTGGCTGAGGACCGTTCGGGAAATAGCGGTCTGATTTGCCTGGGCAAAACAGCAGGATTTATCAATAGTTATTTGTCATCTGTCATTTTTCATTGAAGAAAGAGAAACAAAGATGTGAGGCGAACAGATGGCCAATGACAAATGACCATTAACTATTGACAAATGACTTTGCCCAATCCCAGAGGAGACACTAATTTCTCGAACGGTTCCTTACTCCCGCGCCGCGGCGCTCCAGCCTTGCATTTTCTTTTCCAGGAATGTGGTAAAGCGGTCGGCTTCAATAGCGGCGCGGGCATCGGCCAGCAGGCGTTGGTAGTAGGTCAGGTTATGGATCGAGAGCAAAATCGGTCCCAGCATTTCCTTGGCTTGGAAGAGGTGCCGCAGGTAGCCGCGCGAGTGGCGGCAGGCCGGGCAAGGGCAGTGCGTCTCTAGGGGCCGGCGATCGTTCTGGTGTTTTTGATTGCGCAGCCGCAACGGTCCTCGGTCAGTAAAGGCCAGTGCATTGCGGCCGTTGCGGGTCGGCATGACGCAATCAAAAAGATCGATCCCGCGAGCGACGCCCTGCAACAGATCTTGAGGACGGCCCACGCCCATCAGGTAGCGAGGGCGGTCGCTGGGCATGACGGGGCAAAGGGCGTCGAGCATGGCGTACATTTCCTCGGGCGTCTCGCCGACGCTCAATCCTCCCACGGCGTAGCCGGGAAAATCAAGTGCGGCCAACTGCTCGGCGCATGCTCGCCGCAGGTCGATATCGAGGCCGCCTTGCACTATTGCAAACAGGGCCTGCTCGCTACGGCTAGCGTGTTCCTTGCAGCGCCGGGCCCAGCGAATGGTGCGGGCGCAAGCATCGGCGATGGTTGCCGGGTCGCAGGGCAGCGGTGTGACATGGTCGAGCACCATCGCGATATCGCTGCCGAGTTGCTGTTGGATATCGATCGCGCGTTCGGGCGAAAGTTCGATGCGTCGGCCGTCGATATGCGATTTGAAAACAGCGGCCTCCTCGCTAACGTTGGTCATTTTTCCCAGGCTGAAAATCTGGAAGCCGCCGCTGTCGGTGAGAATCGGTCCACTCCAACCGGTGAACGGGTGCAGTCCTCCCAGGTTGGCGACGATATCTTCACCGGGGCGCAAGGCGAGGTGATACGTATTGCCGAGAATCATTTGCGCGCCGGTGTCGCGAATTTGGTCGGCGGTTAGTCCTTTGACCGTGCCTTGTGTACCGACCGGCATGAAAGCGGGGAGCTCCACGGCGCCGTGGGGCGTTTGGAGCGTCGCCCGGCGGGCGCACGAGTGGGTGTCGACGTGATGCAACTCAAATGAAAATCCGGTTTGCATACGGGGAGCCGTCGAAGTTGCGAAAAAGCCCGGCATTTTGAAAATGCCGGGCTTTTAATTGGGTGAGGAAATTTTGAGTTGGCGTTTTAGTCGTTGCGAAGCTTCAAGGAGAACTGTGTCAATTTTTCACGAATTTCGTTGAGACTGGTCACGCCGAAGTTTTTGCATTCGAGCAGGTCGTCACCGGTGCGGCGCGTCAATTCGCCGATGGTGGCCATGCCCAAACGCGCCATGCATTTGCGCGCCCGCACGGAAAGATTCAGGTCGGCGATGGGTCGTTCGAGCAGGGCTTGCTCGTCGGGCGACATATTTTCTGTTTCGTAATACGGCTCGGGCTCGGACTTTTCGTGAGAGAACTGCCCCAGGGAAAGCCCCTTGGAATGGAGCATGTCGCGAATTTCGACCAGCGAAGTCTCGCCGAAGTTTTTGCTAGTGAGCAGTTCCTGCTCGGTGGCGCGGGTGAGGTCTCCGAGGGTGCGAATGCCCATTTTTTGCAGGCAGTTGCGGCTGCGAACCGAGAGTTCGAAGTCGGTCACGGGCACGCTCAGCACTTGCGTGAGCCGATCGCGCCGTTTTTGTGCTTCTTCATCGTAGAACATGTCGCCGGAGGCGGACGCGTCTTTGAGAAAAAGCATGGCCCGCGGTTCGGTGGGGAAAACATCGAGCACGCGTTGGTAGCATTGCTGGGCGCGATCATAAGCGCCGCTGTCTTCGTAGAGCAGGCCGAGGTTAATCAAAGAGCCGACATGCGCCGGGAAAGCAGTGGCGGCTTTCTGGTAAAGATCCAGCGCGACTTCATCGTTGCCGCGGCGGTCGTTTTCCAGGGCCAAGCCGAATAACGCACCGGCGTGGCGGCCATCGGCCTCAACGGCCCGTTCAAACAAGGCCACCACTTCGGCGGAGTTTCCGCCGGCCGCGGCCACGGTGCAAGCTCGCTGGCACAGGTACTCGGCGGTTTGTTCGATCGCACCGGAAAGGTCATTTAGTTTGGCCAGCGCCTTTTCGGCCTTCCCCTGACGCCGCAGCACTTCAGCCGTCGCCACGTTCACGACATCGCTATCGTAACCGGCGCGCGCCGCCGACTTGTAACTGGCCAAGGCCTGGTCAAAATCGTGCTCGGCGAAATGCGACTTTCCCAGGTAAAAATGCGCCAATGCGCCTCCATCTGCCTTGGTCAGCGTTTCAATAGCCCGAGCATAGCGGCCCAGTAGATAAAAACAGACGCCCAAACGCACTGCGGTTGCCGGCGTGCGGCCTTCGCGGCCCTCCAGCTCGGAAACCGAATCTCGCAATACGCCAAACTGGAGATAATCGTCCGATATCGAGGAGGAAAGCTGTTCGATTTCTTGTGGACCGAAAGAGCTGTTCGACAGCACGATTTCCTTGAGGTCGACTTCCAGGCCGTGCGCCATTTCAAATTTTCTCCGGAATTGGTGGGGGGGGGCGGTGGCTGCGTCAGACGCCCAAGGCGTGTTCTCGTCAGGGAAGCCGCGCGAACAGGCGACTCAAAGGCCGCATTTCAGAAAACACTACAGTAAAGGTAATGTAATATTGTCGGGAGTGGGCCGCGCCAAGGGGAGCCGTCTAGAAGAGCCAGCGGTGGGACTCGAACCCACAACCCCCGCATTACGAATGCGGTGCTCTGCCAATTGAAGCTACGCTGGCAATTTTAATACGAGTGAGGGGCGAACACACGTCGCCACACGACCGCCAGAAGCGATGTCACTATCACGACCGCCAGAAGCGATGTCACTGTAGTGATGTCTCTGATTGATGGCACACCGGTCTCGCCGTAATCGCCTAAGTCTATCACCCCTTTATCAAATAGCCAAGCCCCATCTCGCCGGAGTTGGATGGAGCATTGCAGCCCGGTCCAGCGAAACCTTCCGCCAACTTACTACCCCCATGGCGTGATGATTGTTACACTTTCTTAATACGGCTTTTCCGAACGAAGAAAGCGGTCTTCAGGCAACGGCCGCCGCAGTATTGTCGAAGGAACTTTTTGTGATGTCTTCCGGTTCTCCAAAATCCCCCTCTCCCGACGATTCGGTCCGCCCCGAAACTCCCGCTCAAGGCGCCGCCAACCAGGCTTCCGGTCTGGGCCAGCCACCGGCCGCGACGCCGCCAGTGGAAGACTCTGCGTCTGCGGCGGCAACGCCCGCCGGGCCGGGCGCCGCTCCGGCGGAGTCGGCGACGCCGGCAGCCGACGAATCCCCACCGGGGAAAAAGTCGAGTATCAAAATCGGCTCGCAACGCCACAAAGTGGGGGAGCGCGCGCCAGACCGCGCCATTCGGCTGACAACGCCGCCCGCAGCGCTCGCCGCCAATCCAGCAGAGGCCGCCAATCCAACAGAGGCCGCTGCGACCTCACCCAACGCGGCGGCGGAAATTCCCTCCCCCGTTTCTGAAACCGCTGTCTCGCCAGACGCTGCTCCCGAGAGCCCCGCTGCGGCGGAACCGGTTCTCTCTGAGGCGACAAACGTCGAATTGTCGCCCGACGCGGTCGATAACGTGGCGGCCGACATAAACTTTCCGCCTCCCCGGCCGATGCGTTTGCCGGAAGACGTCGAAAAAGAAATCGAGGAAGCGTTGGCGGGCGCCTCCATCGAAGACCTGCTGGGCGGCGAAAAACTCGGTTCCGAAGAACTCGAAATCGATTCCCGCCGCGCGGGCGTGGTGGTCAAATCAGACCAAGAATACGTTTTTGTCAGTTTAGGCGCTGAGCACGAAGGCGCGCTGGCGATCAAAAACCTGGAAGACGTGCCGCAAGCCGGCGCCGAAATCGAAGTCGTTATTACCGGCTACAACGCCGCCGACGGCCTTTATGAACTAGCCTTGCCCGGCGCCGCTGTTGAAGTGTCGGATTGGTCCGACATCGCCGAAGGCGCCGTGGTCAAGGCGAACATCAACGGCTCCAACAAAGGCGGCCTGGAATGCCAAGTGAACAACATTCGCGGCTTCATCCCGGCGGGGCAAATCTCGGTGCATCGCGTCGAAGATTTCAGCGAATACATCGGCCAGCAACTGTTATGCGTGGTGATGGAGGCCAATCCTTCCCGAAAGAATTTGGTCTTGAGCCACCGCGCCATCATGGAACGCGAACGTGAAGCCGCCAAGGAAGCGTTGATGGCCAGCTTGGAAGTCGGCCAGATTCACGAAGGCGTGGTCCGCAGTATTAAAGATTTCGGAGCTTTTGTTGACATTGGCGGCGTCGACGGCCTGATTCATATCAGCCAACTCAGTTGGGACCGCGTCAAGCATCCTAGCGATGTCCTGCAAGAAGGCGAAACGGTGAAGGTGAAGGTCGAAAAGATCGACACCGAAACCGGCCGCATTGGGTTCTCGTATCGCGACAGCCAAGACAACCCCTGGACCAACATCGACCAAAAATATACGCCTTCCTCCATCGTCAAGGGCGTGGTGACGCGAACGGCGAAGTTTGGTGCGTTCGTAAAACTGGAGCCCGGCGTGGAAGGCCTGATTCATGTTTCCGAATTGGCCCATCATCGTGTGACGCAAGTCGAAAACGTGGTGCAGGAAGGGCAGGAGGTTGAGGTTCAAGTGATGAGCGTCGATCCTCAAGAACAGCGGATCGGCCTTTCGTTGAAAGCGACGTTGCAGGCGCCGGCGCCGGCGGGAAAATCGAAGCAGGCCGAAGAAGACGAACCGCCGCGCGAGCCGGTTATTCCACGGCCCGAGGGCCCTTTACGCGGCGGCACGGGCGAAGGTTCCGGCGGAGACGCGTTCGGTTTGAATTGGTAAGCGGCGGCCAAGATCATCGTATTGTTTGGCCGAAGACCAAGATCATCCCTTCGTTTGGCCGAAGGCCAAGATCATCGTAGCCTGTGGCATCGCCCTGTTGTTTATACACAAATGCACGGAGACAACGTACGATGGCCTTCCAAGGCCGTCGGTCTGTTCCGGGAACATCCCTGTTTCGACGGCCTTGGAAGGCCATCGTACAACTTATGTATAAACGACAGGGCATCGCCCGGGGACGGGAGAAAAACAGTTCTCATCTTGGCCGAAGGCCAAGTTCACCCGCCATCATGCAGGATATGAAGAGTGTCGTCCAAATCTATTGGTAAATTCTTTTCCGCCGCTCGGCTATTAAGTCATTCACTGCTTAGTTTCCAACACCACCTAATCCAACATCGCCATGCAAGCTGCTTATATCGAGTCGACAGGCCCCGCCGAAAATATCATTTACGGCGAGTTGCCCACACCCGCGCCCCAGCCGACCGAAGTGCTGGTAAAAATGGGGGCGGTGAGCGTGAACCCCGTGGATACGTACATCCGAAATGGCGCCAATTACTGGCCGCTTCCACAGCCGTTCATTATCGGCTGCGATTTGGCGGGCGTGGTGGAGGCTATTGGCGCCGAGGTGAAGCGATATAACGTGGGCGACCGCGTGTGGTGTACGAACCAGGGTTTGATGGGCCGGCAGGGAACCTTCGCGGAGTACGCAGCGGTCGATGAATCGTGGCTGTATCCGACTCCAGAGGGCGTGAGCGATGAAACCGCCGCGGCTTGTGCGTTGGTCGGCGTGACGGCGCATATTGGTCTGGTTCGCGAAGCCGGGTTACAGGCGGGCGAAACGATTTTTGTGCGGGGCGGCGCCGGTGGCGTTGGTTCGATGGTGGTGCAAATGGCCAAAGCGTTGGGGGCCCGAGTGATAACGGCTGCGGGGAGCGAGGAAAAAACGGCCCGCTGCTTGGAATTGGGCGCTGACGCCGTGGTGAATTACAAGACGGGGAATGTAGCGGAGGCCGTGCAGAATTTCGCCACCGGCGGCGTGAATGTGTTGTGGGAAACACTACGAGAACCCGATTTTGACGAAATTGTGTCCCACATGGCCCAGCGGGGGCGTATTATTCTCATGGCTGGACGCGACGCACGGCCGGAGTTTCCCGTCGGCCCCTTTTACGTCAAGGAATGTTCGCTACGAGGCTTCGTGATGTTCAAGGCGTCGGCCGAGGAAATGCGTGTTTCGGGCGAAGCCATCAATCGGTGGTTGTCGGAAGGCAAGCTTCAGGCCCAAATCGGCTGCGTGATGCCGCTTTCCGAAGCCGCTGCCGCGCATCGTCTGCAAGAGCAGAATACGTTGGAAAGGGCAGGCACTCTGGGCGGAAAAATTGTGCTTCGGCCCTAGTCGGCCTCGAAATTAGCGAATGGACTGCCGTTTTTCCAGCCATGGGGGATACAATTACCGGGCAACTTCAATGTAAGCTTTAGACACATGCAGACTTGCAGGATCGAATCGAGGCTCTGGCCAATAACAAACGCCCCTTAAAGATCGAGCGAGAAATTACTGTCGTACGATGGCCTTCGAAGGCCGTCGAAACCAGAAAACCGACAGCCTTGTAAGGCTATCGTACAGGCAAATCGCACACTTAATTCTCGCACGATGTTAAGGCGGGCGTCGCGGAGCCATAAAGGATATATCCATGGAGAAGAAGAAGTCGCCTAGCGAATCGCCCGACCGACAAGACCCCAAAACGCCAATGCGCGCCAGCCCAAATATTTGGGTGTTGGTGCTTGTATTCATTGCCCTGGTGATTCTGCTCTTCACGACGCAACAAGAAAGCCGCTCCACGATCAGCGAGCCGTTTTTCTTTGCGCAGGTCGAGAAGGGCAACGTCCAGGAGCTTGGCATTGGCGAGTTGCAAGCCACTGGCCAGTTCAAAAAAGCGCCCGATGCGCCGCCCACGCTCAACGATGGGGTCTATAAGCAGGAAAAAGACAAAGACGGCAATCCGACGAAACTACGCAAACATTTTCGCGTTAATTTGACGTCCGGCGACGCCGCCCGCGAAAAATTGCGAGATTTCCTGCAAAAGCACGAGGTCGATTACCGCGTGCTGCCGCCGTCGGATAGCGCCTGGTTCTTCACCATGTTGGTGGGCGTCGTGTTGCCGATTGGGCTGATCGCCTTTATTTGGATCATGTTCCGCCGCACCCAAAGTCAAATCATGGGGGGTGGTTTCCTCTCCGGGTTTAGCAAAAGTCCGGCCAAGGAATATGAGTCGGACAAAGAGCCGGTCACCTTCAAGGACGTGGCCGGCTTGAAGAGTGTGAAGGCCGACCTGCAAGAGATCATCGATTTTTTGAGCGATCCTGAGAAATTCCAGCGGCTGGGAGGCCGCGTTCCCAAGGGCGTGCTCCTGATTGGTCCGCCCGGAACGGGGAAAACTCTGTTGGCGCGAGCGGTGGCCGGTGAAGCCGGAGTGCCGTTCTTCTCGGTGAACGGTTCGGAATTCATTCAGATGTTCGTCGGCGTGGGCGCCAGCCGCGTGCGCGACTTGTTCAAAAACGCCAAGGATAGTGCTCCGGCGATTATTTTTGTGGACGAAATCGACGCCGTTGGGCGTCAGCGGGGCGCGGGTTTGGGCGGCGGTCACGATGAACGCGAGCAAACACTGAACCAAATTCTGAGTGAAATGGACGGCTTCGCCCAGAACGATTCGGTGATTGTGCTGGCGGCTACGAATCGGCCTGATGTTCTCGACCCCGCCTTGTTGCGGCCGGGTCGTTTCGATCGGCATGTGACGGTCAATCGGCCGACGCATCAGGGCCGCTTGGAAATTTTCAAGGTGCATGTTCGCGAGGTTCCCCTGGCCGACGACGTTGATCTTGATCGACTGGCTTCGGCGACGATGGGGCTCACCGGCGCCGACATTCGGAATTTGGTCAATGAGGCGGCCTTGTGGGCCACGCGGCACGACAAAGACAAAGTCTACATGGAAGACTTTGAATACGCTCGCGACCGGGTGCTCATGGGCGCCAAACGCGAGGAGCTGATCACCGATAAGGAAAAAGAAAAAACCGCCTACCACGAGGCTGGCCACGCGTTGGTGGCCTGGCTGCTGCCGGGGGCTGACCGCGTGCATAAAGTCACGATTATTCCTCGCGGGCAGGCGTTGGGCGTCACTCAAATGCTTCCCGAGGAAGATCGGCTGAGCATCGCCGAGCACGAATTGTACGCCCGCTTGGCGTTCATGTTGGGGGGCCGGGCGGCGGAGCGTTTGATCTATCACCAAAATAGCGCGGGCGCCGAAAACGACCTCGAACAAGCCACCAACCTTGCCCGCCGCATGGTCACGCAGTGGGGCATGAGCGAGCGGCTGGGGCCGGTCTGCTACAAACTCAGCGACGAAGACCCGTTCCTGGGCCGCGAAATGCACGCGCATCGGGCGTTCAGCGAACACACCATGCAAATCATCGACGACGAGGTCGCGAGAATCTTGCACGCTTCGGCCAAACAGGCCGAGGAAATGCTCGACAGCAACCGGGATAAACTCGAAAAAATCACCCAGGCGCTGCTCAAGGAAGAGGAAATCGACGAACAAGATATCATTAACCTGATCGGGCCGGCCGCACGGTCGGCGGAGTCGAATGGCGCCGCCAACCGAACGCATCAAACGCCTGCCGCAAAAGCCGAAGATAAAGTCACTTAGAGCTCCTAACATAACCCCTGTTTGGCGTTTCAAACACGGAGTTTGATGCTGACCTACTAAATTGTGTTAGAAGGTATTAGGCTTTCCAAATTGCCACGGGGGATCATGGCCAAGAAAGGCAAACAGAAAAAATTTCGCGTGGCCTTGCGGAAGAACAGGCAAACCCGAACCCGAACCAAGGATCTCACCCGGCGGTTCCAGCAGGAAGACCCCGCCAACGATGAATCGGTGCTGCATGAACGCGTCAGCGGCAAGGGCGAGCTAACTCGCAAACGCACCATCGTGGCCGAAAATGTCGTCACTTCCTCAGACGGCCTCTCCCTCCAGATTGAAGTCGATCAAGCCGCTTGTTTGCCGGGTGTTGTCTTGCGAATGCATGGACCGAAAAGCGTGGTCCAGACGCAAGACGGCGTCGAATACCGTTGCTCGACGCGGCAGATTCTTAAGTCGTTGAACACCGAAGACCGAAACGCGGTGGCCGTCGGCGACCGTGTGCTCTTTCTGCCCACTGGCGAAAAAGAAGGCGTGATTGAACGCGTCGAACCGCGCCACGGAGTGATCAGCCGGGCCAGCCGCCGCCAGCGGCATATCATCGTCTCGAATGTCGACCAACTGTTGATCATCGCCAGCGCAGCCGAGCCGGCGCTCAAACCCAATTTGATTGATCGGATGTTGGTCACGGCGGAAAAAACATCCATTCGGCCGATTATTTGCATTAACAAAGTCGACCTGATCGATCTGGCCGACCTGCAACCGCTGGCCGGCGTGTACGCGCAATTGGGGTACCAAGTATTGGCCGTTTCAGCCAGCACCGGTTTCAATATTCCGCAGTTGCGGCGTGTGTTGGCCGGGCGGCAGAGCGTGGTGGCGGGACAGAGCGGCGTGGGTAAGTCGTCGTTGTTGAATGCGGTGGAAAGCGGGCTGCAACTGCGCGTCGCGACGGTCAGCCGAGAGTCGCAAAAAGGACGCCACACCACGACGGCGTCGCGGTTGATTCCGCTGGATTTTGGCGGTTTCGTGGTCGATACGCCCGGCATTCGGCAGTTCCAACTCTGGGACGTGATCCCCGAAGAGGTGGCCGGTTTTTTCCCGGAAATGCGGCCCTATGTGAGCCAATGCCGTTTTCCCGATTGCACGCACACTCATGAAATCGAATGCGCGGTGAAAAACGCCGTGGCCGATGGCCGCCTTGACGTCCGGCGTTACGAAAGCTTTTGCCATCTCTTGGAAGACGACCCGGTGTTGTGATCGCGCCGCGACATTTCGGGCCGAGATTCCACCTCTCACGGGTTTCCAACTGCCGGATAGATTGCGATCACGTTTCCCCGCATCCTCGGCGGAGGCAACCAAAAAACGTTTTTGCCACAGAGCGCACAGAGGCCACAGCGAAGAGGAATACGGAACTTCATCGACAGACGACCACGCCTGACAAATCACCACTCTGGCGCCTGTCAGCTTTTGTTGTGTCTAGCGCAGTAGAAGTAAAAATTGACGGCGACCAGTTTGATTAAAAGAGAGTTGCAAGTAAAAGGTCGTTGGTTGCATTCTCATCAAGCCGGAGGCTTGGCAGCCATTAGCCGGTGGCTGAGCGTAGCGACGCCACCGGTTGGCCGGCGCAACGAACGATGCATCCCGGCGGGATGCCAGAGCAGCGCCCTGGAAATCGCCTCGAAACAACGTCGTGATTCGCGCCGCCCACCGTTGGAGTGTACGCTTCGGCGTGCTTTCGATATCACGCGAACCGCCAAAAATGAAACACGCTGAAGCGTACACTCCAACGGTGCTAGCATCCCGCCGGGATGCGGAATATTGGAGCCTCCATTCCCCGGTGGTGTTCGCTGCGCTCGACCACCGGCTAATGGCTACTATCCTTCCAGGATATGAAACAAAAGACGCCAAATACGCATTCCAGTCGTGCGCAAAACCTGACATGCACCCAAGTCACACTCAGTGTCCTCAGTGGCGAATTCATTGCATGATTTGTTCATGCGAGACGAAGTTCGTGTTCTTCGCGGTTTCGCGTACGATTCTTTCTCGCCCGAAGCCGAGAGTTCGTTTTCATTCCTTTCGTCATTTCTTCTCTATGTTTTTCGTTCTTCCCCGCGGCGCTCCGCCACTGGGCGACCTAGTTTCCTCGCCAATCTGTTGGTGAAAATCGGTAATGCGGCTGACCACCGACTCCGCATCGAGCCCCCAAGCGGCGCGGGCGGCGGTTTGGCTGGGAGCGCCGTGCAGGAAGGCGTCGGGTGTTCCGATGCGCAGCAAACGAGCGCGTTGCGGCGGGCCGTCGGCCAACCATTCCGCCACCGCGGCGCCCAAACCGCCGATCAGGCTATGTTCCTCCATGGTTACCACCAGCGACTTTTCTTCAAAGCAGGTCCGCAGCAAGGCCGTATCGAGCGGCTTCACGGTATGCAGGCTGACCAACTGCGTGGAGAGGCCGGAGGCTGATAGTCGGCCGGCCGCTTCTTGGGCGATGGGGAGCATGTTGCCGGTGGCCAGAATCGTGATCTGCTCGCCGGCTTGCAGGGGAATGCCTTGGCCGATGATCAATTCAGGCCGCTCGGCATGCACCAGCGGTTCGCCTTTTTTGCCGATCCTTAAATAGACGGGATCGTTTTGTTGCAGGGCGGCTTGCAAACCGGCGGCGGTTTCATGGGCGTCGGCCGCGCATACGATTTGCATGTGCGGCAGCATGCGTAAGAAGCCGATGTCGTCGCAGGAGTGGTGCGTCGGCCCCAGATTGGCGTACGACAACCCGGCGCCCACGCCGACAATCACCACCGGCTGCCGATGGTAACAGACGTCAACGCGAATTTGCTCCAAACAGCGCGCCGTCACGAACGGCGTGATGGTGTAGACCACCGGCCGCAGTCCTGCCATGGCCAGGCCCGCCGCCACCGACATCATATTCGCCTCGGCCACGCCGCAGTTGTAGAACCGGGAAGGAAAACGCTCACGAAATTCGTTGAACAGGCGGTTGCCGATATCGCCCATCAGCAACACGACGCGGTCGTCGCGCGCGGCCAGGCGGGTCAGCTCTTGTGCAAAGGCGTTTCTCATGGCTGGCCCAACTCCCCTCGGGCCAATTGCACTTCCTCTTCGGTGGGAATGCGATAGTGCCAGTTGTTGTCGTCTTCCATGAAGGAAACGCCGCGGCCCTTGATCGTTCGCGCCACGAGGCATCGGGGCTGCTTCACTTGGAAAGATCTGGCCGACATCGCCTTGCGCAATGAAGGTATATCGTGGCCATCGACTTCAACGGCGTTCCACCCAAACGCCTCCCATTTTTCTCGCAACGGAGAGATAGCGAGAATTTCCTCGCTGCGGCCGGTGGCCTGCCAGCGATTGAAATCGATGATCACGAGCAGGTTGTCGAGCGATTGCGCCGCGGCGAACATGGCGGCCTCCCAAACCGAGCCCTCATTGCATTCGCCGTCGCTGAGCACGACACACACCTGATACCCCCGGCCTTGTATTTTTCCGGCCAACGCCAGGCCAACGCCCAACGACAGCCCATGCCCCAAGGAGCCGGTGGCGGCTTCGATGCCGGGCAAACAGCCGGGCGCCATGTGCTCCGAAAGCCCGCTGCCCGCGCGGCAGTAGTCCGATAGCCGCGCCGGAGGGAAGAAGCCGCGTTCGGCCAACACTGCGTACAAGGCCGAAGAGGCGTGGCCCTTGCTCAAAATAAATCGGTCGCGCAGCGGGTTTTGGGAATTCGTGGGGTCAACGTTCAAATAGCTCCAATACGCCGCCACCAAAATGTCGACACACGACAGCGCCGAACCCAAATGCGGCGCGCCGCCGTGGTGCGACATCTCGACGACCGTCGCCCGGATACGACGCGCCAAGGCCGCTAAATCGGGCGGGATTTTCTCAGCGGCGTCTGCCATCGTCACGAACCTTTCCACTCTTTCCGCCAAAGCGTTATTATAACCGTTCACGAGTTTTGATCTGTCGGCTGGATAGCTATCGCATTTCCCGCGCCGCCGGCGGAAGTCTAGACATTGCTCGGCGGTTTCCGGGCGGACATTTCAACGCGGAGAACGCAAAGTCGCGGAGGGCCGCAGAGGAAAATCTCCAGTCGTCCCGGCCCAAGTTGACCATGCGATTCAATCTCACAGTCGATGAGCATCGCCGAGATTCCCCTTGCTTTTCTTTCATCGTTTGTAACTATTCAGCGACGAGCTTCGATCGGTACTTGATGGAACCACGAATGAACACGAATTCTTGTGGCGAGCTCTCCACGTAACACGGCTGACGTCGCTTGTTTCCAGGAGAAAACCTGAGAGCCCGTTGAAATTCATTCGTGTGAATTTGTGTCCATTCGTGGTTCTCGCAAAAAAGCATCGTGCGATCATCGCTGAGTAGTTACCATCGTTTTTTCTCAATTTCTTCTTCTCTGCGACTTTGCGACCTCTGCGTTTCCTTTCTTCGTCCGTTCGCGGGGTATTCGCTGTCGGCTGGATAACTATCGCATTTCCCGCGCCGCAATGAACAGTTTGCGTTATTTGAGACCCAGCGCCTGCATGGTTTTGATGTTGAAATATCGAGGGTCGGTCATGGAATCGGGTATTTTTCCAGCCTCAAAGGCGGCTACTAAATCTTGCACGGCGTCTGCAATGGTGCGGCTGGGCGTGAAGCCGATATCGCGTTCGATTTTTTCGGAGCAGATCCGATACGAGCGCAAGTCGTCGGTCGGCTCAAACCCGATTTCGACATTCTCATCACCCACCACGCCGCGCACCGTATGGGCGATTTCCTCCACGCTGGCATTTTCATAACCGGCGTTCCACGTTTTGCCGCCGATGGCGTCGGCGGGCAGTTGCAGCAGTTGGACGTAGAGGTCGGTGATGTCTTCGATGTGAATGTTCGGCCGATGTTGCGCGCCGCCAAAGACGCGAATCTTACGATTGTTCACCGCATGATTGGTAAGAATGTTGACGGTCAAATCGAGCCGCAAACGCGGCGAGTAACCGCAAACCGTGGCCGGGCGAACGATCACGGTGGTGAAGTCAGGCGATTGGTATTCCAGCAGAACGTCTTCACACAGCGCCTTGAAACGCGAGTAGTCGGTCAGCGGTTCGCGGGGCAGCGCCTCAGTGACTTTGTCTTCCTTCTTCACGCCGTACACGCTCGACGACGAAGCATACACAAAACGTTGCACGCCCGCTCGCCGCGAGGCTTCCACCAGCGGGCGGAAACAATCGAAATTGATCGACTTGCCCAACTCCAAATCGAGTTCAAAACTGGGGTCGTTTGAAATGCAGGCTAGGTGAATGACGGCGTCGCAATCGCGCAATGCACGGTCGACCAGCGCGGCGTCGCGAAGATCTCCCTGGACCAACTCCAGGTGCTCTTGCGAAGTGTCCAACACATGCTCGCCATAAATGCAGAGGTCGAGCACGCGCACGGCAAAACCGGCGTTAAGCAATTTCGGCGCAAGCACGGCGCCCACATAGCCAGCCCCGCCGGTAACTAAAACACGTTTCATTGGCCGCTGACTCCGACTATTTTAATAATGATTCGACATGCCGCTCGACGGCTAGTTTATCTAGGAAAGCAGCGTTGCCTTCAACCGCCACCACTTCCGCACCCGCCACGTTGCCCAGAAAGGCCAACTCTTCCAGAGTGGCGCCGGCGCGAGCCGCGATTGCCGTGAGTGCGAAAAACGCCTCGCCGGCGCCGAAACGGTCGACCACGTTCGTCGCCAACGCGGGCGATGTACACTGCCGTTGCTCGGCGTTCAGACAGAAACAGCCCCGATTTCCGATCGTCACGGCCGCGTTTTCCGCTTCAAGCTCTTGGCGAACCTGCTCCAGCAATTCAGCCAAGCCGCCGGCGGGGCTTTTACGGTCCAAACGCAATTCATGCTCCGAGAGCGAGAAGTAGTTCGCCCGGCAGTACTTCGAGATGGTGTGATAGCCAACATTGGCGGCGTTGGCTTGTGTCGTGACTGCCAGGAATTTCGCCACGTCGCACAACACGCGTACGGCGGCGGCATCGAGCATGCCATGCCCGTAGTCGGCCGCCACGACCAAATCGAATTGCGGCGCCTCACGCTCCAAAAGTTCACGCAAGGCGTCGCTTTCCGCAGTCGCCAGAGGCTCTTGGTTCAAATAATCGATCTCGAACAACGGCGTGCCGAAATACGCTTCTCGAAACTGCCGCTTGACAATCGTGGGCGCATTCGGCTGATGGATAAATCGCGGCTGAATGTTGCCGCGCAATTGGTTGCGAACCCAATCTTCTTGCGTTTGGTCGGCGCCCAACATCGCCACCAAACAAACCTCTTGGCAAAAGGAAGCCAGATGATTCGCCACCGCCGGCGCGCCGCCCAAGTAACGCTGGTGCGAGTGGAAGCGAGTCACGATATTGGTTGCTTTCATCGACTGCCCCAACATCGAGCAGGTGTGGTATTCGTCGATGATGGCTTCGCCCACCACCAGCACCCGCATTTTTTGGGCGGCTTGCAGGGGGGCCAAAATTTCATGTGCGGAGTGTGTTTGACGAAACCCCAACAGGTATTGGTCGGCTTCCTCCGAAAACGGAGATAGATGGTTGTTGATCAAGTGCGAGGAGCTGGACGTAAGTTCTTCAATGAACTCGACCGCCACTCCCAACCCAGCCGCGACTTTTTCCTCACGCAGCAGCTCCGGCGTTTTGTGGTCCCGATACTCCGCGCCCTTCACGAATACCGAGGGTTTCACATGCGCGATGGTTTCGGCCGCCGTCGGCCAGATGTTCACACAAACATGATCAACACACGCTAACGCCGCCAGGGCCGCCGCCCGTAATGTTTGATCGAAAACAGGCCGGTGAGGACCTTTGTTGACCAAATGATCGGGGGTGATCGTGACAAGCAAAACATCGCCCAGTTGCTTCGCTTTTTGCAAATAGCGAATGTGCCCGATATGCAGCAAATCGAACACGCCATGGCTGTGAACCACGGTTTTTCCCTGAGCCCGATATACTTCGAGCACGCCGGCCAAGGCGTCGAATGCAACTATCTTTTCAGAATTCACAAGCGCCCTTCGTCTGGACCATTCCTACGTTGAAAAAGCAGCCAATGAAAGCATGAAGCACGATAACCGCCGAAAAACCTTGTTGGAAAAGCAAATTATTACACTGCGCGATAGCAGCCGAACGCGTGATCATCCGCCGAGCCTCCATTGTATACTCCACGCCGCCAGAGTCGCGATTTTTCGACGGTGCGCCAGACAACACCAAACGTCCAACAGGCGGGAAAAAGCGGCTCGCGAAGACTGAGCGGCGTCTGACGCGCCCGGCGGAAATGTGAAAACAGAAAGACTGGGCAGGTATTAACGCTTTCGTTGTCAATTCCGGTTGTCCGGAAAGATCTGATCAAAAC
>QIKY01000083.1 GCA_003233175.1 Planctomycetaceae bacterium | reverse complement strand
TTCGCTTGGCGCCGGCCACGGCGCGCTCGCCCGCTTTTTGCGCGGCCGCTACTTTATCGTAGGCGTCGGTGGTTTTCTTGGCGGCGGCTTCGGCCGTTTTAATTTCCTTCTCGACGGCCGGAACCGCCGCAACAGCCGTTTTCTTTCCGGCTTCTGATTTTGCCTTCGCCGCGATTGCCGCCTTGACCGCCGCCTCGGCGTCGACGATCGCTTTCTTGGCCTGTTCTCGGCGAGCAGCGGCTTGACTAACGAGCTTTTTGGCGTCTGCGGCAACGGCCGCCAAGAGATCATTCGCCTTGTTCGCCGCAGCCGCTTTTTGAGCAGCGGCGAGCAATTCCTCAGCCAACTTCACGGCCGGATCCGCCAGCGGCGCTCGCGTCTTGGCGGCGTCGCGCGCTTTTTCAGCGACAGGCACGGCCGCCACGGCCGCCGCCACGGTTTTGTCGGCCGCCACAACGGCCGCCTTGGCTTTTTCGAGCTTGGCTTTCGCCGCCGCCACGACCTTTTCAGCGGCTTGCTTATCCGCCAAAGGTTTCTTCACCGCCTCCACACTCTTCGCCAACGCCTCTTCGGCCTTCTTGATCGCCTCGCCGGATTTCTTTACGTTTGCCTCTTCGGCCGTTTTGGTTTTGTTGGCCGCGTCGACATCAGCCTTCGCGCCGACGATATATTTCTTCGCCAGCGAGACCGCCCGTTGTCCCGCCGCCACCGATAGCCGCGTGCGGTAATCGCCCCGCAGGTCGGCCAGCTTTTTGCCATCGGCGGCTTGCCAGAGTGTGAGTGTTTTGCCGCCGCCGGCAGTGGCGAGTGTTTTGCCATCGGCGGTCCAGGCCAGCCCGGTCACTGGCTCGCCATGGTTGATTTTGCGAATTTGCTTCTTTTGAGCGGCGTCCCAAATAATAACAATACCTTGCTCATCAGCAGTAGCGAACTGTTCGGCCTGCGCGGCGGTGAGCGCGATTGCACGGACCGCCTTGGCGTGGCCTTTCAACTCGGCGCCGGCTTCCAGTGTGGCGGCTGGCGTATCCTGGCCTTCCACTTTTTCACCAGCCTTGATCGACCACAGCCGCACGATGCCGTCGTCGCGGCCGACGGCAATTTGCCCGGCGGAGCCGACAAAAGCCACGGCATGGGAAACTGCGGCCAGTTCGGCGTTGGCAACAGGTTTGCCATCGGCCGTGTTCCAAAGTCGTAACGATTTATCGGCCGCAATCGCCGCCAGCGTGGCGTTGTCTTTGGAAAAAGCCAGCCCCAGCACTTCGCTCGCTGGGCCTTGGAGCGTTTGTTTTACGGCGCCGTCGGCAAGCTGCACGATTTTGATCTGGCCATTCGGTTGGGCCAGAGCACACAAGGCTCCGTTGGCGCTCACGGCGCCGACCTTCCACTCGCCGGCGCCCACACTCCATCGCTTCACCGCCACGGCGGGTGTGCGGCGCCAGATTTTCACGGTCCGATAACCGCCGGAAACGAGCGTGTTTCCGTCGGGGGAGAAGGTCAGGGCTTGCACTAGGTCGAGATGGGCGGGGCCGTACTCGTTCGGCGAAGCCGCCAAGGCGGGATCGCTCAAACGGCCTAGGCTGCGTTTGCTCGGTCCATGATGAAGGAACACCTGGTTCGCGCGGCCGGTGGCGATGGTCTGGCCGTCGGCGGAAATGGCTGCGGAGTAAATAGGATTCACACCCGCCGGCAGAGGCCGCCAACGCACAGGACCGCCGCCGGTCACTTCACCCTTGGCGCCTTGGTCGATCCAGAGTTTGAGCAGGCCCAATTCCTGGGGGGTGAGGTCTTTGGCGCCGACGTCGTTATCTTCCGGGGGCATGAACGATTCCCGCTGGTGGGCGGCCAGTTGCAGAATCAGGCTTTCGTCGCCTTTTCCGGCCACTGCGCCGGGCCCTTCCGCGCCGCCGGCCAATATCGTTTTCGGGGTTTCCAGGATGAGGTCGCTTTCGGCTTCGGCCGTGTTGTGGCAAGCCAGGCAGCTTCGCCGCAGAATGGGCAGCACCTCTTTTTCGAAGTCGACTTCGCCTTCGTGTTTGATGGCCGCGATTTCGAGCGGTTTCTCGTCGTCGGCTCGCACCGACGCATTGTTTGAAACGGCGCAAATCAGCACGACGCCCGCGAGAAACGGCAAAGTGAAAAAACGATTAAAGCGCGATCGATGAAACATCGCAATTACCTGCATTCTGCATGGGTCTAATGTAGAACGGAACTTCTGTAGAACGAACTACTTTTTCGGAGTTTCGGCGGCGGCGGCTTGAACCGCTAGCGGCGCCTCCAACGAAGACTCCAGAGCAACGTTGTTGAATTTGAGCGTTCCCTTGACCGAGAACTTGTGTTCGCCGACCGAAGCGTCGGCGGCAACGGCCACCGGAAGCTTGCCTTCGGTTTGGCCTTCCGCCACCGTGATTTTACTCACCGCCACGCCCTTCACCCCGCTGGGAGCGGCGGCTTGCAACGTGACCGGGCCGGTGAAGCCAAACAGCCGCTCCACCTTGACCACCAATTCGCCAGCGGCGCCTTGTTTCAACTGCGGCGCGGCGGCAACCGAAAGGCGAACCGGCGTGGCGTGGATATTGAGCCGAACCGGAGTCGACACAACCGCGAAGGTGACATCCTTGGCGGCGTTGGCTTTGTTCAATGCGGCGATTTTTGCATCGGCCGCCTTGATGCGGGCGTCGACCTGCTTGGTGAGCGCTTGCACCGACTTCTCCTTTTGTTCCGCCGCCGTTAAAGCGGTTTTGTTCTTGGCGAGGGCGGCGTCGGCGTCGGTTTTCGCCTTGGTGGCGGCGGTCGCCTTGGCCTGGGCGTCTTTCTGGGCCGCCTGTGCTTTTTCGAGTGCTTGGCGAGCCGCCGCTACCGCCTTGGCTTTCTCTTCGGGCGGCGTTTCGGCTTTTTCCAAGGCGGCCAGTTTTTTGGCGAGGCCGGCCGCTGTGGCTTCAGCCGCCTTGACGGCGGCGGCCGTGGGTGGCAGTTGCGCGGCGGCGGCATTGACCTGCTTTTGGGCGGCTTGCACGTCGGCCGAACTTTTGGCCTTGGCCGCCGTGGCCTGTTTCGTTTCTTCCGCGATGGCGGCCTTGCGTTTGGCCAGCAGTTCTTTTTCAGCCGCTACCGCCTTGGCCGCTTCAGGATTGCGGCTGTATTTGAACTTGGGCGTGGCTCGCAGATAAAACGTTTGTGCGCCCAAGGGCGTTTTGGCGTTGGCCAAACTAAACACCAGCTTGCCGGCGGCGTCGGCGGCCTTGATCGTCACATCGGCCGGCTTGAATTCCTTCGGAGCGCCGATCGGCTTGAGCACCAGATCGACCTTGAATTCGCCGCGCCGCGCGACCTTGATCGGCACTTCAAATTTGGCGCCTTTACAGGTCTCGACCACTGCCTCCGGCATGCTGACTTGCGCCGGCGCCGATTCGCGATCGGAAACCGAAACGGTGAACGTGCGAGCCACGCGGGAAACGGCTGGGTCCAGGGCCCGATTGCCCGTGGCCCATACCAAGGAGGCGGCGCGTGCTTGACGCTCCACTTTCTGGCCATTTATTTCCGCCGAGCCAACGATTGTGATCTCGCCCGACCACGCCGGAGCATCTTCCGCCGTGACCAAAAACAGAGAGGCCTTCGTGGCCGCGCCGGCCAACAGCACCGGGCGGCACGAGACACCCGCCGGCAAGCCGGTGGCGGAAACACTAATATCGCCTTTGAAACCGTCGCGCCGCTCCACCGTCAGGTTGACCAGCGTGATGTCGCCCCGGCGCAAGGTGGTTGATGATTGCACCGCTTGCGCGGCGTTGGCCGTAAAGCCCGGTTGCGGCGACGCAACGAGGCGGAAATCGGGAGCTTCGCGGCGAATGATCAGCCGATACAAATTGCCGAAATCGTCTTGCGTGGCGCCGAATTGATCGCGAATCATGATGACATAGTCGCCATCTTCCTTCACGGCGAGGCGGTATTGAGGATCGTCGCTGGTGAAATCGAGGTCGGCCTTGATGCCCGCGTTTCGCGCGCCGGCGTCGTCGACTTGCGCCAACTCCTTAGTCGCTTCGCCGACCACGCTGCGAATCGAGAGGTAAGGGTCGCATGCCGCGCCCATACGCTGCGAGACGACTTCAATCGTATAGACCTCGCCTTTCTTGGCGCTGAACACGAACCAGTCGTCATCGTTGCGAGGGTAAAATCGGCCCACGATTTCGCAAGGCGCCGTAACCCGCTGCGCTGAGGCGGCGTCGGCGTTGGGTTCTTTTTCCTCCACCAAGGCCGCTTGGCGACGTACAGCCGCAACGGTTCGCGTAGTTCGCCAGCAACGGGCGTGACCAGTTCGGAATCGAGCATGGCGGCGGAAGTCGAACCGAAGGCGGCGTTCGCGGCGTCGGCGGCGGGCATGGAAACTTCCGCTTGCAGCACCTGCAAACCGTCGGGCAAACCGGCGGCCGGTTTTCCGCCCGGTAAATTCCAGCCGAAAATCGAGACAGTTTGTTTAACACCCGGCGGCAACGAGGGCGGAAACACCTGCTGAATTTTGGGACCAACATGCACCTGCAAGCGGTAGAAGTATTCGCCGCCGCCGCGGAAAATAAAATCGTGTAGGGCGAGTGTGTAGGCGCCGTCATGTGGCGCCTCGAATTGCAGGAATTGGTCCGACTCAAGTTCACCCCGCGAGCGTTTGAGTTCCGCGCCTTGGTCGTCGTAAATCGCTAGCGAGGGCCGCAGTCGCGAATCGATGCGCTGGGCCAAACAATCGGCAATCAGCCGCTGGCCCGCTTTCAGTTGGATTTTGAAATGGTCGATCACATCGCCGTCGGTCCGACCATTGACCACCGAACCCAAGGCCAATTCAGGCGCTTTTTCCAGCACGACATTCGCGCCGGCGTCGGTCGTTTCCTCCAGCCGGCCCACGGCAAAGGCGCGTGGGTTCGACGCGCCGAAGCGACCCACCACGCGAACATCGTATATGCCGGGCGGCGTGTCGGGAGCGATGGTCACCTTAAATTTGTTATCGACCAGCGTTTCGCGGTTCAGCAAGTCGTCGTGCTGCGTTTGCTGCGCGGCGGTGATTCCAGGATGCGAAAACAATAAACGCGAAGCTTCGTCGAGCGAGGCGCCGCCAATCACGACATCGAACGTGGACCCCGCCTTGCCGCCCGCCGGCGAGAGGGTGGTCAGGTTCGTGACCGGCAACTGCGCCAGAGCAACAGACGCCGGAAGCAACAACGCCGCACCGAACAAGGCGATGACGAACATCGCTCTGGATGACAACCATAAGGGCGCCGTTAACGGCCAACACGAAGCGGCAGCCATTCTGGGAGAGAAGCCCATTCTGGAAGAGAGGCTATGTTGCATAGCGAAAGATCCTGAACCTGAAGGAAGACGCGCGGGCGTCTCGATGGTTGGCGGGGGCGCGTCTTGCAGCTTGAACGATTCGCTCAAACCGACGCGACGAGCCGGAAACTCTATTTTACTCACAGCAAGGGAGCGGTGCGGGTAAAAATTATGGGTGGTGGGATTTTTACGGCTTTTTCGAGGGAGGCGGGCAGCCGTGTTGTGTTTTAGGTAAGCGTGGGAAAATTACTACCGGGTTCAGAAGCCCGGCTTTTTGAAAAAGCCGGGCTTCTCAATCGGAATGCAGGCAGCCGTTAGTGGTTGAACAAAAACTCCTTGGTGTTGATCAACGCCCAGACGATATCTTCGTATGCCTGAGCCGGCTTTTCCGACTTCTCAATATGCGCCATCGCGATTTTAATTTCGTCGTCGGTCGGTTGGCGGGAAAAAGCCAGGAGGTAGAGGTCTCGAAGTTTGTCGACGTGCGAACGCTCCTTGTCGTTGCCGAACTTGGCCGCGCGGCCAGTTCCGGCGGTCAACTTACCTTGAATCTCGGCCGAGTTTAACAAGTGCAAGCTCTGGGCAAGGTTCGCTTCCGACGACCGCTCGCACTCGCATGCACTGCTCGATTCCGGCCGGCCGAACACCGTCAGGAAATACGAGTTGAAACCGTTGTCGGGCAACTGCGTGGCCCGGGTGGTGGCCGGAACACCGCCAAAACGCGTGCTGGAATCGGTCACTTGGTTGATCGCGTCGAGCAATACTTCCGCCTTCAAACGGCTGGGGTAATAACGCGAAAAGTTTTGCTTGTCGTTCTGGTTCCATTGGTTCGGCTCCGAACTCAATTGGTACACCTGCGAATTACAGATGGTTCGCACCAAGTACTTTAGATCGAACTTGTGTTCGATGAAATCTTGTGCGAGGGCGTCGAGCAAGGCCGGGTTCGTGGCGGGGTTGGTTACGCGCATGTCGTCTTCAGGATCGACCAAACCACGGCCGAAGAAATGCTTCCAATACCGATTCACCAAGGCCCGCGCGAAGAAGGGGTTGTCGGGGTTGGCCATCCAGTCGGCGAGTTGATGGCGAGGATCGTCTTCGGCGGGAATCTCGAGCGCTTCGCCGCCCAAGCCGGTCGGCTTGATATTTTCGCCCGTTTTGGGGTTTTTCGCCTGCGCCACGCCGCGACGATGGTAGATGCGGTCGGCGCCGGGGAAGCGGCTTGGCTTGCGGCCCACTTGGGCGAAGAATGCGGAGAATCCGTAGTAATCTCGCTGGCTCCACTTCTCGAACGGATGGTGATGGCAGCGGGCGCATTGAATTCTCAGGCCGAGAAATAACTGTGCTGTATCTTCCACTTGCGCGCTTTGATCTTTCACCTCACGATACCAAGCCACCGGCGGATGCACGCCCGCTTGCCCCGTGGCGGTGATCACTTCTCGCACGAACTGATCGTAGGGCGTGTTCTGCATCAGGCTGTCGCGGATCCAGGAGTGGAAGGCGTAGGTGGCGGCTTTGTCGGACGCGGCCCGGCGCTTGTTGCGAAGAATCGCGTTCCATTTGTTGGCGAAATAGTCGGCGTAATCGGAACTGGCGAGCAAGCGGTCGATCAAGACGCCGCGTTTATCGGCGGTGGTGTCTTCGAGAAACGCCTTCGACTCCTCCAGCGTGGGCAGCCGGCCGGCGATATCGATGCTGGCGCGGCGGAGGAAGGCGGCGTCGGTTGCAATCTTGGAGGGCGGCAGCCCCAGTTTTTTCAATTTATCGAAGACCAAGTCGTCGATGGCGTTGTGCGAGGGCGGCAGCGAATCAACTTTAATACCCAGCGGAACCGTGGCGCGAAACACCCCGACCTGCCCCTGGTACCGGGCCATGACCGCCACGCTGCCCGTTAGTTTCGCGGTTTCGACCAAGCCGGTTTCGCTGACTTCGGCCATTTCCTGGTCGTTCGATTCGAACTTCGTCATGCGGGTGACGTCTTCGGTGTGGCCATCGCTGTAGTAGGCCACCGCAGCCAACTGCTGGAGGCCATCGCGCGGCATGACCGATTCCTTGGGAAAGACTTCAATGCGAACCACGGTTGGGTCGTCGTCGTTGCCGTAGGGCATGCCCTGTTCGATCCAACGCAAGATCACGCTGTAGGCGGGCGAACCGGTGTCGAGCCGGCGTCCTCCGCCGTGCGGCACTTCGGCCACGGCCTTGGTTAGCAAGAGGCTGCGCTCGGGTGCGGCGGGGAAGAGACGTCGGCCACGGCCTTCTTTCAACAGGTGTTCGTAATCTTCGCCGGGCTCAAAACCGAGCAGCGAGAGACGAAAGCCGTTTTGGCCGCTGGCCTTGCCATGGCAGCCGCCGCCGTTGCAGCCGTACTTGGTAAAAATCGGCGTTACTTGGTTGGGGAAATTGACCGGGGCGTCTTGTTCGATATGCGTAACCTGCACCGTTACCGACGCCTCTTGTCCGGTTGCCGAACGAGCTAGCACCGTTGTTTGGCCTTCCTTGATGGGTGTCAACCAACCGGTTTTATCGACCGACGCCACGCCTTCGGGCGCGGTGGCGTAGGTGACGTCGCGCGTTTGATCACGCGTTTGGCCGGTTGAATACTTACCGATAACAATCAATTGTTGTCCGGCGTCGCGGCCTGAAACGACCACCGCTTCTCCAGCGGCTCGCCCCGTTTCGACGATGATCGCCTGCAACTGGCCGGGGTCGCCCAAGCCTGGCGCTTCGAGCTTGGGCGTTGCGGCGGGGGTGGCTTCGGCGCCGGTAGCCGCCTCCGCTAACAACATCGACGCTAACAACATCGGCGCCGTGAGTAATGCCGCAGTGAATAACACCGTGGCGAACAAGCTACGGGTGCGTTGAGAATTTAACATAGGAGGTGGTCCCTTCCTTGATTTTTAATGCCGAGCCATCGCACCGCCAGCACTGCGGCGATGCATCGACTCGTGTTTGCGATTCTGGTGTGTCGTTTTTGGGGTGGGTCGTCTATTGGGGTGCTGCCTGAGGCAGTTCGCCGATTATCGTATTTTCATTGGTCAATTGCAACAAAACAGCTCTTTTAGTGGTTGAACAAAAACTCACGACTATTACATAGAGCCCAGAGCACATCCTCCAAGCCCTCCTTCCGATTGGCGGCCGCAGCCACGATTTTCAAACACTTCGCCGTTTCCTCCTCACGTGGAGAACGACTAAACGTGGCCAGATAAAGCTGCCGCACGATGTTCGCATCATTGTTGGTTACAGTATCATTGTTGGCTGCGCCGGCCGATTTCGCCGCCAAAAGTTGCGACACACGTCCCGTCTTGGCGCTGATTTTTCGTTGCAGCAAATCGCCGTTGGCCACGTGCAACACTTGCGCCAGGTTCGGCTCCGCCGTGCGTTCGCATTCGCAAGTGATCACCCTTGCCGGACGGCCCAGCGTATCGAGGAAATACGAGGCGAAGTTGGGGTCGGGCAGTTCGACGGCGTGCGTGCCGGCGGGAATGCCCGAGTATTTTTCCTGCGTGCCGCAAGCGGAATCGATGGCGTCGAGCAACACTTCCGCCGGCAAACGCTTCACGTTGTAATGCGTGTAAAAACGGGTGTCGGCCGCATTCTCGGCCGTCAACGCCGAACTCAATTGGTACGTCCGAGAGACCATGATATCGCGCATGAGTTGTTTGAGATCAAACCCGCTGCCGACGAAGTGGTCGGCCAAGGCATCGAGCAAGGCGGGGTTGGCCGGCGGATTCGTCGCCCGCATGTCGTCGATCGGCTCCACCAAACCGGTCCCCATGAAATAACCCCAAAATCGATTGCCGATATTTCGTGAGAACAGCCGGTTCTCCGCGGATGTCAGCCAATCGGCCAGCGGACGCCGCAGGTCGCGATACTCATCGGCGACGATCGATTTACCGCCCAACGGCGTCGGCGGCGCGACCTTGCGCGTACGCGGATGTTTGATGCTGCCGGTCCGACGCACCGTGACGATGGTATCGCCGCCGAGGGCGCCGAAATCCAAACTGCCCTTGGAACTGACGCGGGTAAAAAACGCCGCCAAGCCGTAATAGTCTTGTTGGCTATAGGCCTCGAACGGATGGTGGTGGCATTTCGCGCAGGCGAGCCGCACGCCGAGGAAGTTTTGCGCCGTGGCCTCCGCCAAATCTTCCGGTTTTTTGGCGATTTTGTAGTAGTTTGCCGGCCCGCTCTCAAAAACCGAGCCTTGCGCGGTAATCAATTCTCGCACGAATTGGTCGACCGGCTTGTTCTCGCGCAGCGAACCGCGAATCCAATTGTAGAGCGCCCACATGCCGCCATCGCCCAGCGTGTTGCGGTTGTTGCGAAGCAAGTCGCCCCATTTGAGCGTCCAATAGGCGCTCCATTCATTATTATAGACATCGCGTTTCGCATCGCCGGTCAAACCGAGCAGTTCGTTCACCAACCGGGTGCGTTTATCGGGCGCCTGCGAAGTCAGGAATGATTCAATTTTTTCCGCCGGGGGGAGGGCGCCCAGGCAGTCGAGAAAGGCGCGGCGGAGAAAGACTTCATCGCTGCACAACTCCGATGGCGGCAAGTTCAGTTTTTGCCAACGCTCCATCACCAAGGCGTCAATATAATTCACCGGCGTGATGCCGCTGAGGTCGATGCTGCGGTCGAACGGAACCACCACCATCGATATTTTTGCTTGCCCCTGGAAGCGGACCATGATCGAAGTCTGGCCGGCCGAATCTGCCGTAATATGGCCCCGCCCATTGACGCCCGCCACCGATTCGTTCATGGAATCGTACTGCGCCAAATGCGTGACATCGCTTTGCCGGCCGTCGTCATACACCGCAGTCACGCGGAGTTGGCGTGTTTCGTCCGGGCGATAAACCCATTCCGGCGGCGTCACCTGGAGGTCGACCAGTCGGGGCTCTTGGCCGCTGGGCGCCGCGGCGCCTTCCTTGAGCCAGGCGACGATAGTGTTGTAGTCTTCCGAATCGGCGTCGAAACGTTTGCCGCCGCCATGCGAAAGAGCCAGCGTGGCTTTGGCGAGCAATAAGCTGTCTTGCGGCGCGACCATGGAAACCCGCCGCTGTAGCGCGTCGCGCACGATGGCGGGGTGGTCGGTTTTGGGGTCGAAACCGAAGAGCGAAATTTTGAAGCCCGCCTTGCCGAATTGCGAACCATGGCAACCGCCGCCGTTGCAGCCGTTGCGCGTGAAGACCGGCATCACGTCGTAGACAAAATCGACGGGGCGGTCGAAATCGACCACCGTGATTTTCACGACCGCTTCCTGTTTTTCCCAGCGAACGCGAACACTGCCTTGGCCTTCGCCAACCGGCGTGATGCGTCCCCAGCGGTCGACCTGAACGACATCTGGAGCAAGGCTTTCATAGGCGGCGCTGCGCGTGGCGTCTGTTTGTTGTTCGCCCGCCGACACCGCCAATTGCAGCCGCGCCATCTTACCAGTCAACTGATATTCCAGCGGCGCCACCGCCAAGCCCGACACTTGTACGTCAACCACTGGCGACGAAGAATCGGCCGCCCAGCACGGCGCCAGCGCAAAACATCCCCACAGCAGCGCGAGGGCAAACCTTGCAGCGGTGGCGTTGTCGTGCATGACAACTCCGTCGGTTGGAGAGATGGTGGTGGGGGGAAGATCGGTTGGTAGGAAGGTCGCGGCGTGGAACGGTTGGATGGCGGTCGTTCGCTTGTTAGACAAGGGAACGGGGTAGGAGAACTCTCTCTCGGCGCGGCATTTTTATCGCACCCAAACTACAAGTCGCAATTCGACGCAGCTGCCGCCAAGGGATTTCATTCCCTCATAGTATCTCAAGTTATGGGAGCAATTTCAACCGAAAATCCATCAACGGCCATAAATATGTTGGCTCGACCGGCGAAAATCGTGTAAAATCGATTTTGGCCTTCACCCCCGCCATTGTTCTCGGTTCTCCCGAGAACTGAATGAGAACAGCCCACCCATACACGAACAGCCCTCCCCGCTATACGAACCCCGCCCAAGAGCACCCGCCAGGAGTCGCCCTGATGCTCAACCTCTTTCCCACCCGCGTTTCCGATTGCCAAAAAAACGCTCGCCGCCAATTTCTGCTGCAAATCGGCGCCTTGGCGCCCTTGGGTCTGACACTGCCAACGCTACTCGCCCAGAACGCCCAAGCTGCGGGCGGGCGGCGCGACGTCAACTGTATTCTCATCTGGACGCGCGGCGGCACCAGCCATCACGAAACATTTGACCCCAAACCCGAAGCCTCCGACGATGTGCGCGGGGAGTTCGGCGTCACGCAAACAACCGTTCCCGGCGTCGTGTTTTCCGACCAACTCCCCAATTTCGCCCGAGAATTGGGACTCTTCAGCGTGATGCGGAATTTGAATCCTAAAAACGGCAGCCACGGCGCGGCCGACGCCTATATGATGTCGGGCCACAAAATGAACCCGGCTATCACGTATCCTTGTTACGGTTCGGTGGTTTCCAAGGAGCGGGGCGGCCGCGAAAATCTGCCGGCGTATGTTCAGTTGGGTACGAACGTCGACCGACGTTTCGGCGGCGGCGTGGCGGGATATTTGGGCATCGCCCACAATCCTTTTGAACTGCCCAGCGACCCCAGCAAAAAGAATTTCAAGGTGCGCGATGTCACGCCGCCGGCGGGCGTCGATTTAGCCCGGGTTTCCCGCCGCCGCCAGGCGCTGGCGGCAATCGATACGCTGCAGCGCGATGTCGAACAGCAGGCCGATGCATTCAACGCGATAGATCAATATTACCAAAGCGCCTTCGACATGATCATGGCGCCCAACACGCAACGCGCCTTCGATTTGAACCGCGAACCCAACACCGTGCGCGACCGATACGGCCGCCACCATTTCGGGCAGAGCTGTTTGCTGGCCCGGCGTTTGATCGAATCGGGCGTTCGATTCGTGACCGTCACGAGCGGCGGTTGGGATACGCACCGCAACAATTTTAGTGGTCTGAAAAAACTGCTGCCGCCGGTCGACCAGGGCCTGCCCGTCTTGGTGCGAGACCTCAAACAACGCGGCATGCTCGACAACACGCTGGTTGTCTGGCTGACCGATTTCGGCCGCACGCCGATCATCAATTCCGCCGCCGGACGCGACCATTGGTCCTCCGCCGGCATGGCATGCTTCGCCGGCGCCGGTTGCCCCGGAGGCGCCGTGATCGGCCAAACCGACGAAACCGGCGCCAAGCCGGTCGGCGGCGAGTACTATCCGGAAGACATTGCCGCCACCATTTACAGCAAGCTGGGAATCTCGCTCGATACGGTGCATGCCAATCCCGATGGGCGCCCTCAACGTTTGTGCGAAGGCCAGCCGATTCCGGAGTTGATCGGCTGAAATCTGTTGTTTATGCACGTTGTTTATACGCATAAAAGTAGGGTGGTTGCTTGCAACTACCAAGACGCTGTAATCGGGAGCCGCGTATTCATTGGCGGTTGCGGGTGCAACCGGCGTCCGGCCAGCGCGGCGGGACCAACGAAAACGCGTATTTATCAATAGTTATTTGTCAATTGTCATTTGCCATCGGTTTAGCATCGATCCGGAAATTACTGTCGTCATTCCCGTCTGCGCGGGAGTGACGGTGCGCCGAGTTTCCCATCGCTCCTTTCAATGACAAATGACAAATAACTATTGACAATTTTCTACGCAACGCCATCCCGCTCCGCTCCACCCTACGACGCTGTTCCTTGCATCTTCATCTCCCGCCACCAACCGCCTCTCCACTGTGAGCCCGCCGATGTATCGCTTTCTCAAACCCGCGCTCTGCTTCGCCCTTATTTTGTCTTGTAGTTCCTCCGCCTTTGGAAAAATCGGTTTCCGGCAACTGACCCATACTTTTCCCGTGGCGGTGCAGCGGGGAACATCCGCCGACGTGAAACTCCATTCCAATTTCACGCTCGATGAAACGTACGGCGTCTTTTTCGACCGTGGCGAAATCAAGATGACCTTTCTGGAAACGGAGCCCATTAAGGCGCCGCGCGGCGGACGGGGGTCGAAAGGCACGCCCTTTCGTTTTCGCGTGGAAGTTCCTGAAGAGCAAATGCCCGGCGTGTATGAGTATCGAGTCGCGACGAAGCAGGCGGTTTCCAGCGTCGCCCAGATTCTCGTCACCGATTTTCCCGTCGTCCTGGAAGAGAAGCAGGAGAATGGAACGCCCGAAACAGCGCAGCAAGTCGAACTGCCGGTCGCGATTTGCGGCGTTTGTGAGAAGTTTGAAGACGTTGACGTCTTTAGTTTCGACGCCACAGAAGGCGCCGAACTCACTTTCCAAATGTACGCCCAACGCGTCACCAACAAGCTGCACGGCATGACCGTTCGAGGGCCGCGCATTTATCTGATGGATCCGATCCTCACGTTGCGCAATCCTCAAGGGCAGGTGATTGCCCAGAACGATAATTTTTACGGCGGCGATTCTTTTCTCTTCATGCGCATTCCGGCGGCGGGCCGCTATTCGCTCGAACTGCGCGACGCGCGCTACGCCGGCGATGTTCGCTACACCTACTGTTTGGAAATCGCGGAGCGGCCGTACGTGCATGGCGTGTTTCCGCTGGCCGTGCAAAAAGACACCGCGGCGGAACTGGCTTTGGTGGGGCATCACTTGGGAAAAGACGCCACGGTCGCCCTGAAAGCCGAAGATACGCAAACGTCGGGATGGCGGGTGCGCCGCTTCGACACCCCGTTCGGCCCTTCCAGCCCCGCCCCGCTTTTGGTGAGCGACTTTCCGCAAATCGTGGAGCAGGAAGAAAATAACTCCGCTGAAACGGCCACCGCTATTCCTTCCATTCCGCTCGGCGTTAATGGACGTCTCGGCGAGACAGACGATATCGACTTTTACGCCTTCACCGCACAACAAGGAAAAATCTACCATTTGGAAGTCGTCGCTCGGCGTCGTGGTTCGCCGCTCGACAGCGTGTTGGAAGTTTACAACGAGCAAGGCAAGTTGTTGGTCGAGAACGACGACATCGCCAAACCGGCCTCCAAGGACTCCCGCCTCTACTGGACCGCGCCCGCCGACGGAACCTTTTACCTCGCCGTTCGCGACCTCCATGGACGCGGCGGCGAGCGTTACCTTTATCATTTGCGGGTGGAATTCGCCCAGCCCGATTTCGCCCTGTTCGGCGAATACTATTACGCCCTGCTGGCGCCGGGAACTTCAACCCTTTGGTTCGCAAACGTCGAACGTTACAACGGTTTCACGGGGCCGATAACGATCGGCGTGGAGAATCTGCCGCCGGGCGTCACGGCCATTCCCGTGACCATACCCAGCGGCATGGTGCATTGCGGAATCATTCTCACCGCCGGGGCCGACGCCAAAATCGGCGCCTCCCTGGCGCGCGTCTTTGGCAAGGCGGCCATCAAAACCGACGATGGCCAGGAAACCGAAATCGTTCGTTTCGGACACATCACCTGCGAACAGCAGTCGAGCGGCGGCGGGCAGGCGCGATGGCCGATCGAAACGCAAATCGTGGGCGTGACCAAACCGCTCGACTTGGTAAAAGTCAGCGCGCAGCCAACGGAAGTAACACTGGCGCCCGGAGGCACGGCGGAGATTGAAGTCACTATCCAGCGCGCCGAAGGTTTCAAAGACGCCGTGATACTGGCGTTGTCGTTCGATTATTTCACCTCGAAATTTGGAGAACAGTTACCGCCGGGCGTGAAGATTTCCAGCAAAAGCAAAACCCGTCTGACCGGAAACACATTGACTGGAAAACTCATTCTGGAGGCCGACAAAAAAAAGGCCCTGCCGGTAAAACGGCTGACGATTGCCGCCATGGCGCGGGTCTCGATTACTTTTTCGATCACGACGAATTACGCCTCCAACCCCATTTGGCTCACCGTGACCGACGGCGTTGAAAAATAGGTCGCGGTGGAGGATGACACAAGGAAAAGGTTGCTTTCTGGGCGGCGACAGCGCACCGTCATTCCCGCGCTACACCGTCATTTGAAGCGGCAATGGCGTTCGCTGCAAGTGAGAGTGCGCTGCAAGCCGAAGGCTTGACAGCCATGAGCCGGTGGTCGAGCGCAGCGAACACCACGTGCGTTGAGCACGATTGAAATCCGCACGTCCGGTTTGACGAGGAGGAGGGCGCCGGCTACCGCCGGCCCCTCCTTACTCTACTGCTTATCCTTGGTTCTTTCCTTTCTTTCTTCACGATGGTTCTCGCTTCCTTCGCTCACCGCCGCCACCGAAGTGCGCTGCTGCACCGCTGGCATCCCCCGGCGGGAGGCGGAATGTCGGCGTTTCGATCCTCCGGTGGTGTTCGCTGCGCTCGATCACCGGCTCATGGCTATTATCCTTCCAGGAGTATGAAATCACGGGCGCCTGCCCTCTTCGGCTGGCCCGCATCCAAAAAACACGGAATCGTTATTGGACAGATTGCTATCGCAATTTCCCGCGTCACCGTGAACAGTTACGTTTCTTCCTTGCTCGACATGTGGGAATACCACAAAATACCGACTTCCCGACATGATCAGTTTTGACCCCGTGAACAGTTGCAAAAGTTGGTATGAATACCTTCCTAAATGATAGGCGAGATCCAGCGAACTTTTACGAATTGGTCGGCCAAAAAAAACTTGAGCCGGACACAAATCTTTTAAGCAAAGCGACCTTGATCCAATATCGAGAGCTGCATCACTATCAAGATAGTCGCGACAAGGCGAAGGCCATTCGCGCAATGGCGTTGCAGCAGGAAGTCGGCAAGGCTCAGCAGATTTTCCAAGATGAGCAACTGAAAACATCCTACGACCGGCAACTCATTCAATATATGAGTAAACTGCTGGCGGAAATTACTGCGTCGGGCGCCTGGAGCCGAGACCAACTGAACACATGGTTGCGAGAAGAGCAGGCCGTTGCCGAGGCAAGAATTGATGAAGTCGCGACCCTGTTATCGCCCGCCGCGCCGCGCAAGGAAGAAAAGAATCCTGCGAGTTCGCCAAGCAGACCTTCTCGCTTGAATACCGACGAAGACGAAGATGAATACCAACTTGAGGTGCCCATCGAACTCCCGGCAAGCCTCCTGGCGCCAGAACTGACTGCCGCCATTCTGAAAGCAGGCGTCGGGGGAAAGATGTCGAAAAGTCTTTTGAGTAATCCCTGGGCGACTCCACCTGAAGAATCGGAATGGCCAGTATTACTCTGGTTGCAAGAGCCGCTCGTGTGGGCCGCCGCTGCTATTGTCGGTGTATTATTCTTGGTATTGATTTTTGCCGCGATCACCATGTTCTCTCCGGCAGTGAGAGAGGGCGCTGTTCGTTTCGAAATTGATTCCCCTGATATCGAAGTGTCGATCAAGGAAACCGAGGGCATCATCATCGCTCAGAGCCAAGAGGTGATTCTTCCTGTAGGCCTTCATACGTTGGTCGTTAAAAAAGGCGAACTCGCATTTGAAACCCGAAGCCTACTCGTGAAGCAGAATGAGACGATCACGGTGTCGGTCGAGTTGCTCTCCAATAGAATTGAAGTGCGGCAAGGTAAAGTCGTGATCGGCGAAAGCAAGCTGCCCGACAATCAACCGGCGGAAACAAATCGAGCCGAGGCTCCCGCACCCGCCAATACAGACGACCTTTCTTCCCCGGGGCAGCGCCTATTATCGCTGGAGCCGTCCGACGTCGTCGTTCGCGTGGAGATCAAAGACCCGGGTATCGAAGTGTCGATAAAAGGGCGGGACGTTTTCTTCACGCAGACAAATCAACTGCAGGAGCTAGAACTATCGCCCGGCGAGCATACACTGATCGTCCGCCGAGGAGATATCACATTCGAGACCAAGCTGGTCGTGAGCCAAGGGCGGACCACGAACGTACGAGTGGAATGGTTTTCAGGCCGTATCCAGGTGTGGGAAATGATCGGCGCAACCGAATTGCCTGCTTCGTCAACAACACAGGCGTCGGAGAAAGCGCCCCTGTAAAGGTCTTTGGGAATGCAGCACCCGGAGTAACGACGTTTCTGCCTTGTGCATGCCCTGGGGCTTCAAGCCCTTGGCAAATGCATGCAGGACCGCCGGATGTGGGAAATTCGCAAAACAGTGGGAGGAGGAGGGCGCCGGCTACCGCCAGCCCCTCCTTAGGACCGCTCGCGAAATTAGTGACGACTTGGTGGTTTTGAATTGTTAAACTCATTGCCGTGTAACGGCGTGGTTGTTCCTCTGAGTG
>QIKY01000018.1 GCA_003233175.1 Planctomycetaceae bacterium | reverse complement strand
AATCGGCGGAAGCAGAAGCAGATACGGCCGCTGCGGAAACAGCGACTGGCGCGCCGGCAGGATAGAAACCCTATCGGGTTGGCGTGTTTTGAACAAGATATTTTCGGAGCGTAGGCAAAAAGGTTAGGAGAATCGGAATGTCGGCAAACGCAGCAGAAAGCGGCTTCTTTGTGAGGCACGTGGAAAAATTCGTGCTGGGCGTCGTCATGCTCTTGGTGGGTTTTTTCATCTACTCGGGAATGAGTATCGAACCCTTCCCGGAAAAACAAACACCTGATGACCTCAAAACCCTGGCGGCGCGGGCGGAGAAAACAATCGAGCAAGATTCCTGGTCCAACGTGCAGGATGAACCCGAACGCGCCACCAAAGACATTACCATTCGGCTCCACAGCCGAGACGAAGTAATGACCCCCATTCCCTCTGATCCTTACCAGCCGCAAATGGCTTGGAGCAACCCCGAATTTCGCCTGCAAGCGAAACGCACCGACCCCGAACTTTATCCGGCCATTAACCTGGAGGTGAGTGCGCATTACGGTCCGGTGGCCCTGCTCGCACGGGACGGCGACGAAGATCTTCTCCTGCAAGACCAACTCGTCGAAGAAGAAGAACCCAAGAGAAGGGGCAGGAGAAAAGATGACGACGACGAAGATGATCTGCTCTCCGGTCCTGGAGGATTGAGCGGCATGATGGGCGTTGCCGGCGGCGCCGGTAGCGAAATACGCTCGCTGAACGAAGAGCAGCTCGGCAATTTGGAAGGGTATCGTCCGGGAAGCTCCGGCGGAGGCGGCATGAGCTCCATGGGCGGCATGGGCGGCATGGGCGCGGAAATGATGAGCATGGGCAACGCTCCCGGCGCAAGTGGAAATGGAACGGTGGCGGCGGGAAGCGTGATCCACAAAGGGCTGCGATTCGTGGCCATTAAAGCGGTGGTGCCCTACAAAAAACAATGGTTCGAAAACGAAAGCGTGCTGCAAGACGCCGTCGCCTACAACCCCCTGCGAGACATCCCCAAGTATGTCTACTACAAAGTGGAGCGTGCTGAAGTAGGAAACGACCCCAACGCGAAACTGGAATGGAAGGAATTGAGCACGCGCCGTGCACAGGCCTTCGCTCGTTTATGGGGAGGTCGCTCGGATGAAGTCGTCGATCCTCGCTACCTCGACCCCCAGCTTTCCTTCCCGGCGCCGCCGCTCATGATGCGCAGCGGAGACTTCGCCCTCCATTCCCAGACTCCCAGGAAAAGAGTGTTTGATCAGTCGGCAACGCTACAACGAAAACCGGTGGAGGAATCTCTCGACGGTCCTGATCGGCCCGACGTTCCCGGAGGACCCGTAAACGGCCTGATCGGCCCCGGCGCCACGGGCATGAACCCTGGCGCGATGGGCGCCGGTGGGGAAAACGCCATGATGGAAGGCATGAACGGCATGGAAGAGGGCGGGAGTGGATATGGCGCTGGCATGGGCGCGGGAATGGCCGCCGGAATGGGTGGCATGGGCGCGGGAATGGGTGGCATGACCGGCGCGAGCCCGACGGGCGGCGCCCCCGATGTTGACTACAAACTCTTCCGCTTCTATGACTTCACGGTTGAACCGAAAAAACGTTACCGCTATCGAATCCAACTCTGGTTGGAAGATGTGAACTATCCTCGGAACCCGCAGTTGGCGCCGCCGGCCTCTTCGCTTTCAGACGCTGTTTCTCGACGCGTCAATGAGAAAAAAGCGGCCGATGCGGCATCCAAGAGCCGCAAGTACTGGCGGGAAACCGAGTGGAGTGAGCCGAGCGATATCGTCAGCGTTCCGCGGCAGTACCAGGTTTACGCCGGCATGGTTCGAACCGACAAGCCTGTCGTGATTCGCGATAAGGGCATTTCCTACCCCAAACCTGGCGGCGAGCCAAACGCCCAAATGATGGCGGTGGTTTGGAATCCCAAATATGGCGCCGATATCCCCGGAATTATCAATGTTTTCCGCGGCTCCGTGCTCGACTTTACGCAAAACGCCGATGTGCTGCATCCGATGAGTCTCAACATTCTCACGCTGCCCGAGTACAAATACCAAACGGGAAACATCGTTCTCGATATTCGCGGCGGCGACGCCCTTCCCAGTCTGAATTCATCCTTGAAAGCGTCGGATCTTTCACCGGGAGAATTTCTGTTGATTGATTCTGCTGGGGAAATGGTGGTTCACAACGAACTGGATGACCTAGTCTCGTTCCGGAATTTAGACTTCAGAAAACCGCCGGAGCCGAAGAAACGCAAAGAAAAAGATAAAGACGAAGACGGCATGGAAGGCATGACCGGAATGGAGGCGGGTATGTTCGGCGGAGGCGATGACGAAGGCGGCGGCCGCGGCCGCAGCAGAGGTAGAAGCAGAGGCCGTTGACATTAGCGCGGCCCAAATTTACCAGCCAACCAAAAAGCCCGGCATTTTCAAAATGCCGGGCTTTTAATTCCGCATGTAAACTCAGACGATCCCCTACAACTCCGGCGGGTTCACGATGCGTTCGTGCGAGCCGCCCAATCGTTCCGTTAACCGTAGCGTGACCGGGCCTTCTTTCTCGGCGACCGCCGCATGAAACGCCGCCGGCGAAGAGACACGCTCCGAATCGACGTGGCTGATAAACAATTTCGATCGGATATCGGCCCGCCAGGCGGGCGAGTCCACCTCGACCGCCGTCACCACGACGCAGCCCTCTGGGTCGACGGCGCGTCCGTAGATATCGAATTGTGGGATCGCGGTGGCGTCGTCGACTCGCATTCCGCGCCAAAGGGGAGGCAGCACATCCACCCGTAGCGGGCGCCACGAGGACACGTATTTTTTGGTCAGCGTTACGGTGGTGTTGATCGTGATCCAGGCGCCTCTTCGGTCGGGCCGCCGCAGCGAAATGTTCGCAACGTCGTTTGCTGAAAGTTCTCCCAGAGCTCGCATGATGTCATTTCGATCAATGATAACCGTATCGTTGATCCGGGTGATGATGTCGTTGCCTTGCAGCCCCGCCTTGGCCGCCGCGGCGCCTGGAATCACCAGACTGACGCGGGCGCCCACGTCGCCTTGCAGCCTTTCTTGGCGGGTGAGGTTGTCGGGCGCGATTCCCAAGAATCCGTAAGCTGGTTGTTTGCCCGCTTTCAAACTCTCCAAGGCTCGCCGAAAAACGTCGCCCACCGGGGCCGCGAATGCAGCGCCGCCGTCGAACCCGCTGGGCGCCGCCAGCGACGTCGAAAGACCGATCATCTCGCCTTTGAGATTGATCAGCGCGCCGCCGCTCTCGCCTTGCTGTAGACGCGTATCAATTTGAATCAGGGCGCCATATTGGTGGAGCGTGGGCGGCGCGGGCGGTTGCCCGGGCGCGTGCTGCAGGGGCGCCGCCGGTCGAAACAGGTTAGCCACGATTCCCCTGGCGGCGCTCGCTTCGCCATCGCGGGCGATGGCGCGGGGGTTGCCCAACAGAATGACCGTCTGGCCCTTGCGAAGCTGGGAGGCGTCGCCGAGCACAATCGCCGGCAGGTTGCGTGCTTCGATTTCGAGCAAGGCCAAATCCAACCAGGGGTCTTCCGCCTTCACGCGGGCGGCGTAGACGCGGCCTTTACGCCACACGAAATACTTCGACCGACGCGGGTCTCCGAGCACGTGTTGATTGGTCAGGATCAGGCCGGCTGAATCAATCACGACGCCGCTGGCGTACTCTTGGGGAAAAAAGTCGGGGTCTGTTGGATCGTCGGAGCCCGACACGCGAGAACGTTTGGCAAGGTCGTCGACTCGCACGCGGACAATCGCGACCACCGACGCCTCCGCACGCGCGATCGCGGCCACGACTGCGTCTTCATAGGCGACCGCGCTTGCAACCGCCGGGCCATCGTTGGCGCCGCCAGTCGCTGGCGTTGCACGCGGGGCTTCGCCAGCCGCCGCCAGCGACGGCCACAAGCAAGCCGCGACAACAAAACCCCGGCTCCAACTCGCCGCAACGGAAGAGACGCCGCCTTCGATTGCGGTCGCCATGATGTCTGTGGAAGCCATGCTGTCGCCGATCTCCCCGAGGTTTTTCCTACCGCCGATCGTAAAACGCATCTACGAGCCACATATGGTGTTTGCCCTCGGGCGGCGTCGGCATCAAAAGCGCCTCTCCGCCACGAACGCCCCCTCACCAGATATTCTACGGAAAGAAAGCCGCAAAGAAAGTCGGAATTCGTATTCGGGAGAACGCGAGGCGGCCGGAGAAAACACGCTGAAGCCCGGCTTTTTCAAAAAGCCGGGCTTCTCAAATTCCCAATCGGGATTTTGTTGGTTCGCTTTTCTACGATTTTGCCGTGGCGGCCGCCTCGATTGGGCGGCGAGATTCCGCCAAGCTGGTGTCGATATCGAGTTTCAGGACCACGCTCCAACGCCCTTCGGCGTCGCCGGCGCATCGCCAATGGGGTTGCACAACCACCGATTGATGCACCAGTTCAAACCCGCCTTCCGACTGGCTCACCGTTTCGATGGGGAAGGTCCAAAAGCTGGTGGGCCGATTCGCCTCCATTCTGATCTTGATTCCCAACCAATCGTCGGCCAAGCCGAGATCGACACACTCGTTCAAGTCGAGAAGCGAGCCAAGTTGGCCCAGGGCGAGCGAATCGCCGTGGAAGAAAAATCGGTCGTCGGCGCCGGCGGGAAGTCCGGCGAAATTAAACTCGGGCGCGAAATGCAGCGGTTGGTTTTCCGCCAAACCTTCCAACAGATAGGCGATTTCCAATCCGCCGCCACCCGCTTCGAGCGTGACGCCCTTGGTGATCTTGATCGCCTGCTCGCCGACTCGCCCCTGCCGCGTGAGTTGCACCTGAATCCGATCGGGGTTTCGTCGCAAACGCGTTTCATACCGGCCGCGCACAAAATCGCCTAGTTCTTCGGCCTGGCCCAGACGAACGTTTTCCAAGTTGGCGTCGAGGGCGTAAAAATGGTCGAGCAAACTCTTGCGTTCAACGCTGTCGTACCGCACGCAATTTTCGAGCCCTTCTTGCTTGAAGACCACTCGATCATGAATACTGGCCACGTCGTCTTGATGCTGGTTGGCGCCGGCGAGCACTTTCTCGTGATAGACCTCTTCGCGGCGGCTGAGCGTGGCCAGAAGATTGTGGCAAATCGAACGCACGTCGAATTCATAGAGCCGCCCGCCATTGGCCGGCTCAATCAAACAGAGCAGTTTGTCGTTGCTGAGGAGGACTTCTTGCCGGAGATCGAAGTTGTAGTCGTTCGCATTGGCCCGCACCCAATGGGCGGGCTTGTTTTCGGCTTGATCGAGAAGGTTGTCGGCGGCGATCAAATGGTTGTAAACAGCGTTGCGCAAGTGCGGCAAATAGACGCCGCCAAAAGCGCCGTGCCAGTAACTGCAATTGCACTGGCCCCGGTAAAGCTCTCGCGTGGCCGCCTGGATAAGCGACGCGTTGCCGGGCGTCTGCCGACTTGCCGCGCCTTCCAAACGACGACTCACCATCATCATGCGGGCGTACATTTCTCCCGCTTCAGGATATTTGACCTTAAAGTTTCTCCAGAAGCCGCCACGGAGAAAATTCTGGATACGCGGCCAGCGCCCGTCGTGCTCGAATTCTCGTGTTAACGCCGCCAACTCTTTTTGCCGGGCAACCGGCAACGACCACTCGCACATTTCGCGGTAGCTGCAATCGGGAAGATAGACTTTTCCCACCGGCGGCTGGCTTATCGCGTCGGAAAGCCGGGAGGTGTGGAGCCAATCTTGGTTTTCACAGAGCAGATCAAGGAATTGACGCAGCCAGCCATTTTCATAAACGTGCGCCTTGGTGCCGGGCCACGTGCCGAATTTTTCGCCGTCATCGCCAAAGACCATCACGGCGCCGGGCCGGCGTTCCGCGACGCCGCGTAAATAATCGATGGTTTCGTGAGGCGCGGCGAAGGGAATCAGGTAGCGCAGACGCTCGCTCCCGGGAAACACCGAGAGCGTGCGGCCGGCATCTTCGGTAACGTAACAGCCATCGAGCTGCTCAACTTCCAGGCCGGCTTGGCGGAAATGGTAGTCGTCGAGAACGGTGTACTGAATGCCCGCCTTGGCGATATCGCTGGCTAAATTCTGCTCCCACACGCGCTCCGCGATCCAGGCGCCTTGAACGTCGGCGCCGAGCCGATTTTCCAACCACTCGGAGTAAGAACGAATCTGACCAATTCGGTCTTGCGCCGGCAGCATGGTCAGAATGGGTTCATAGAACGCACCGCCGACGATCTCGACGCGCCCCTCGGCTGCCAACGCCGCCAATCGGTCCACATACTCAGGATGGCGTTGGTCGAGCCACTCCATCAACGGGCCGCTGGTGTGCAGCGAAATTTTCAAATCGGCGTAGGGTTCGAAAACGTCAAGAAAAGGGAGGTAACTATCCTGGTAGGCCTGCTCAAAAACGCCGTCAAAATTTCCGACCGGCTGATGATTGTGTAGGACAAGGCAGAATTGGATCGGAGAAGTCATGTGGTTTTTTCAGGCGAAGAATGAGGCAGCGTTCCAGCGACGGCGCGCGTGTAGGTCCAACACTCACTATGATCGGCAATGTCGACCCGTTTTATCTAGAGTTTCTATTTTAATTCTTCGATTGAAACCGCTGGCGAGTCATCGTCGGCGGGGCATCCCAGAAGCCGCCGCAGTTCTTGTTGGTCGGCCAGGGAGGGAAGCCCCCAGTTGGCCTGATAACCGAAACATTCGGTCGCGGTTACGACACCGTACTTCTCATCTAAAATATCGAAGTGATCGGAATTGATCAACGCCGGGTGAGGTTCGCCACAGGCATGGCTCAGTTGCATTAGTTCTTTCCGTAGCGTGACCACGTAATTCGCCAGTCGGGCGGCCTTTACGGTGGGGTCGAGCCCGCTGGTCAACCAACGGTTTTGCGTAGCGACGCCGGTCGGGCAGTGTCCGGTATGGCAGCGCTGCGCTTGAATGCACCCCAAGGCCAACATGGCTTCGCGTCCAACATTTATCATATCGCAGCCGAGCGCAAGCGCCAAAAGCGCGGAATGCGGAAACCCCAATTTTCCCGAACCGATAAAGACCACCTTATGGTGCAGATCGGCCTCGACAAATTCCCGATAGACGCGGGTCAGGGCCAATTTGAACGGCAGCGCGACGTGGTCGGCAAACACCAACGGGCCCGCGCCGGTGCCGCCTTCGCCGCCATCGATGGTGATGAAATCGACGCCGCGATCGGTGTCTGACATCAACCGCGTGAGTTCCGACCAAAACTTCGTCTCGCCAACCGCCGACTTGATGCCCACCGGAAGCCCGCTCTCGTCGGCCAACCGCTCGACGAAATCGAGCATGCTGTCGACATCGCTGAATTCGGCGTGCGTCGAAGGGCTGATGCAATCCTGACCGAGCGGAATGCCGCGCACTTCCGCCACTTCAGGCGTGATTTTCGCCGCCGGCAAAATGCCTCCCAATCCTGGCTTGGCGCCCTGGCTCAATTTAATTTCCAGGCAGCGAATCGGTTCGGATTGAACAACATCGCGAAATTTTTTCCAGTCGAAGCGGCCCTGTTCATCGCGGCAGCCAAAATAGCTGGCGCCGATCTGCCAGGTCATATCTCCGCCATGCCGGTGATATTTCGAAATGCCGCCTTCGCCCGAATTATGTAGACAACCGGCAATTTTGGCGCCTCGATTCAGCGCCTCCACGGCGGGTCCGCTCAACGAACCAAAGCTCATGGCGGAAATGTTGACAATCGAATTTGGCCGAAACGCCTTGGCGCGGCCACGATGGCCGCCCAACACTTTTCCGCAAGGCACGCAGTGGTTAGAATCAAAAGCCGCGTCTGCCGGCGTGGGGCTGGGAAAAGGAAACGCCGCGTGCTTCAAAATCAAAAAGTGCGGCGACGTTTCGGGGTCGTGGTCGGTGCCGAAGCCGAAGTAATTGTTTTCCTTCTTCGACGAAGCATACACCCAACTTCGCTGGTCGCGGCTGAAAGGCCGCTCTTCGTTATTGCCCGTGACAATATACTGCCTCAATTCCGGCCCAATGCTCTCCAGCCAATAGCGGAAGTGGCCCAGAATCGGAAAGTTGTGCAAAATAGCGTGCTTCCGCTGGAACACGTCGAAAAACACCCACACCACAACGAGCACAAACGCAGCCGCAAACCAAGCCATGATTCTTCTTCCTTCCCCACCGAAAAGCGAAACGACGTTTCATTGGAAGGCCCACGCCGAAAATGAGCGGCAATCGGTATTGTCGACGAAGCACTTTGTGCGACTGTACTTTTTTTAACATATTTTCCGAATCGGTTGAAAATGCCGCCTGAATTCCATGCCGCATCCTGACTCCGCCCGCACGGGCGCGGTATGATAAACGTTTTCTTGTGATTATTTCTGCTCTGGCCTGCGAGGCGGCGATGATATCGGTGGTTGAACTGACAAAAGTGTTTACCGCCGCCGGCGATAAAATCGTGGCCGTCGACAAACTGTCGTTCAACGTCGCGAAGGGAGAAGTCTATGGTTTGCTCGGTCCTAACGGGGCGGGAAAAACGACCTCCCTGCGGATGATTCTGGGCCTCCTGACCCCCACCAGCGGATACGCCGAAGTGGCCGGAGTTCGCACCTCGGAAAACGCCGATGAAGTCAAGCGTCGCATCGGCTTTGTTTCGGCCGGCGCCGGGCTCTATCAATGGCTCTCCCCCCGCGAACTGCTGCTGTTTTTCGCCGATGTGTACGGGCTTTCGCCCGCCGAAGCGCGCGAATCGTTAGACCGCCTCAGCCAGACGTTTGACCTTGGCGAGTTTCTCGACCGCCGCTGCGGCACGCTCAGCACCGGCCAAAAACAACGCGTCAGTCTGGCCCGGGCGCTGATTCACGACCCGCCCATCATGCTGCTCGATGAACCCACTCGCGGGCTCGACGTGGTGGCCAGCCAAGTCATTTTTGAATACATTTCGCATGTGCGGGAATTGGGAAAATCGGTCATACTCAGCACGCACCGGTTGGATGAAGCCCAACGCATTTGCGACCGCTTCGGTCTGCTGCACCGAGGACGCTTGCGCAACGAAGGCTCGTTGGAAGAGCTTCGCACCGCCACCGGCTGTCAATCGCTGGTGGATATGTTTCTCAACACAATCCAGCACGATTCGGCGTCGGCGTAAGCGGGAAAACGCGTTTCAGCGTGTATTTGAGAAAAGCACTCGCGGAGGAAACTCTCCAATTATCCCCGCCCATACCAACCCGAAGCGCAAGCGAGTGAATAGACGTTGCTTCCCAATACCAGCCCGAAGCGCAAGCGAGTGAATAGACGGCAGCCACGATATTCATCTTCAACAAGTCGAGTGGTTCGTTCAATCGTCATGATTCCAACTCCACTTGCTTGCGGTCCTGAGCGTCCAACACATATACGACGGCCGCCTCCAAATCCTCTTCGGAATTGACCCGCCTCCGGCTGCACCCCTCGGTCCAGAAGTTGTCTCGCGTTACGCCTGCTTCTTTCAGTCTCCTGCTCGACCATGCCTTAAATTGATCGCGTACTGTCTGGGACCGGTATCCGGCGGCGGTTACAACGACATGCACATGATTCGACCTGACATTGACGGCATGCAAACGCCAGTTCCGAATATCACAGTGCTTTCGAATCGTGAGCTCGACAATCTCGCGCTGCGCAGTGGAAAGCGTGAAGGCCGCTTCCTTCATTCGCGCCTCGGCAGCTTCACGAAATAGTGGGCTGGAAGCCATTGCGCCCGGCGCGTCTTTTCGGCTCCAGCCACGGTCGTCTCCGGGCAACCACGTTCCGTAGGTCGTCCAGGTGAGGAAGTAAGCGAGCGGATCTCCGGTGTCGCATTCCATATTTGCCCTTGTCGCTCTCCCGCCAATCATACTTCCCTATACCAGCCCGAAGCGCAAGCGAGTGAACGAGTGTTGCATTCGGCGATTACAGGCGTCGGGTGTGCATTCACTCGCTTGCGCTTCGGGCTGGTATTGGAGCTATTCACTCGCTTGCGCTTCGGGCTGGTATTCGGGCTGGTATTCGAGCCGCCGTTAATTTTTTTCAGCGTCGTCGCGATGCTCTCGGCGTAGATGGCGCTGCAAATACAACGCGCGTTCGATGTTGCGGTCGGCGGAATCGAGCGGGGCGCCGCTGAGCTTCTGCAAGTGCGCCGGCTGCGTGTGGATAAACAGCTTGTTGATCGTGGGGATTTCCAAATCGTCGATCAAACCCAGGTTAATTCCCATCCTCAGGCTGGAGAGGAGGTCCATGGTTTCCTCGCTGCTGATGGTCTGGGCGGTGCAGAGAATACCATAAGCGCGGCTGACGCGGTCGTGCAGATCTTTTTGGCTTTCGCGGACCAAGAACTGCCTCGCTTTTCGTTCATAATCGATCAACACGGGCACCACGTCGGCCACTTGTTGGATCAGGTCTTGTTCGCTCTGTCCAAGCGTGATTTGGTTGCTAATTTGGTAGAAATCGCCCATCGCCTGCGAGCCTTCGCCATACAACCCGCGCACGGCCAAGCTAATTTTCTGCAAACTCCGAAATACTTTGTCGATCTGCCGCGTAATGACCAATGCGGGCAAATGCAGCATGACGCTCACCCGCATGCCGGTGCCCACGTTGGTGGGGCAGGCCGTGAGGTAGCCGAACTGTTCGTGATACGCATACCTGACATGCTCTTCGATTAGGTCGTCGACACGATCGATCTGTTGCCAGGCGCCGTTCAAATCGAGCCCGCTGTGCATGACTTGAATGCGCAGGTGGTCTTCTTCATTGACCATCAGACTGAGCGTTTCGTTTTCGTCGATGGCAACCGCTCTGGCGCCTTCGGCGTCGGCGTGTTCGCGGCTGATCAGTTGACGCTCAACCAAAAACTGGCGATCGATTGTTTCCAGCGTCGCGACATCCACATACGAAAGCTTCGCCAATTCGCCCTGGGCCAGAATGCGGTTGCGAATAGTGGCTTCGATGGCCGTGCGGTCTTGATCCGAACAACGCCGAATGAACGGGTAGTCGGCCAGATTCCGAGCCAGCCGAATACGGCTGCTGATTACGATGTCGCCTTCGGGGCCGGAGCCTCGCAGCCACTCTCCACAACGGGCGGCTAGGGTTTCGAACATACAAGTTCACCAATCTGCGAAGCACGCGGAAAAAGACTACGACGATTCATCTTCGATGGCCTGGATTTTATCTCGTAACTCGGAAGCACGCTCGTATTCCTCTTGTTCGACCGCCAGTTGCATTTCGCGGCGCAATCGGATCACTCCCGTCGTGCGATCGGTGCCGCCCGAGTTTCGTTTCGGCGTTTTTCCGGTATGCTCGGCGGACCCGTGAATGTTCATAATGAGCGGGAGGAGGTCGTCGGCAAAACACACATAGTCGTGTGGACAGCCCAGACGTCCGCCTTGCCGGAACTCATAGAACGTGATTCCGCACACCGGGCAAGACTGCTGATCAAGGCGCGCCAACTCCTCCGCCGTTTGCCCCACTTTGAGTTGCTGGGAAATGGCGCCCATTAAGGAGGGAGTGTTCGGCGAGCCATCGGGCTGGGTGAGATATTCCGTAGCGCATTGTTCGCACAGATGCACTTCGCTCACGTGGGAGTCGTCCGCATCGCCCGATAATTCGGTGATGTGAAACGTGGCCGACCGTTCGCATTTATCGCATTTCATCGAAACTGCCTCTGAAGAAGACGCCTCTCGTTTCGCGCCCCGGCGGATCCCGGCCGGGCAGCGTCCATTCTCTGGCCTCGATTCGACGCGGCCCAATCGGAGTAACTCTATATTGCAACAACAGTTAAGAAGCTCGTTCGATTCTACCGGCGAGGGTGTGCGTGTCAAGGCGAGTCGGCGGTCGAACAAACCGGCTGATCATCGCGCTCCAGCGCTCGTGCAGCATGTATTATACCGCCGCGCCGCCCGTTTGCTTGCCATCGCCGCGCCGCAACGCGATATTAGACACTACCTCGCGTTCAGCCCTCGGCAGCGTCCGGTGACGGACGCACCTCAGCAACGTAGCGGACCGGAATCACTCCCCGACGTTGCGGTTGAGTTTGGGAATGGTGCGGAGTTTTCTCGGTCGCTCCCCCAATTCAACTCGTAAACGCGTTTCTCGACCCAGCGGTGAAACGATGATTGCGGCCGATCCGCAGGACGAGAAACAGAGTTTTGAGAACTTTCGACATTTCGACTGCTACCGCGGGCCTGTTTGAAAACGATTCAATTCTTCATTTCACGGCAAGTCGTTCCTATCTACTCCTTCGCGTTCTTCGCGGCTTCGCGCGCGACACCGTCTCGCACGAAGGCCTGACCATGCCGGGCGACGCATAAAAATACCGGTCAGCTTGCCTTCTACTTCGATTGTGAATCATCATCCACCCATCTCAGGCGAGTAGAGAGCTTCCAGCCTACCATTGGCAACGGTTCATCCTCGAAGAGGGAGGTAAACTTCGCTGTTGAGGAATCCTGTTGAACTTCATCAACGATGGCTGATCTGAAAATGTCGTCAGGATCGATCACGTGGAATTCCATGCCGGGCAGAACGCCAGCGGTCTTGCCGGCATTCAGTGTCACTTCGCTCGTGCGTCTTGAGATGGAACCGGGTGCCGTTGATGATTCACCCGCCACGGTCACCGATGCCGTAATCGGTGTTGCGAGTAGGTAGTCTTGATATTTGTCGGGAACGTCTGGAATCCCGCTGACCTTTAGCTGCTCGTGTCCCTCTTTGAGAAGGAACCGGCCTTCGACCAATCCCGAGTTCACTGCATTGCAGAACTCGATCACGTCGTCCGGCGGCACAAGGTAGCGCCGGTTTCCCCAACGTATCGGAAGTAGCTCCGTGGCGATTCCTTGAAAGCCTTTTCGGGTGTTCGGGAACCGGGGGTGCAGTTTGACCAAACCGTTGGCGAACTCAACCGGCCCGAAATTTCGGTCGTAGAGTCCCAGGCAACCGCGCCACTCAAAAACGAAGCCCGATTCGGGAGCAAGCGAAAGTGACACATTCACACCGAGACCATCGCCAAGGTAGTAGGCTCCCGCCCATTCATGCTCGCCGAGTTGCCCCACTTCCCCGTCAATTCTGGTGCGGCGTTTCTTGGCTTCAGCTTCGGCGGTATTGTGCAACTTCTGGTCTTTGTAGCCGCCCGTTGCGAATACGGCATAGCCAACTCCAAAGAGCGAGACGACGACCAGTAAGCGGAATAACAAGACCTGCTTCATCAGAAGGACTCCGTGATTTGACTAGCGCTCTAACAAACCCAAATGTTTTTGCTTCTAAAGACTCTAATGTTTCTCCCTGTGTCATGATCTCAGGGTGTTCAAGAAGTTTTCCCAGCCAGTATTTATCTGATTTCCAATAACTCATATTCATTTTACTATTCGCGGTGATTGCCTCCGGTTGTCCTTTGTTATTCAGCGTCTAACTTGTTTCTAGAATCCCCCGCATGTAACCTGTAGTCTGCATGATTGCAGCCTACATCGCATTGGGTATCTTGTCTAATGTCATCATGGATGGCAGTTGCTCGGTTTTCAATCATTGGTCGGCGTGTTGGGAATCGTCCGGTTTTTTTCGGCCGAATTTAAAGCCCGGCATTCGGTAACTTATTTACGGACGAGCCCTCTTAGGCGGTTTCCAGATAGCGCACGTTAGGGCGGCGGTTGTTGCAGGCGTTGTCAGCTTCTTCTTGAAAGATCCCCCATGTTCCATTCATGCTTACGACGAATTCCTCCGGCGATCTTTTGTTTTTTTTGTGTTGTTGCGGCTTCGGCAATCGCTGATGAAGAAGAGCAGCCGCCAACATTTCGCCGCCATGTGGTTAGCGCCAAATCGACCTTTCCCGCCGCAGCCGTGCTCGACCTCAACCAAGATAAACGCCCCGATATCCTCTCGGGCGGTTGGTGGTGGGAAAATCCAAACTGGGAAAGACACTTCGTTCGCGATGTGAAACATATTCGCGGCCGCTTCGACGACTACTCCAACCTCGCAATCGACCTCAACGCAGACGGCCATCTCGACATCATCAGTGTGAACTACCGCAGCAAGTCCATCCTCTGGACCGAAAACCCCGGCGCGCCGGGCGGCAGGTGGAAGGTCCACATGATCGACACTCCCGGCCTATCTGAAACGGGGCGTCTGGTGGATATCGACGACGATGGCCAACTTGATCTACTTCCCAACGGCGTCGACTTCGCTGCTTGGTATTCGTGGGAACGGAAGCCATCGGGCAACGGCGGCGTTGACGTCGTGTGGCGCAAGCACGAACTCCCGCCAGAGGCCGCCGCGCATGGACTCGGCCACGGCGATATCAACCAAGATGGACGCACCGACTTGGTAACCGTCAACGGTTGGTTGCAAGCGCCGGAAGATCGTCGCGGGGGGCGTTGGATCTGGCATCCCGAATTCCAACTGCCGCCCGACGGCAGCATTCCCATGCTGGTGCAGGACGTCGACCATGATGGCGATGCCGATATCATTTGGGGCCGCGCTCACGGCATCGGCCTGTATTGGCTCGAACAGAACGCCACGCCGACCGGCGCCCGCCAGTGGACCCAGCACGCAATCGATACTGAAATATCGCAAGCCCATTCGCTGCTCTGGGCCGACCTCGACGGAAACGGCCAGAACGAACTCATCGCCGGGAAACGGTTCCTGGCCCACGAAGGCCGCAACCTCGGGGAGTACGACCCAGCGGTGATTTTCCGCTATGTGTTCGACAAACAAACGCACACTTGGAAACGCTCCGTCGTCTCGCCGCCCGGCCCCGCCGGTTTTGATCTTGACCCGAAACTCGCCGACCTCGACGCCGACGGCGATCTTGATCTCATCGCACCCAGCCGCAACGGTTTGTATTGGCTGGAGAATTTACGTATTGCGCCAACCGGAGCGCAGCCGACGCAAGAAGATTGGAGTTTGCCGGTCGCGTACGACAACCATCGTGAATTGATGGCGTATCGCGAAGCTGATGGCGCCGAATTGAAGCCGGTGAAAACGCCGTTCGATTGGGGACGCCGCCGCGCACACATCCTCGCCAACATGCAGCGCGTCATGGGCCGCTTGCCAACGCCGCATCGCCGCATGCCGCTGGAGATCGAAATTCTCAAGGAAGAAGATACGCCGAACTACACGCGGAAAACCATCACCTTTGCTGCTGAGCAAGGCGACCGGGTTCCCGCCTATCTGTTGATTCCCAAACATCTAAAAACACGCGCGCCGGCCATGCTCTGTTTGCACCAAACCACCGGCATTGGCAAGGGCGAACCGGCCGGGTTGGGCGGCAAGCCGAATTTGCATTACGCCCATGAACTGGCGGAGCGGGGTTATGTTTGCCTCGCGCCTGACTACCCCAGCTTCGGAGATTACCCATACGATTTCAAAGCCGACGCCTACGCCAGCGGTTCGATGAAAGCCATTTGGAATAATCAACGGGCGGTCGATTTATTGATCTCGCTGCCGCAAGTGCATCCCGACCGCATCGGAGTGATTGGCCATTCACTCGGCGGCCACAACGCCCTGTTCACCGCCGCCTTCGACCGCCGCCTGCAAGCCGTCGTGACCAGTTGCGGCTTCACCGCCTTCCACCACTATTACGGCGGCAAACTAGTCGGTTGGACGAGCGACCGCTACATGCCCCGCATTCGAGACGACTACGGCAACGATCCCGACCGCGTTCCGTTCGACTTCCACGAAGTGCTCGCCGCAATTGCGCCGCGGGCCATTTTTATCAACGCGCCGCTGCATGACGGCAACTTTGATCTGGCTGGCGTGAAAGAAGTGATGGCGGCCGTCTCGCCGGTATTCAAGCTGCACGGCGCGGCGAACAAACTCCACGTCGAATACCCCGACTCCGCCCACGATTTCCCGCCCGCTCAGCGCCAAGCCGCCTACCTGTGGCTTGATGAACTGTTTGGCAAAAAATAGGCAACTGTTGGAGGTGTCAGCGCTGTTGGAGTGTACGCTTTAGCGTGGTTTTTTAAGTACCACGCTAACCCGGATTATTCATCAGCCGCCACGCGCTAGCGTCCGGTTGTTGCCATTCCCCACGGAACCGGACGCTAGCGCGTGGCGGCTGATTTGCGCGGCGTTTTGGCTAAGATAGCCGCAAAGTTGTTTCATATCACCACTTGCAGTGATCAGAGTCGATCTCGTGGATAATCCCCGCTAAAGCGTGTACTCCAACGGCGCACGTCTCATACTACAAAGTGTTTCTCCCCTTGCCGGGAATAAGCCCAGGTGCGACGATCAACGCATACGGTTTCGACTTCGAAAAGGCTGCGGAAAAGCAATGAGCATCTTTGAAAAAATTCACGTGCGAGGCTTCCGGCGTCTGCGCGACGTCGATTTGAAGCTGAAGCCGCTGAACGTATTGATTGGCGCCAACGGCAGCGGAAAAACGACATTGCTCGATGTCTTTACCCTGCTGGCCGCATCGGCAGCCGGTAAACTCAACGAAACGCTCAGCGACTTGGGCGGCATCAATGAAAACCTCACCAACTTGATCACAACCGAAGCCGAAAAATCACCGTTTATGGAGTTTGAACTTCTGACGTCTGATGATCCTTTTCCGCTCGGATATCGCATCAATCTAGCACCGCAAGGCGTGACATACACGACAGGCCGTGAAATATTGAGTCAGCAAACCCATGCTGGCACGCGGCGTTCCTTAGAACTCGTATCGATTTTCTCCGTTTTAGATTACGACTCGCGCGAGTCAGCGTTATCTCAGGCGCCGAAAAATTATCCGGTAGCAGAAAATTTTCGTAAACGCCTCGCTTCATCAACGCACTACCACGTGCTCGATGTTTCAAAGCGGGCGCCGGTCCGGCTGCCGCAGCAACTGCGCATGGCGACGTTGCCGGGCCGGGATGGCGAAGATCTGGTATCGTGTTTGTACATGCTGCGAGAATCCGAACCCGATAGTTTTACGGCGGTCGAAGATGCGTTGCGGGCCGGTTTTCCCAACTTTGAACGTCTGAACTTCCCGCCGGTGGCCGCCGGCATGTTGGCCATGACCTGGAAAGACGCCACCAGCAAGCATCCGTTCTACATGCACCAACTGTCGGAAGGCACGTTACGTTTTCTCTGGCTGGTCACATTACTGCAAAGCCCAGGACTGACAGCCGTCACGCTGATTGATGAGCCGGAAGTCAGTTTGCATCCGGAGCTGCTTTCGCTGTTGGCGGAACTCATGCGTGAAGCCTCCCAACGCACGCAGTTGATTGTCGCCACGCATGCCGACCGGTTGATTCGCTACCTGAAACCGGAAGAAGTGCTCACCACGAACATCGATGAACACGGCGCCGTGAACATGACCTGGGCCGATGAATGCGACCTGGAACAGTGGCTCGACGAATACACGCTGGACGAAGTCTGGCGAATGGGCAGGATGGGCGGCCGGGCATGAGAATCGCGATTCTCGTTGAAGGAAGAACAGAGCAAGCTTTCAAGCCTCATCTGCAAAAATTCTTGAAAACACGTCTCGCCGGAAAAATGCCCAAGTTGGATTTCCTCCCGCAAGACGGAGCGCTGCCGACGAAGGAAAAACTTCAACGCGTGGTTGAAAGGCTACTCAACGCCAAACAGCCGGCGGACGCCGTTATCGCGCTGACCGATGTCTACCCTGAATACAAAACCGCCA
>QIKY01000221.1 GCA_003233175.1 Planctomycetaceae bacterium | reverse complement strand
AAGATCGTGATTTGGCGTTGTTAAAGATCGATGCCAAAGGGCTGCCGGCAATTCCAGTGGCCGACTCGGATAAAGTGCAACTCAATGAACCTGTGCAAGCATTCGGTTTTCCAAATCCACGGTTGCTGGGCCGTAGTCTCAAGGTGAACCAGGGGGCTATCTCCGGCATTGAAAACTCCGGCAAACAAAAGACCTTCCAGACAAGCGTAACAATCAATAGAGGCAATAGCGGCGGTCCGCTTGTAAATAACAAGGGGGAAGCGATCGGAGTCGTCGTTGCCGTGTACGATATCTTGTCGGAAGTTGGCGTTTGCATTCCTGTTAACTGCATAACAGACATGCTTAATAAGGAGATGGTCACACTACCAAAGTCGACCGCCGCCAGCGAGCTTGATTCAGTGAGCCTTGTGAAGCTGGTGGCGCCAACGGTGGCTTATGTTGTCAACGAATCGGTGCAATGGAGTTTTTACGTGGACGGCGTGGAAGGTAATGACTTTGGTGACGATGTCCCGAAGGTGGAGTTTTCGCCAGACGGACAACAACTCGCGGTGCTGTCGGACCACGGAGAATTTATCAGCATTTGGGATTACAATATTCCACGTCGAACATTTGGAATCGACAAATCCAAGGTAAAGTCGAAATATTACGGAATTGCCAATGACGTGGCTTTTTCATCCGATGGAAAGTATCTGGGATGGGCCGAGCATGGCTTCAACGGGTTTCCTGGCATCCGAACCAAATTTCCGCGAGAGGCCGATCTGTTCTTGTGGAATCTAGCCCAAGGCGAGCTGGAGTGGGGGCGATTCACGCCGAACACCAAATTCGACCTCGGTGGATACCGAATTTGTTTTTCCCCCAACGGAAAACTCATTGCCACCGCATCGGACAGCGAGCCGTTCCGCATCCAAAAAATGCCCTTGGCAATTTCAACCATGCACGAATTAAGCGTGAAAGACGGCCCCATCAGGGACATAGAGTTCTCACCAGATTCCAAGCTTTTACTAACGGTGGACCGTTTGGGAGAGTGCCGCGTTTGGGACGTGACAACTGGAAAAGTGCGATATTCGTTTGAAAAAAGCGACAGCACCGAGTTTTCATTCGACGGTTCAAAACTCGTCACGCTGGTAAATGACACACTTTATGTACGAGATGCTAATACTGGTTATGTAATCAAGCAACTGGAGCACGACGGCGGAGAATCTATCCGGGCGTTTCGGAAAAACGGCATGGATGGCGTTTTTTCATTCAGTTATTTCGATGCCTCGGTTGGAGCAATGAATCTGGAAGGCAAGTGGCTGTTTCGGCTGAACGTCATGGATGAGAAACGCACAAAGGAAAGAGGTAAATTCGTTTCAGGTGAAATCTCCTCGGATGGCGGCGCCATCGCACTGGGACACAGCAACGGCTGGGTGACGATTTTGAAAATGGAGTACCTGCTGCAGAGAGGTCGCTAATAATGCGTGGTAGTATGCGGAAACGCATTCCTGTTCAGGGAACCTTCATTTCAACCCATCATGCCGACTGAATAACCACCGCCTGAAGGCGGAGGGTTCGCCGCCAGTCGGCTAAAGCCCGACTTACATTTTAGGACGATTCCCGAACGGTGCTTAACGCGTCCCCCTCCAGTTGCATCGAAACGCCGCCTCTCGGCGAGTGAAATTTATTCGCTCAAGTTTCAATAATTCGCGTTCCCTGTCGAATCCTTGGTGAGCGGCAGATGAGAATCGAATTCGGACTGCAAATTTCACGTGGGTCCTAACGCGACCGGAGAGCGTTGTTATGTATTTGGATTTATTTTGTCGTCGGTTGGCGGCACGGTTGGCGGCAACGGTGATTTTTCTCTCTCTCGTGTGTGGTTTTCATGACGCGGCGCCGTTGCCGGCGCAAATGCAAGCGTCGAAAGAACCGATCTCGGAGCCGATTCGAAAACCCGATTTGGCGGGAATCGAAAATGTAATCCAGTTATCGAGCAACATCTATTCCGGAGGAGAGCCGCATGGCGCGGCGGGATTTTCCAGCGTGGCGGCGTTGGGCGTCAAGACGATTGTGAGCGTCGACGGCGCCCGGCCAAATCTCGCCGCCGCACACGCAGTTGGCTTGACGTATGTTCACATACCGATCGGTTACGATGGCATCGCCGACGCGGCGCGGCGCGCCCTTTCGCGTTTGGTGAGCCAGCGCCCAGGTCCATTCTATATTCACTGCCACCATGGCCGTCATCGAGGACCGGCCGCCGCGGCGGTCGCTTGTATTGCCTTGGGCGAACAGAAATCGCCGTTTGCCTTGCGGGTGCTCCGCGCCGCGGGAACAAGCCGAAGCTATGTCGGCCTCTGGCGCGATGTCGTGGCCGATGCGCCGCCGAAGTCGGGGGCGCCTGCGCCGCCATTAGTCGAGGCGGCGCAGGTTCGTTCGATGGTCGCGGCGATGGCTGGGGCCGCGCATACCATGGAGCGTCTACAACTTGCTGAAACCGCTGGTTGGCAAACGCCGGCAGCGCATCAAGACGTATCACCCGCGCATGAAGCCTTGCTGCTGCGAGAGTCGTTCCATGAAATGCAGCGGCTGCTCAAGTCTCGTTGGCCGGCGGAATTCGAGCAGCGTCTGGCGGAAGTGGAACAGCAAGCCCAGAAGTTGCAAAACGCGCTTGCCGGCGTGCGGCGAAAGGAAGCGACGGCCATCAGGAAAAAAATCGAGCAAAAATGCCGCGCCTGCCACGTTCAATATCGAAACGGCTCCTAATGGAAAGCGGAAAACCTAGGGCCCGGTTGCGCGCACCTCGTGGTTTGTGTGTTCAGGCGTACGCCGCGCCGCAGTAGGCGTGGCGAGATCGACTGGACCGCTGGACTTGGCCTGTCAAAAATATTTGCTGGCGGCGACGGACTTTATGCGAGACTGCCTTGGTGATGACCGCACAGTCTTCTATTCCGACGCTCTTCCGTTCGCCGCTCACGCGATGGAAGAGATCATCACATTCTTTACTTCGTGCTCTTCGCGTCCTTCGTGGTGGTCCTATCCGACCAACGATTCTCCATGCCGCCGAACGACGCCGCCGAACGATCAATTTCACCACGAAGGACGCGAAGAGCACGAAGGAAAGAGTCGGAGTCAGAGAACAAAACGTTTGACGCCGTCCTGCAATTTGGCGTTGTTGAAGAGGTGTAACCGGAAAATGGTCAATCGTTATCAATGAGGTTCAAGTCTTCTTTATCCGTGTTCAGCAGTGCCATCCGTGGTTTCCCTTAATTGATCGGGGATGCGGTTCACGTATTCTTAACCACAGATAACACGGATAGACACGGATGCAAGCCCTGAGCCGGCGGTTGCCGAAGATGCGCCGCCGCTAACCGCGGGGCAATCGCTCCGGCATTCTGTGCGAAGAAAAAGGGAAACGCAGAGTTCGCAAAGAGGCAGAGGGCCGCAGAGAAGAAAAACAGGGAGAAGAATAGGGAAGAAGAATAGGGAGAAGAAATGGCGAAAGGACAACAATAAAATCTCGGCGATGTGCTCTGCGGCCCTCCGCGCCTTTGCGTTCTCTGCGTTGAAATATTCACCTGAAAGCCGCCGAGAGATGTTTGGACTTCCGTCCAGAGCGTACGGAAATGCGCTAGCAATCGGTCCGACCATTCAACACCCGCGAACGGTTACAAAAAAGGCTGATTTCCGGGGGCGTCCGCATTAACTGGCATGTCTTCGGGATGAGAACCGGGTGTGTGGCGCCAAGACGTACTCGCATGAAAACCGCTGCCGGCGGCAGTCGTTTTACCAGGCGCGGTTCCAGCCCCGCCCGACCAGATTCTCTCCACCTCCCTCAAACGCCATGTCCATTGCAAACCGCAAAGTGCGCTCTCCCGGTTCATCAGCCCGGTTTCTCAGCCGCCAATTCGGGAACGATTGTTCCGTGCTTCCTCAGGCTGCATCGCTTTCGTCGGGCGAGCCGCCCTGGTTGGCTGTTGCGGAAAGGATTTCGCCTTCTTCGGTGACATCTTCAAACTTCACCGAAACCCGTTTCGAGACGCCCGATTCTTGCATCGTGACGCCGTGTAGCGTATTGGCGGCGGTCATCGTTTTCTTCGAGTGCGTGACGATGATGAATTTCGTCCAGCCCAAAAATTCACGTAGTTGGTCGACGAAGCGGCCGATATTGGCTTCATCCAGCGGGCCGTCGACTTCATCCAGCACACAAAAAGGACTGGGCCGAAATTGAAAGATGGCCAGCAGCAGCGTGACCGCCGCCAACGCGCGTTCGCCGCCGCTCAACAGCGAAATACTCAACGCCTGTTTGCCGGGCGGCGTGGCGATGATATCCACGCCGCTCTCCAATATATCGACCCCTTCCTCCAATACGATGTCGGCGTTGCCGCCGCCAAAAACCTTGCGAAACAACACCTGAAAATTGCCGCGCACTGTCTCTAATGTTTCCGCGAACAAGCGGCGGCTATCGCCATTGATGCGCGCGATGATTTTCTCCAGCGACTCCTTGGCGTCGAGCAGATCTTGGTGCTGCGACGAAAGCAAGGAGAAACGCGCGTCCAACTCCTCGAGTTCGGCCAGCGCCTCCATGTTGACCGCGCCAATGCGGTTCAGCCGATTTCGCAAGTCGGCGATTTCCTGTTCGACTTCCAAGCGTTGTTCGCCGGCCGAGCCTTCCTGTTCCCGCAGCGTTTCCAGGTCGATGCCATAATCTTCCTTTAGGCGTTCGCTCATGGCCACTCGCTGCTGACGCGCCTGGTTGACCTCCAACTCAAATTGCAGCCGCTGGTCGTCCAACTTGCGCCGCTGTTCTCGCAACTGGCGCAACTGCGAGTTCACCTGCTCGCGCTGCGACACGGCGTCATCGGCCGCTCGCCCGATCTCACCCGATTCGTGATCCAGGCTTTCGTTATTCAGAAACAGTTCCGCCAACTCCGCTGAAGCCGCCAAAACTTCCAGATCAAGCTGGCGGCGGCGGGCTTCGCATCCAGCCAGTTGCTCTAGCGTTTCGTGAGCAGCCACCTCTCGTTCGCTCAAATCGTGCGTGGTTTGCCGTTGTTGTTGCAGCAGGCTGGCCAAAATCTGCTCGCTACGGACCAACTCCACTTTCAACCGCACGCCTTGCTGCGCGTGCTCTGTTCGCTTTTCATCTAACTCCTCCAAACGAGCGTTTTGCTGTTCGAGTTCCGCCTCATGCTGCCTCAGAGACTGCCGAGTGGCCGCCAGTTGAACGTTTGCCTCCTCCAAGCGAGACGTACACTCGACAACTTTGGCAATAGCCGTTTCAAGACGTCCGCCGAGCGTCTCCTGTTGGGCGAACAACTGTTTGACTTGTTCTTCGATGGCCGCCGTTCGCAAGCGAGCTTCGACAAGTTCGCCCTTTCGCTCGGCGAGCGTCTCTTCGCAACGCCGGACCTCCTCCCGCCCGGCTCCCGAAGCATCGGCCAACTCCGTCGTTTCCTGTTCCAGTTCCTCCAACGACAGCTCCAGCGATTCAAGCCGGCCGGCCAACTCCCGCAATTCACTGCGACGAGAAATCAAACCAGAGGCCGCCTCTTTTGAACCCACCACCAGCGTGCCGTCGCGTTCAAGCAACTCTCCGGCAAGCGTGACGAACCGAGCGGCGCCGTGCGTTTCACGCGCGAGCGCGAATGCCGTGGCCAGAGTGTCGACGATCCAGGCGTCAGCCAACAGACGCACCGCCAAGTGATAATAGGGAAGCTCCGCTTCGACTAAATGGTCGGCGCGAGCCACCACGCCGTCGCGGCCTTCGAGTTGCAGCGGCGGCGAAACGGCTTCGCCCAAGAGCGAAATAAACCGCACGCGGCCACGAATTTCCTGATCGAGTTGCGCGGCGAATTTCTCCACTGTGGCGCCGGCAATCACCACGCCTTGTGCTTTATCGCCGAGCGCGACGTCGATCAGCGCCGCGCTTTCAAACGGGGCGCGGAGCAAATCGGCCACCACTCCCCGAACGGTCGAGTTTTGAGAACGCTTCGCCGTTTCACTGAGAAACGTTTGCACGCCGCTGCTGATGCCATCGAGTTGCTCCTCCAACTCTCGCAACACGGCGGCGCGCGCCCGGGCGCGGTGATGCTTCTCCCGCAGTAGCGAGAGTTTTTCGTCCAACGCCCGCGATTCACACTGCCTCTCGCTGAGGCGCTCCCGACCAGCTTGCAATGCCGCTTCGGCCGCCACGACGTCAGTGTCGCGATCATTCTCGGTGCGACGCGCGGCATGCAACCGCGTTTGCAGGTCCGACGTTTCCCGCCGCAGGCGGTCTTGCTGTGTCTGGCAAAGTGTCACTGCATCCTGGGCGTCGACCCTTTTGATTTCCTCCGCGTTCACCTGGCCGGCTAATTCGGCGGCTGTGCGCGTCTGTTTCAAATGCCGGCGGCGTTGCTCTTCATGCGTTTGGCGAACCTGCTCGAAGGCGGAGGTCAGATTTTCCACCGACCGATCATGGCGTTCGACTTCGTCGCGCACCTTATCGGCGGCGCGTTCGGCGGTTTCTACTTCCGCCACAATTTCGGCGAGACGTTGTTGGAGGCCGGCGGTGCGTGAAATGGCGTCGAGGAATCGGCTCCGCTGCCGGACCACTTCGGCGTCTAATTCGTAGGCGCGCGAACGAGAGTGCTCCACCGTCGACGTACAGGCCGCGATTCGTTCTCGATGTCGGGCGACCTGCTGTTCGAGGCGGCGACGTTTTTCGACCGCCGCTTCCACCAGCGCCTCGATAGCGTGCAGCCGCTGCTCGCCCTGCTCGGCGTCTTCCTGACGGGCGGCCAGCAGTGCGTCGACTTCCTTTTTTTTCTCGGTGAAGGAATCGACGTGCTCGGTGAGTTGGCGCCAATCGGTCAGCCCGACCTGCGTTCTCAATTCTTGAAGACGGTCTCGGTGCTCTTTGTAACGTTGGGCCTTGGTGGCTTGCGAACGCACCGTTTTCAAACGGTTCTCCACTTCTTCGACGATGTCGGTCAGGCGGAGCATGTTTTGATCGACCCGCTCCAAGCGGCGTTGCGCCTCGATCTTCTTGGCTTTGAAGCGGCTGATGCCGGCGGCTTCCTCAAAAATGGCGCGGCGGTCGCGGGGCGAGGCTTGCAACAGCACATCGAGTTTTCCCTGCTCAATAATACTGTAGGAATCGGCGCCGACGCCCGAGCCGCGAAAAAGTTGCTTGATGTCTTTCAAACGGCACGGCTGGCCGTTGATCAGGTATTCGCCATCGCCGCCGCGATACACCCGCCGCGTGACGCGAATTTCCTCGGCGTCGTACAGCAAATGTTTATTGGCGTTGTCGATCACCAAGGTGGCCTCGGCCATGTTCAACATTTTCCGGCCGCCCGCCCCGCCGCCCTTGAAGATGACGTCCGACATCTCCTTGCCGCGGAGGCTCTTGACGCTCTGCTCGCCCAGCACCCACTTAATGGCGTCCACGATATTCGACTTGCCGGAGCCGTTGGGCCCCACCACCACCGTAATTCCGGCGGGGAACTCAAAACGCGTTTTGTCGGCGAAGCTTTTGAAGCCGATCAATTCCAAGGCTTTGAGCATAGGACCGTGTCGTCGAAAAATCTCAGGTCGTGACACCTCAAGCAGCCGGAAATCGGCTAGTCGCATCGAGGATGCAAATGCGCCCAACCCCTGCCGCTCGAGGATTACAATCCTCCAGGATGACCGGTTTTGATCAAATTGGCAATGGCGATCAAGGAAGAAAACGCCACGCGACCGCACCTTGCAGTTTGCGATTGGCATGGCGTTTGAGGGAGGGAGTGGAGAGAATCTGGCCGGGTGGGCTGGAACCGGGTTGGTAAAGTGACTGCGCCGGCGCCCGGTTTTGGTGGTCGCCGAGATTTGAATTTTATCCTTTCGCCATTTTTTCTTCCCTTCGTTGTTCTTCTCCGCGGCCCTCTGCTCCTTTGCGACCTCCGCGTTTCCCTTTTTCCTCGCATGGGATGCCGGAGCGATTGCCCACCGGATACCGGCGGCGCGTCTTCGGCAACCGCCGGCTCATGGCTGGAATCCCGCCGGGCTAGAGGACTGCGTTGCTCATCCACTTTAGCATCGAGCGGATAGTGTCGTAGCCATGCTCGCCAGAGCGTGGGATGGTTCACCGCTCACCCACCGTCTGGCGACGATGGCTACACAAATGCGACCGTTATTTGTCGAGCGGTGCTTAACAACGCCAAATAGATTGCAGGACGGCGTCAAGCGTTTTGTTCTCCGACTCCCGACGCTTCCCCTTCGTGCTCTTCGCGTCCTTCGTGGTGAACTTGGTCGTTCCGCGATGTCGTTCGGCGGCATTGAGAATCGTTGGCGGGACAGGTCCACCACGAAGGACGCGAAGAGCACGAAGCATGGAATGCAACGATCTCTCCCATTGCGTGAGCCTCGAACTGAATCCCGTCGAGATAGAGGACGCGCGGTCATCACGAAGGTAGTCTGGCAACAAAGCCGTTGCTTTTAGCACCGTTCGAGAAATAATTGTCTGATTTGCACGGAAAGAAGAAATTTATCAATCGTTATTTTTCATGAGTCATTTGGCATTGGAGAAAGAGAAACGAGGATGCGAGCAAACAGACGGCCAATGACAAATGACCATGAACTACCGAAGAAACTGAGAGACCATAACCGACGCAAAAAACCGATCGGCGGACGAGTGCTGAAGTATTTTAACCACGGATAACACAGATGGGCGCGGATGCCGGCAGCCACTCTTCTTCATCCGTGTGGTCCGTGTTATCCGTGGTTCATTTATCGTGGGATCACGCATCGTTCTCGCCAAACGGATCTAAAGACCGCTCGTGAAATGGCGGGCTGAACCGAGGAACAATCACGCCGTTGCACGGCAATGAGTTTTATAATTCAAAACCGCCAAGTCGTCACTAATTTCGCGAGCGGTCCTTAGCCGACGTTTTTAATAGACCAAGCCCAGCCGATCTCACCACGCCCGCGCCGCCGTGCTTGCCTGAACACACAAACCGCGAGGTGCGCTCCAGCACTCCGGCTAAGGGCAGTTCGCGCAGGCGGCGGTCTTTTCGGCAGGGGCCTGGGAAATACAGTGCGACTTCGTTCCCAAGAGGGCGTCGAGCTGTTCTTGCGGCGGCAGTTCGACAAACACCGCGCCGTCGACCACCTTGACCGGAAACACCTTGAGGGAAAAATCTTCGCCGGAGAGGCTGCCGCCGGTTTTCAGCGAGAACGGCTTTTTGTGCATCGGGCAGGCCACTTTCGGTTCTTCGCCCACCGCGCCGATAATGCCCCGCGAAAGTACAAAAGCGTTTTTATGAGGACACATATTCTGGCAGGCATACCACTCGCCCCGGCTGGCGAAATTGTAAACCGCGATCTGCACTTGCCCCACCTTGATCGTGCTGCCGCCGTCGTGCGGGAAATCGGCCACCGGCCCCACTTCCACCCACCTTTTTCGCAGGCGGCCGTTATCGAGCGGCTTGGCCGCCCCGTTCAAGTTGCGGCCGTTGCCGTTGATTTTTCCAGACGCCTTGCCGTTGGCATGCCCATTCACGCCGCTGTTTGTTTTGCCATTGATGCGAGATGCTTCAGGAAGCGTTAATTGCACCAGAGGCTGGCCATCTTTCGGCCAATCGACCGGACGCCGTTGCCCGCGTTCGTCGACGAATTCGATCTCGGCTTGGTGGTCGTCGGTGTTGACAAACTGCCGGAACAGCTTTCGTTTCTCGGGGCTCTCCACCACCGCTTTCCATTCGCATTGGTAGGTGTCGACCAAGTGCTGCATCCGCTGCTCCAACTCAGTGCAAATACCGAGTTTGTCGTCGATCACGACTTCCTTCAGGTGCTCCAAACCACCGGCCATTTTCTCCAACCAAGCGGCGGTGCGAGTGAGTTTGTCGGCCGTGAAAATGTAGTACATCAGGAAACGGTCGATGTAGCGAATAACGGTTTTTTGGTCGAGGTCGGTGGCCAGCAGGTCGGCGTGCCTTGGTTTGGCGCCGCCGTTGCCGCACACAAACAAATTGTAGCCGTGCTCCGTGGCGATCAGGCCCACATCCTTGCATTGGGCTTCGGCGCACTCCCGCATACAACCGCTGACCGCCATTTTGATTTTGTGCGGCGCCCGAATGCCGCGATACCGCTCTTCGATCTGGATAGCGAAGCCGACGCTGTTTTGCACGCCGTAGCGGCACCATGTCGAGCCGACGCAGCTCTTCACCGTGCGCACCGATTTCCCGTAGGCATGGCCGCTTTCAAACCCGGCGTCGATCAACTCCTCCCAAATATCGGGCAGTTGGTGTAACTGGGCGCCGAATAGGTCGATGCGTTGCCCGCCGGTAATTTTGGTGTAGAGTCCGTACTTGCCGCCGACGCGGCCCAGCGTGATCAGTTTTTCCGGCGTGATCTCTCCGCCCGGCACGCGCGGCACCACGCTGAACAACCCGCCCCGCTGCATGTTCGCCAGAAAACGGTCGTTCGTATCTTGGAGCGTATGATGTTCGGAATCGACGATCGATGCATTCCAGAGGCTGGCCAAAATCGAGGCCACGACCGGCTTGCAAACTTCACAGCCCGCCCCGTTGCCGTGCGAAGCCAGCAGCGCGGCGAATGTTTTTATATCCTTGATTTTGATGATCTCGAACAGATCGGTGCGTGAATAGGGGAAGTGCTCGCACAGATTGTTGTTCAGTTCGACGCCCGCCTTGCCCATTTCGGCGCGTAAAATATCGGTCACCAACGGCAAACAACCGCCGCAGCCGCAGCCGGCTTGCGTACAGGTTTTCAGTTCGCCAACGGTCGTCAGATTTTGCGATTGGATCGCCTCGCAAATAGCGCCCTTGCTGACATTATTACAGCTACATACTTGGGCGTCGTCGCTCATCGCTTCAGCGCCGCCCAGCGAAGCCGACACGCTGCCGCCCACGCCCATCAGTTCCGCCGGCGAACACGGCAGCGGATCGCCGCTTTTGGCGAACATCGACAAGGCGCCGTAGTCGGCGGCGTCGCCCACCAACACGCCGCCCAACAGCCGTTGCCCGGCGTGGTCGAACAGCAGTTTCTTATACACGCCGGCGAAAGGATCTTCAAAAACCAACGGCGCCGCGATATCCGGCCCGGCTTCGTAATCGCCGAAACTCGCCACATCGACGCCCATCAGTTTGAGCTTGGTGGAAAGATCGGCGCCGTCGAACTTGCGATCTTCATCGCACAAATTGGCAGCCACAGCTTCAGCCATCTCGTAGCCCGGCGCTACGAGTCCATACACCATTCCCTGGTGCAGGGCGACTTCGCCAATAGCGTAGATGTGGGGGTCGGAGGTTTGTAAACGGTCGTTCACCGCCACGCCGCCACGCTCGCCGACGTCCAATCCGCAGTCGCGCGCCAGTTCATCGCGAGGTCGGATGCCGGCCGAAACAATAATCATATCGATCGGCAACCGCTGGCCGTCGGTGAACACCATTTCCTCCACGCAATGTTCGCCAGTGATTTCCTGCGTGGCTTTGTTGAGGTGGACGCGCACGCCAAGCTGTTCGATTTTGCTGACCAACACGCGCGAACCGGCGTCGTCCACCTGACGCGGCATCAGCCGGGGCGAGAACTCCACGACATGCGTTTCCAAATCAAGATCGAAGGCCGCCTTGGCCGCTTCCAAGCCGAGCAACCCGCCGCCAATCACGGCGCATCGTCGGGCCGTCTTCCCGTACTCAATGATTTTTTCCAAATCGGCAATCGTGCGATACACAAACACGCCCCGCTTGCGAATGCCCTCCACCGGAGGCACAAAAGGATACGAGCCGGTGGCGAACACGGCAACGTCGTACTTGATCTCGCCGTTTTGTTCCGAAGTGATGATTCGCTTTTGGCGATCGATTTTGTCGGCCCGATCACCAATGTGTAGTTCGACGCCATGCTCCCGATACCAATCGAGCCGGGCCAGCATCAGTTTTTCCGCATCGCGATGGGCGAAGAACGACGTCAGCCCGACGCGGTCGTAGGCGGCGCGGGGCTCTTCGCAAAATGTCACGATCCGATAGCGCTGCTGCTGATCGAATTCGATCATTTTCTCCACGAAGCGGTGGCCGACCATGCCGTTGCCGATCACGACCACGGTTTTTTTGTTTGACTCAGACATTCCTTTTACTTTCCTCAGACGTCGTCCCAAGACTCCGCACGGCGCACGCGCACGGCACAGTCTTTGTACGAGGGTTGTTTTGAATGGGGGTCGAAGTGGGCGTGCGTCAACTGGTTGGTCTGCTCGAAATGCATGGGGATAAACACCTGCCCCTCTTGGACCGTCGGCGTGACAAACACCTTCACGCGAATGCGGCCGCGCTGCGATTCGACAATCGCCTCTTGGTTCGGGCGCAGCCCTTCGCGGCGTGCGTCTTGAGGATGGATTTCCACGTACGCCTGCTGCGGGGCCAACTCACGCAACACCGCCGAGCAAGCGGTGCGGGTTTGGGTGTGCCACTGCGCGGCGGCGCCCCGCCCGGTGAGCAGCAAGTAGGGATAACGCTTGTTCGGCGGCTCCGGCATGGCGCGCGGCGTTTCAAAAATGAAGCGGGCGCGGCCATCGGCATGATAAAACTTGCCGTCTTCAAATAGCCGGCGGTGCGTATGGTTTTTGTCGTTATCGGCGCCGCCCTGTTCGGGATATGGCCATTGGATGCCGCCGCGTTGGTCGAGCATTTGATAATCGGCGATACCGCTGATATCACAAGGGCGGCCGCGCGAAAGCTGCTTGAGTTTGTGGAACACCGCTTCGGGGTCGGTCCAATCGGCAAACATGCGTCCACAGCCCCAATACTCGGCGATCAGTCGAAAGATGGAAAAGTCGGCCAGGGCTTGTCCCGGCGCGCGAACCACTTTTTTGATCACTCCCACGCGGCGTTCGGAATTGATGAAGGTGCCGTCTTTTTCGCCCCAGCCCGCCGCCGGCAAATAGAGGTCGGCCAGTTGCGCCGTTTCGGTGTTGGAGTACATATCTTGCACGACGAGAAAATCGAGGCGGTCGAGAATATCGCGGCAGGTGTTTTGGTTGATCCAGGAGTGCGCCGTGTTGGTGCAGACCACCCACAGCCCCTTAATTTTGTCGCGTAGAACGCCTTCCAGAATTTCGTTGTACGACCAGCTTGGGCGGTCGGGAATGCAGGCGGCGTCGATCCCCAGAATGTCGGCAACCTGCCCGCGATCTTGGGCCGATTCAAAATCACGGCCGCCGAGTAGGTTGGTCGTGTTGCTGAACAGACGCGAACCCATGGCGTTGCACTGGCCGGTGATGGAATTGGCGCCGGCGCCGGCGCGGCCGATGTTTCCGGTCATCAAAGCCAAATTGATAATGGCTTGCGCGGTGCGCACGCCTTCATAACTTTGGTTGACGCCCATCGTCCACCAGAACGAAACACGTTTTCCGGCGTGAATGATTTTGGCGATGCGGTGGAGCTGTTCGGGGCGAATGCCGCTGGCTTCCGCCACGCGCTGCGGTGTGAATGCCGCCACATGTTCGCAAAAATCGTCAAAGCCGGAAGTGTGTGCTTCGATGTACTTGCGGTCGAGCCAATCTTCCTCAATGAGAATGTGCGCTAGGCCATACAGCAGCGCCAGGTCCGACTTAGGCCGCAGCGCCAGATGCTGCGTGGCCGCCATGGCGGTTTCGGTTTTGCGAGGATCGACCACAATAATTTCCGGCCGGTGAGGATTCTTCAGCACTCGTTGCCACATGATCGGGTGGGCGATGCAGAGGTTCGATCCGATCAGCAGGATGACGTCCGACTGTTCAAAATCCTGGTAGGTGTAGGGCGGAGCGTCGAAGCCGAAAGATTGCTTGTAGGCCGTCACGGCGGAAGCCATGCATTGCCGTGTGTTGCCGTCGCCATGCACCATGCCCATGCCGAACTTGGCCAGCGCGCCGAGAAAGGCCATTTCTTCCGTTGGTATTTGCCCGGTGCTCAAGAAGGCCACCGATTCAGCGCCGTGGCGGGCTTGCGTTTCTTGCAAGCGGTCGCGAAACGCGGCCATCGCCTCCGGCCAGGAAACCGGCGCCAATTTCCCTCGCCCGTTGCGTAACAGCGGCGTTGTGCCACGTCCTGGCGATTGAAGCACCGAAAGCGATTCCCAACCCTTGGGGCAGGCCATGCCACTGTTCACGGGGTAGTCGACGGTCGGCGTGAGATTGATCGCCTGACCATCGCGGAGGTGGATATTCAAACTACAGCCGGTCGCACAGAATCCGCAAACCATCTGCGTGGTGGCGTTGGGCGTTTTGCCGGCGGGTGTTCGTCCCAGACCGAACTTGCCCGGCTGCTGGACCAGATCATGCGTTAAGGGCCCGTTCCCAGACCGCCACAACTTGGCCGCCGCTTGCCGAACCGCGTCTGCTTGTTGTTGGATGTTCGTACTCATGCGGCGGGAACTCCCGGCATTTTTGCCGCCACCGAGGCGGCGAAGAACAGATACCGTTCGTGCAATTCGCCGATGGTGAGCAGCACCAGAATGAGCAGCGTCGCGACACCCACAAACAGCGGATGGTATTCGCCGGAACGCATGCCGCTTTCCGCCAGCAGCACTAGCGGCAAGGCGACGCCGCCCACGAATCCAAAAAAGAAGCGCCGTAAGGTAACCATGCCCAATTCGCCGACCAACAACAGTGCGCGGCGTTTTTGCGGCGTGTGTTGACGACCTTTGAGATGCAGCAATTCGCTCGCTTCGAGCACCATTTTCGCGGCCCCGACCAACAACAACACACGGCACAACAGGCGGCCATGGTCGGTCATCACGGAGTGCAGTGTTTGCCCGTTAATGGCCGCGCCGGCGATCAGAATCAGCAACGCGATCGGCAGCCCCAGCAGCAGCGATGTCAACAAAAACTTCGCGCTGGTTTGGGGAAATTTCCAACACGGCCGCCGCGTATCGACATACACCATGACCGAACAAAACAACGCCAACAGTCCGCTGACCGACGCTGCGGCGCCCAGAACCGTTTGCCGAGCATCGTGCGCCGCCAGGCCGAGGTAGGGCCAAAAGGCAAGGCTCACGTAGGCGGTTGAAGCAGCGGCGAAAATGCCAAAAGCCACGATTTCACGACTCAGCCAAGACGTTCTTAAACCCAGCACGGCCCGAAAAGCATATTGTGGACGTCCCAGATGAAACAACGAAGCGCCGAGCCCCAGAAAACCCAAGCCGAGCGCGGCGAACAAGTGCAGCGGCCGCACCGAAGCGGCCAGCTCCTCGCGAAAAAACGAAAAGTAGGAATACATGATCTGCTCGATCAGAAACGCACCGACCGACATCTGTGTCAGCACCAGCATGAACACCAGCGGCAGGTGGCCATGCGTGCGTTGCACGGAAAAAAAGTCGGCGGGCAACGCATTTTGCGGCAGCGGGCGGTTCGATTTATAAACCGTCGTCGGCACGGTGTAAGCAGGATCGGGCGCGGCGGGCAAGAAGGAGCTGGCTTCGCTTTCGTCGACGAGTGTTTGTTGATCAACAATGCGAATGCGTATCGCTTGGTTGGGGCACGCCTGCACACAGGCCGGCGCTTCGCCCGCCGCCAGCCGGTCGTGGCACATATCGCACTTGCGAACAATGCCCTTCGACTTGCTGTACACCGGCACGTCGTAAGGACATTTGAGCACGCAGTATTGGCAGCCGATGCATTGGTCGTCCAAGTGTCGCACGATGCCGGTGAGTGGATCTTTTTCATACGCCTCCACCGGGCAGCCCGACAAACACGCCGGGTCCACACAGTGATGGCAGGCGGTGGTTACATGCTGCACGACCGCCGCTTCGTCGGCGCCGCCGACCAACTGCCCCACGTTCCGCCAAAGCTCGTTTTCCTCCAAGCCATTGAGCGCATGGCAGGCGGTCACGCACGCCTTGCAGCCGGAGCAGGCGTCGAGATCGACCTCAAAGGCGTACTGTTCCCCGGTATTCGGCGCGGCGACGGGGATCAAATCGCGATAATATTTGGCGCCCGCCGGTGAGCCGTTGCTCTCGTACGTTTGGGCGAACTGCGCAACGGCCGTCAGCGTTTGCTGCCCTTCGAGCAGTTCGTCGAGGAATTCATTTCGCGCCGACTGCAGCGCGCTGGAGGGGTTTTGTGTCATCGGTAAAGCAGGTTCATAAGTGCTTGTTTTTCAGTGTGTTTTCTCTGCGACAATCGTTTTGAAACGCCGGCAGACGTACAGATCTCGCTGGAACAAATCATGCAATGCATTTGCCACAGAGAGCACAGAGCACACGGAGTTTGATTCGTCGGACGGCGGCGCCCATTCATGAAAGTTTTGTCGCTTTTCCTCTGTGCTCTCTGTGAGCTCTGTGGCTAAATCTTTTGGTCGTTTACCTTTCCGATCATGCCGGTTGCAGTTCGGGGGCGGACTCTTCGCGTTTTTGGTCGGCGATGGCCCGCGCACGTTCTTTGCGGGCGGCTGTTTCGGCTTCGGGTGAGAAGGTCACGGCGAAGGCTACAAACGAGCAGGCGGTGACGGCGGCGCCAATCAGCAACAGAGCGGTCGACCAAGGCAGGTCGCCCTTGAATAGAAATCCAGCCGCCACGGCGCCCGCGTTTCCACCCGCGCCGACGATACCAGCCACGGCGCCGAGCGCTTTCTTGTTCACGAACGGAACCACGGAAAACGTGGCGCCTTCCGACATCTGGGTTAATAAACTGAACAGCACCAAGGCGGGAATCGCGAGTAGCAAGACTCCCATCTGCGAGAACAACATCAAGGCCAGCCCTTCGCAGAACAGCAGCATGAACAGCAGCATGACGCGTCCCTTGAGTCCCCAACGCGAACCAAAAGCGTCGCCAAACATACCGCCCAAGGTGCGGGCGAAAATATTCATCAGGCCGAACAAACCGGCCGCCATTCCCGCAAAACGCAAAGCAGACGCCGCGTTCATGCCTTGGAAGTAATCGAAGTAATCAAGAAAGTACAACGCGAGCACGTTATTGATCGTGAGTTCCACGCCAAAGCAAGCGGCGTACACCACGAACAACGCCCACACGCGGTGGTCTTTGCAAGCGGCCAGGAACGCACCGTTGGACTGTTTCTTACTGGGCATTTTTCCGGCGGCGCGGAGCTGCTTGAAGTTGCCGTCGGGGGCGTCTTGGGTGAGAAAAAAGTAAGCCACGCCGGTGAATAGACAGACCACGCCCGCCGCCAGCATCGAAAGCCGCCACCCCAGGGCGCCGCCGAAACCGAACGACGCGGCAAACAGCGTGAACACGACCGGCATCACAAACTGCGTGGCGCCGCCGCCCATGTTGCCCCAACCGGCGCTGGTGGCGTTGGCCGTTCCCACGATGTTCGGCGCGAACATGATCGAGGTGTGATACTGCGTGATCACGAACGACGCCCCGATCATGCCGATCAGCAGCCGCAGAAAAATGAACGACCAAGGATCGTTCGCCAAGCCGATCGCCATCACCGGCAGCGAACCGAGAACCAGCAACCAGGTGTACGCCAAGCGAGGACCGATCCGATCACACAGCCAGCCAATCAGGAGCCGGGCGATTACCGTCATGGCCACCGAAGCGATGATGCTCCAGCCAACCTGCGATTTTGTTAGTCCGAGTTCATCGCGCACCAACACCATCAGCGGGGCGATGCCGAACCAAGCAAAGAAGCAGAGAAAAAACGCGAACCACGACATGTGGAAGGCGCGAATCTGAGGCTTGTTCAGCTTGAAAAAGTCGCCCCAGAGAATGGGCGTCTTGTTCTGGAAATCCATGGGGTCCGTTCCTTACCGTGCTTCGGTGTTCCATGCGCCAACAGGAGCCGCGCCGCAATGAGCGCGCATCTCCCGTGGTTCACATGCCAAAGTCCGCCTGTAAGGAAATCCGCTGGTGGTTCGCGAAAAGAACCGGTAGGACGTACGAACAAAGTCGGCGCGATTGCGCCGGCTTCAGCCTCCTTAACTCTTCAGCAACATTAGTTTGCAAAACGAGCAAACCAACGTCTGCCTGAATAAGCACGCAGCGTGCCAAACTCCATTTGGAACTGGCGATTGCCGCCGCGAGAACCATGGAACTTGTTTCCCTGGTTAGAGATAGAATAAATTGCAATGCAATGCACCGCTTCGCCGCCCAACCCGCTCTGCCCAAGCCTCGCGCAGCGGCATGCCTGGAAAGTCATCAACGTCAAGAAGCCCGGCATTTTCAAAATGCCGGGCTTCTAGGGCTTTCTGTTCACTCGCATTCGGAACGCCGCTTGCACATAGGACCTGTCAGGCCAATGATTGCTGCACGGTTTTTATCTATGGGATAGATTGCTATCGCAAATTCCTGCGGCGCCGTGAACGGCTACCTTCTATTTCCCCACGATTTTCGGTTCATGAATCCGTTTGTGGGCGACCTCCTTGAGTTCTCGCACCCAAATATTGCGGAAACGCAGCGGATTTCCGTGGTATTGGAGCCCAATCGGGCCTTTATCGCCGTGGGCGGTATAAGCCGGCGGACGATGGTAAGGCGTGTCGCCCTGGAGTTCAAAATGATTTTGAATCACGACGCCGTTTTGCAACACCGTGATGAACGCCGGGCTGGCCAATTTTCCGGCGTCGTCGAAACGCGGCGCTGTCCAGATGATGTCGTAGGTTTGCCACTGGCCCGGTTTGCGACACGCATTGACCAACGGCGGATGCTGCTTGTAGATCGCGCCGCATTGGCCATCGAAATAAGTTTTGTTGTCGTACGAATCGAGCACTTGCAATTCGTACTTACCCATGAGAAACACACCGCTATTGCTGCGGCCTTGGCCCACGCCGGTGGCTTCGGCGGCGGTCGCCCATTCGATATGCACTTGGCAATCGCCGAAGGTGGCCTTGCTTTCAATGGCGCCTTCGCCCGCCGTTACGTAACCATCGGCCACACGCCAATTTTCGGCCCCATTGAAGCCCGACATATCAGTTCCATCGAACAGCACGACGGCGTCGGAGGGAGGTTTGCCTGGGGAACCGGGGTCGACAATGGCGGGTTCAGTCCATTGAATACCGCTCAAATATTCGGCGGCGTCAAGCACGGCTCCCCAAAAACAAGCCACCACGGCCAGTGCCGCTACGGCGATCACCCAACGTTTATTCATCACGGTTCGCTCCTTGGTAAAAAGGTATTATGGAAAAATTCATGGTAATCGCGGGTTGGCTCCTTGCAAGCATTCCCTACTCAAGCGAACAGCGCCTGCATGCGCTCCAAACCGATGCGCAGCACCTCGCGCGGGTCTTTTTCCCACAGTTCGGCGTTGAACAGTTCCAGACTGACGGCGCCGGAATATCCCTTCTCCCGGAGAATTTTGACTTCGGCGGCCAGATTGATTTGGCCGTCGCCGGGCATGACGCGGTCGGGGTCGCGTTGCTGGCCCGCCGGAATGTGGAGCGCGGCGTCGTTGATGTGATAGTGGCTGATGCGGTCGACATCGACGGCGCAAAGATCGGCCTCCGTGGAGCTGCTATTCCAGTTATGGAAGGAATCTAGGATCAAGGTGGCGTCCGGGTGGTCGACTTCTTGCACCACGCGCCAAGCCTGTGAAAGCGAGCTGACGGAGCGAAAGAAACTGATGTATTCGAACGTCGGCTTCACGCCGGTTTGACGCCCAATTTCGAGCAAGTCGGCATAGCGGCGGGCCACGACTCCCAAATCGGCCGGTTCTCGCGGAGGCGAGCAAACCAAATACGGAGCGCCCAATCGGTGCGTCAACTCCAGGCGGCGTTTCGCTTCCTCCAGGTGCAGCGGGTACTCTTCTTCGCTGGCTTCTCCCCAGGCCCGCAGGGCGATGGTGCAAGGAACCCGCAAGCCATGATCGGCCAGCGCGTGTTCGATATCTCGCACTTCGCCGCCGCGTCCTACAAATTCATAGACATCGTTGAGCCACAACTCGACGCCGGAATATCCCGCCTCGGCCGTTAGGCGTATTTTCTCCAGCAGCGGTTGCGGCTTGATCGTGCTGGTGTTCAAACAAAACGTGACCGACATGAATGATCCTCATTCCCGGCGTTGTACATTTTTCGTTCAACGAGCTATAGCCTCCAAAAATCCCGGCATTTTGAAAATGCCGGGCTTTTCATCTGCGCCGTTTCGCCGCCGATTGTTATACGACTTGCGGAACCTCGAACGGTTTTCGGTAGTCGCGCGTCAGCATGGCGTTGGCCGCGTTGTCGTCGAGGAAGGTTTCTGTTTTCGGGTCAAAATTCAATTGCCGGTCGAGCCGGTAGGCAATATTGCCCAAGTGCGCCAAACCCGCGGAATAATGGGCGGTTTCCACCGGGCCGTGCAAATCTTCCTTCTTACGGCTTCTCACCGCGCCGAGGAAGTTGGCGAAATGCAAATCGAGTTCGCCGCCCACACTTTTCTTGGGGCCGGGCGTCCGCTTGCGGCCCAAATAGGTTTCGTAAGATCCATAACCCTTCACGACCATGAAGCCCTCTTCGCCGTAGAAAATATTACCGACCGTGGCGCCTTCCTCAGTGTTGGTGTTCCAATGCCGGACTTCAAACTGGATCAACTTATTCTCTTCGGGGTAGTAGTAGTTCGTGGAGAGCACTTCGGGGGTTTCCTTGTCGTCGTCCCAGAGGAACTTCCCGCCCATCGCCACAATTTTCGAAGGCAGTTGCACATCGAGCCCCCATTGGCACATGTCGGTTTCATGGATGCCCTGATTGCCGACATCGCCGTTGCCGTAATCCCAATGCCAGTGCCAGTTGTAATGCACCAACCGTTCGGAAAAATCTCGCTCTTGGGCCGGTCCTTGCCAGAGGTCCCAGTGAAGATGCTTCGGCGGTTGCGATTGATCGGGCTTGTGGCCAATTGAAGGGCGCCAGCGAAAAACCAAACCTCGCGCCATATAGACTTTGCCCAAGAGGCCGTTTCGGAGGTGGTCCACCGCTTCTCGCAGCGCGGGCGAACTGCGGAGTTGCACGCCATGTTGCACGATTCGGCCGTATTTCTCGGCCGCCTGAATCATTCTCCGGCCTTCAAACAGATTGTGCGAACCGGGCTTCTCGACGTAGACGTCTTTCCCCGCTTGGCAAGCCCAAATGGTGGCCAGGGAATGCCAGTGGTTGGGCGTCGCGACGCTGACAACATCAATATCTTGGCGGTCAAACACCTTGCGCATGTCGGTTTCCGTGGCGACCTTTCGCCCATACTTCTTTTCAAACTCCTCGGCGCGGCGCCCGAGCACTTTTTCATCAGGATCGCAAAGCAAGGCGACTTCCGCCCCCGCTTGCTTTTCAAAAGCGGCAATGTGCGTTTTACCCCGGCCATTGACTCCCAACACCGCGGCGCGAATGGTGTCGTTTTTACTGGCGGCCTTGGTTCGCGAGACGGCAACGGCGCTGGCGGCAACAGCGCCGGCGGCAATAAAACTTCGGCGGTTTACTTCGGCCATGGTTTATTCCTAGTGATAATGCTGGATGTTGGTATTGCAAAACATCTTGGGTCGCGGCGGGGCTGTTTTGTTGCGGGGGGCGCTATGGAAGGCGGCTTGCCAAAAGACATCAGCCGTGTTTGTCCGGCGGAAAGGGCGGAGCCGCTCGATTCATTATAATTATAACCAATCAGAACGTCGGCGTCGTCCTGGGAACTCGCGTCAGGAGGCATCTCCCGCGGGCGACGGCAGCGAAAGCAATTCGCGAATGTTTTTCACCAGTCGCCCTACATCGGCGCGCGGCCACACCTGCGGCAGATTCGCGATTTCGCTCGCCGAGATAGGGTCGTCGCTAATGATCGCCGCGACCGATGCATCGGCGCTGGCCAACGGTTGGCTGTCGACGGCGGCGCGCCAAACCTCAATTTTGAGCGCCGTCGTTTGCGAATGACCTTCCACCAAGACCAAGTCGCACATTTTCATGAGGTCGTCGAATCGACCGAAACGGTCGGAAACGTCTTCACCGGCTTGAGCGGGCCAGAACACGGCGTTCATGCCGGGCGACAAAATACCCACCGCCCGCGAGCCGGCTTGGCGATGTCGGAAGGAGTCTTTTCCGGGCGTATCCAGTTCATGTTGGTGATGCGTGTGCTTGATCGTCCCGACAACGTAACCGAGCGCGGTGAACCGCTCCACCAGTTCGACCATGAGCGTCGTTTTACCACTGTTCTTCCGTCCTATGATGTGCAGTCGCTTCACGTCGTTGGGTTCTCGATCTTGGAATGTAGAGGGAAGTGTTTCCGAGAAAGGGTGGATGGCTTGGCCGACAATAGCAGATCCAGCTTCCGTTGCAATCGCCCTTCGTTGGTTTAACATAACACACATGATCGTGAATGGATCCCCCGCCGATACGCGCCGCGGTTGCTTGGGATCGAACGTAAAATCGCTACGTCAGGCCACGGAAAACAAAAGGCTTCTCCGATGAAAACACACCTTGGAATTTTGCTCTTGGTTCTTTGTGCATGGCCTGTGGGCGACGTCTTGACGGCGGCTGATCCGGAGCGGGCGGTTCCGCTGATCTTCGACACCGATATCGGCAACGATGTCGACGACGTGCTGGCTCTGGGCATGATTCACGCCTTGCAGTCTCGCGGCGAATGCCGATTGGCGGCCGTCACGATCACCAAGGATCATCCAGCTGCGGCGGCGTTTACCGATGCCGTGAATACGTTTTACGGCCGAGGTGAGATACCGGTGGGCGTCTGCCGGAGCAGCATTACCAAAAGCGGCGGCAAGTTTATCGGCTTGGCCAACCAACGAGATGGCGGCCGGTTTCGTTACCCGCACGACCTACGCTCCGGAGCCGACGCGCCGAGCGCCGTTGCTGTATTGAGAAAAGCGTTGGCCGCCGAACAAGACGGATCCGTGGTGATCGCCCAAGTCGGCTTCTCGACGAACTTGGCCAATTTGCTCAACTCCCCGCCAGACGATCACAGCGCATTGACCGGCATGGCGTTGGTGAAGAAAAAGGTTCGCTTGCTTTCGATCATGGCCGGCGCCTTCCGCAAAATCGCGGGGAAGAACGGCCAGCTTCACGATCATAAGGAATACAACATCGTGATGGATATTCCCTCGGCGAAAAAGCTGGCCGCCGAGTGGCCCACGCCGATCGTCTGGAGCGGGTATGAAATCGGCATCAAACTGGCGTATCCGCACCAGAGCATCGAGCGCGACTACGCATATGCGCCGCATCACCCGTTGGCGGAAGCCTATGTGTTGTACAGCCCGCCGCCGCACAACCGACCCACCTGGGATCTGACCAGCGTATTGTATGCCGTGCGACCGGAACACGAGTACTTTGCTCTTTCCGCGCCCGGCCAAGTAACGGTGGCCGATAATGGTCTGACCACGTTCTCGCCATCGGACGTGGGTTCGCAGCGATACCTCATCGCCGCCGACCAGCAGAAACTTCGCACCTTGGAGGCGCTGCAACTGCTTTCCAGCCAACCGCCGAACGCCGCCAAGTAAACCCGAGGAACGAACGCCGAACACTGCAAAAAATCACCGTGACCTTGACTCCCGGCTCGGTGGTCCGTGGCGTATTCATTGCATGGTATGGTCCGGGAGCCGACCGACGGCCTTGAAAGACCATCGTACTTTCGTTTCAAAGCAGGGAATCGCGTCTGGGAATGTGATTTTCCGGCGGCGGCAATGGGTCCCATTTATGTTTTCTGCACGATTACCGGTCGAGTGTGGCGATAGGTATTCGAAGCCGTTGTTTGGGCGAACTTTTGTCGCACTGAAGCCGTCGGAAATATCGTGTTGACACAAAACACGCATTCTAGGTGTGCGCAAAATCTGGTAGGCGCCCATGATTTATGTCAGCGGGAAGGCCGTTAACAGTTTAGTTTTTTACCGCGCCGGCGCGAGCAAAGACGCCTTCCAGCCGATCATGTACTTACCTCGTTGACAGCCGTAAAATGAGGCAACGGCGTTTATTCGCGATTTGGCGATCGGTTGTTGGCGCGAAACGGAGGATGTCGGCCGGTAACGGCTAATAAGACCGACGTAACCCATTGCGTGCCCAAGCGGGTGAGGCTACTATTTTCAACGTTGGGGCTGTGGCGGAATTGGCAGACGCGCTGGATTTAGGATCCAGTTTCTTAGGAAGTGCAGGTTCGATTCCTGTCAGCCCCACTTGGTTGATATCAAGGGACTTAGAGCAAATCGCTCCGAGTCCTTTTTTTGTGTCTTTATCAAATCTGACACAAATCTGACACAGCGTCGTACACACATGGGGCCTGCATCGCTGTTCTTCAGCTTGACCGTGCGCACCATTCTCTCGACTGCCGACAACGTCTCTTGGCGGCAGGCCTCAGTCGGCCCATTCGTTGGTTTGGCATGATCGAGAACAATGGTAAGTATCACACGAGACGCCGCATCACGTCGCTACAGAATCCGCTTTCGTTACGGCGGAGCGAGTTACAATCGTTCACTCAAGACAACCGCCAGACGAGAAGCTCTGTCGGTCTGCGGTCGGGTAGACGAGACCATCAGGCTGCTTGAACGCGGCAGCATCGAAATGCCTGAAGATGCAGACCCTGGCGATTTCATCCTTTCCGATCAGCGTTTGGCATGCATTGGCGTCGGCAATGTGAATCACTGCTGCGGCGCGTATGGCTTGCACAGGCTATCAATCGCCCGTTTCACGTGATCAGGAAGAGCTTCCCAAGCAGCAACGACCGCTAAGAGCTCCTAACATAACCCCTGATTGAAACGCCAAACAGGGTTATGTTAGGAGCTCTTAGACAGGCGCTTACCTTCGGTTCCAGGAAACCGATTCGCAATCCAGGTCGTAGATGCACCAAGTGTTTCCATCGGGGCCTTCGAAAGGATTGATTTTCAGCCGCCCGGTTATTTCGAGCGACTTGTTGCCGCGGTAGTCGGCGGTGGCGCCGTCTCGCATCGTGACGCGAATCAGGTGGTCGGCCTGTCCGCCAGGACCAAACTTGCACTCCGTGTTCCGCAGAAACACGAATTCCTTAATGCCTTTCTGCTTCAAGTCAGGGAGCATGTAGCCGGAAACGCGAATTCTGCGCCCATCGAGCTCCTTGGCGCGCGGCGTGAGCATCCAGGGGCGGAATTGAATATCGGGCTGGATGCTGCAAATCAGATCATCAAAACTGATCGCGACAACGTCGTCGCTCTTCGCCGGGGTGTTCTCGGTTTCCGAACCAGCTTCGGCCGATTCGCCCTGGGCGCCCGGTTGCCGCGCCGCATTTTCGGCAGCAGGCGCACTTGCCCGGGCGGGCGACGTCGTGTTGGCGGGCGGCGCCGTGGAAACCGCAGCTTGTTTTGTGCAACCCCATGTGAAGCAGGGCAGCATGAGTGCGGCGCCGAGTAAGATTCGTGAACGGTAAAATGTCATCGTGGTCTATCGCTGACGAAGATATGTCATTCCCAACTGCGTGCAGTATAATGCGGCAATACCATTGCCGGTAGGTCCTTTGAGAGTGATTACGATGCCCGAAAAAACCATCTTCAAAAAAATCATCGACCGCGAAATCCCCGCCGACATTCTGTATGAAGACGATCTGTGCCTGGCTTTTCGCGATGTCGCGCCGCAGGCGCCGACGCATATTTTGGTCATTCCCAAAAAAGAAATCGTCAATCTGGCCGCGCTCGCCGACCACGATGAACCGCTCACAGGACACCTCTGGACAGTGATTCGAAAATTGGCCGACGAACAAGGGCTGGCCGAATCGGGTTATCGGGTGGTGGTCAATTGCGGCGCCGATGGCGGCCAGGCAGTCGACCACCTGCACTTCCACCTGCTGGGCGGACGGCAAATGGGCTGGCCTCCAGGATAGTTTTTTCGTAACCGTTCACGGAATTGGGGCTACTTTTTCAGGAGCGAAGGGGCTGGTTGGCGGTTGAGGTTGGCTGAAATTGATTCGTGCA
>QIKY01000194.1 GCA_003233175.1 Planctomycetaceae bacterium | reverse complement strand
GATCGATCAGCATTCCGTTCGGCGGCGTTCCGTTCGGCGGCGTTCCGTTCGGCGGCGTTCCGTTCGGCGGCGTTCCGTTCGGCGGCGTGTCTTGCTTTGGCGTTTTCGCTCGCGGCGGCGGGTGTCGTGGGCTGCACCGGAAACAAGGGCGGCGATGTTTCCTCGACCGGCGGCGGTTCTTCCCGGCGGGCGTTTTTGAGCATGGGAACGGCGCCGGTGGGCGGCGCTTTTCTGGTGGTCGGCGGCGCCATCTGCGAGGTGCTGAACCTGCAAAAAGGCGAGAATAACTGGAAACTCCAAGCCAAAGGCACCAAAGGCTCTCAGGCCAACATTCGCGGCCTGGCCGACGGGGAATTGCAATTGGCGCTTTCCAATTCAGCGATCAGTTACTTTGCCGTGCGGGGTGAATCGGGCTGGGAAAAGAAGTACGATATTCGCGCCATTGCGACGCTCGCGCCCAACGTCGCGATGTTTATCACGAAGCAAGAGAGCGGCATCAAAACGATGGCCGACTTGAAAGGCAAACGCGTGGTCTTGGGTCCTTCGGGCGCTGGTTTCGATATGTTCATTGAACCGCTGGTCAACGAGCACGGCATCAAGTACGACGACTTCGCCCAACGCAGCAACGCCACCCAGAGCGGCGCCGTTTCGCTGCTGGCCGATAACAACGCCGACGCCGCCTTTCTCGGCGGCGCCGTGCCGACCGCCGCCATCACGCAGGCTTGCAGCACGCACAACATTTTCTTCATTCCCTTTGATGACGACGCCAAACAGCGGCTGGTGGAGAAGTATCCTTTCTTCCAGCCGATCACCATTCCCGCCGAGAAGTATTCCGACCTGAAAGAAGACTTCCAGGGTTTGAACGTGGGCGCCATGCACCTGATCACTTCGGCCGACGCCGACGATGAACTGATTTACCAATTGACGAAAACGATTTGGGAGCATCGCGAGGAAATCGCCAGCAAACATCCCGCCGGACGGGCGATCAACGAAAAGAACGTGGCCCGCTACACTGGAACCCCGTTCCACCCCGGCGCCATTCGTTTCTACCAAGAAATCAATGTTTGGCCGGAAGAATCGGAAGAAAATGAAGCGGCTGAGTAGCCTTTCGAGAAGAGTCGCGGCGGAAAAATCGGGATTAGCAAAAAAAGCCCGGCATTTTTGAAATGCCGGGCTTTTGAACGAAGATTGCTTTCCGACGCAACGCCTGAATTTATTGTCCGTTGGAGAGGAACGTACGGCTGTGTCGAAAAAAAACGGCGGTTTGCTGGTCACCTTGCTGAGTATCGCGTTGTGTTTGTACACGCTCGTCGAGGTCAACTATCCGCGCCTTCAAGGGCCCTCGCAGCTCGCGCTGTTCGTAATGTTTGGCTTGGTGCTCTGCTTTCTCACCACGCCGGCGTTCCATACTAGCGAAGACTCCCGAACGCTCCGCAAGGGTATGACGGCCATTGACTACGGCTTGATCGTGGCGACGATCATTTGCTGCGGGTACGTGGTTCTGCAGACGGAAAGAACGCTGCAACTCCCTTGGTTCAACAACAGCCTCAACGGGTTCTCGCTCGACTTGCAGCAGTATTGGGCGGACGGCCTCTCGTTGGGCAACCGGGCGGGTGTGGAAACCAACACCGATTTTGTCATCGGCATGATCGGTTTGGTGCTGGTGTTGGAAGGGACGCGCCGCAGCATCGGCTGGATCGTGCCGGCGTTGGCGCTGGTTTTCGTGGCGCACTCGTATTATTGTTACGGCGCCATCCACTACGGCTGGCCGGAAGTTCCCGACAGCCTACTGCCCCACTCCGGCCAAGACTGGCAAGGCATCGCGAGCACAACATTCTTGCAATCGCAGGGCGTGTTCGGCCAAGCCGCCGATGTCATGTTTCGATACGTGTTTCTGTTCGTGGTGTTTGGCGCTTTTCTGGAAATGTCGGGCGCGACGCAGTTCATCATCGACTTCGCCCAAGCTGTTTTCGGCCGCAGCCGGGGCGGACCGGCCATGGTGTCGGTGCTTGGCAGCGGGCTGATGGGCTCACTTTCGGGCAGCGCCGTGGCCAACGCCGTGACCACCGGCTCATTCACTATTCCGATGATGCGCAGCGCCGGTTTCAAGCCGCATGTGGCGGGCGGCATCACGGCGGCGGCGGCGGCGGGCGGGGCGTTGGTTCCACCCGTAATGGGCGCCGGCGCGTACATGATGTTGGAATTGATCGAACCGCAAGTCACGTTTTTGGAAGTCGCGAAGGCGGCCCTGATTCCGGCCCTGCTGTATTACCTCTCAGTCTTGCTGATCGTTTATTTTTACTCCCATCGTATTGGCGTCGCGGGCGACGATACCAAGGCGCCCCAGCGCAGCCTGTGGCAATTCGAGGCGATCGTATTCTTCGGAGCGTTGGCGGCGTTGGTCGGCATGTTGCTGCTGAGTTTCTCGCCGTTCAAGGCCGTGACCGGTTCACTCACCGTGATTCTCGTGCTCTCAGCGCTGCGGCCCGCGCTCGATATGAACCTCATGGGAAGAATTTTCGGCCTGTCGGTGTTCGCCGGAGCGACTCTGGGGCATCACTTTTTTGTCGCGGCGCCGCCCACCATGCCGACGCTCCGGCTGGCCGCCGAATCGTGGATCGATTCCGCCTTCGTCGGCATGTACGGTTTGCTGGTGTTTGGATTGCTGCATTCCAGTTGGCGGACGGAAATCGTGAAGGCGTTTATGAAGTCGGCCAAAAATGGCGTGGCGTTGGTGGCGGCCAGCGCCTGCGTGGGTGTTATTATCGGCATTGTCCAACAGACCGGCATCGCCAACGATTTCAGCGCCGTGATCAAATCAGTGGTGGAGTCGAACCTGCTGATCGCACTGATTGGCATCATGATCTGTTCACTGATTCTCGGCATGGGCGTGCCTTCGGTCGTGTGTTACCTGCTGATGGCCACGCTCATGGGTTCGTTGCTGGGCGAATTGGGCGTGGCGCCGTTGGCGGCGCATTTGTTCATTTTCTACTTCGGCATGATGTCGATGGTCACGCCGCCGGTGGCGCTCGCGGCATACGCCAGCGCCTCGATTGCGGAGGCGAAAATCATGCCCACGGCGCTCTCCGCGTTCAGCTTTTCGCTGGTCGGATTCACCCTGCCGTTCATGTTTGTCTACCGCCCTGAACTGCTGCTGATGGCGCCGGAGGGCGAAACGCTTTCCTGGTTGAAGGTCGCGATTGCGGTGCTGGCGGCGGTCGTGGGTATTATCGCCTTGGCCGCCGGCATTACCGGGTTCCTTGTGCGGCGGGCGGCCATGCTGGAGCGGATGTTGCTCTTCGCAGCCGCCGCTTCGCTGCTGATTCCCATCATTGAACTCAGCGATGGCCGAGACATTGGCGTCTATGTCAACCTTGCCGGCGGCGGCGTATTCCTGCTGGTTGCCGGCTGGAATTGGAAGTTCGGCGCAACCACGACGCCCGCGCTGGCCGATGCTTAAACGCACGCCGTTGGAATTGCGCCGTTGGAATTGCGCCGTTGGAGTTCATGCTTTAGCATGTTTTTTTACGACGCACGCTGAAGCGTGAACTCCAACGGTGCGGACCATCAACGGAGTGTGCGCTTCAAACGACTCGCACAGAGAACAAACGCCCGTGCCCGCGAATCTGACCATCAAATATCTGAAGGCCGAAGAGAAATACCGGCAAGCGGGCACGATTCAGGAAGAGCTGTCGTGTTTGGAGGACATGTTTCGCGAAGCGCCCAAGCATAAGGGGTCGGAAAAATTACAGGCCGAGCTGAAACGCAAAATCAGCAAGACCAAGAAAGAAATTCTGCAAACACAAGCCGCTCCCAAACGCGCGGCCGCCGCGCGTTTGGCCCGCCAAGGCGCCGGCCGCGCCATTCTCGTGGGAGGCCCCAACGCCGGTAAGAGCCGCTTGCTGGCGAGTTTGACGCACGCCACGCCGGAAGTCGCCCGGTATCCGTTCACCACCCGCCGGCCAACGCCCGGCATGATGCCCTGGGAAGATGTGCTGGTGCAGTTGGTCGATACGCCGCCCATCACCGCCGACCTACTCGAACCCGAAGTGCTGAGCTTGTTGCGCGGCGCCGAACTGGCCTTGTTGGTGTTTGACGCCGGCGCCGATGCGGGCGTCGACGCATGCGGCGAAGTGCTCGCCCGCTTGCAAGCCGCCAAAACCCGGCTGGCGCGCGTCTCGCGTTTGGACGAAAACGATATCGGCGTTGCCTACACGCAAACCATGCTCGTCGTCAATAAGTGGGACGACCCAGCCGCGCCCGACCGCCTAGCCTTGCTTCACGAATTCCATCCCTTCGACGTTCCCGAGGTTTGTGTCTCTTGCCAAACCGGCGAAGGCCTGCCAGCATTGCGTCATACGATTTACGCCGCGATGGACGTCGTCCGCGTGTACACCAAGGCGCCCACGGCCAAGGAGCCCGATTTCACCAAGCCTTTCACTATCCGCCGCGGCGGCGTGTTGGCCGATGTCGCGGAACTGGTGCATCGCGATCTTGCTCGTCGACTGAAAGGCGCCCGCGTGTGGGGAAGCCATGTGCATCCGGGAGAGAGGGTGCGGGCCGATTACGTCTTGCACGACCAAGACATCGTGGAGCTGCACGTTTAGAGAGATCTTTCCATGAACAACACTCAAATTGCCGGCGTTTTCGACCAAATCTCTGATTTGTTGGAATTCCAAGGCGCCAACGCCTTTCGCATTCGGGCTTATCGTCGCGGGGCGCGGGCCATTCGCGATTTGGCGGAGCCGGTGGAGAACATCATCGCCGCCGGCCGATCACTCACCGAAATCGACGGCGTCGGTAAAGACCTAGCCCAAAAATGTCTCACGCTGGTGGAATCGGGCGAACTTGAAATGCTCCGCGAGCTTCAACGAGCCGTGCCCGAAAGCGTGCTCGACCTACTGCGCATTCCCGGTTTGGGGCCCAAGAAAGCGGCCGTACTCTACAAGGAGTTGGGCGTGAAAACGCTCGGCGATGTTCGCGCCGCCTGCGAGGCGAAGCATGTGCGGGAACTGAAAGGCTTCGGCGCCAAAACCGAGGAAACCATTCTCAAGGGTTTGAGTATTGCCGAAGCGGCCAACCAACGCATTTATTGGTCGGCCGCTGACGACATCGTGCAGCTGTTGCTGGCGCATATGAACACTTGCGGCGCCATCGAAAACATGAGCATGGCCGGCAGTTATCGTCGTGGCAAGGAAACCGTCGGCGATCTTGATCTGCTGGTCGTTTCACAAAATGCCGCTCACGTGATGAACCACTTCGCAGCCTTCGAGAGCGGCGTCGAGGTTATCGCACGCGGCGACACGAAAATGTCGATCCGGCTGAGCGGCTCGTTTCAAATCGACCTCCGCGTCGTGCCGGCGAAATCGTTCGGCGCCGCCCTGCAATATTTCACCGGCTCCAAGGAGCACAATGTCGTGGTGCGAGGTCTGGCTAGGAAGCAAGGTTTGCGCGTCAATGAATACGGCGTGTTTCGCATGTCGGAACAGGCAGGGGAAAATAAAGAGCAGGCGAGTGAGTACATTGCCGGCGCCACGGAGCAAAGCGTCTATGCGGCGCTCGGCCTGCCGCTGTTTCCGCCGGAGCTGCGCGAATCAAGATTGGAATTCACCCTCGCCCAGCAGGGCCCCTTGCCGCAACTGATCGAGGTGTCCGACCTCCGCGGCGACCTACACATGCACACCACCGCCTCCGATGGCAAAGCTTCGCTGGAGGAAATGGCCGCCGCCGCCCAAAAACGCGGGCTGTCGTATATCGTGATCACCGATCATTCCCAACGCGTGGCGATGGCGGGCGGCCTGGACGAAAAAAGGTTGCTCGCGCAATGGAAGGAGATCGACCGCCTCAACGAACAACTCGGCGACGCCTTCCAACTCCTCAAGGGCGTGGAGTGCGATATTCTCGAAGCCGGCGGCATGGATATCATCGACGAAGTGCTCGCCCAAGCCGATTGGGTCGTGGCCAGCGTGCATTACGGACAGCGGCAACCGCGAGCACAAATCACCGAACGCATACTCGGCGCGTTGGAGAATCCGTTCGTGAGCGCGATCGGCCACCCGACCGGCCGTTTGATCAACCGCCGCGAACCGTATGACGTCGACATCGACGCCGTCATTCAAGCCGCCGCGCGTTGGGGAAAAATGCTCGAACTGAACGCCAACCCGGCGCGGCTCGACCTCAACGAAATTCACTGTGCCGCCGCGAAAAGCCACGGCGTGCCGATCGTGATCAATTCCGACGCCCACTCCCCCGCCGGGCTCGATGTTCTTCGCTTCGGAGTGCTGCAAGCGCGCCGCGCCGGCCTGACCAAACACGACGTGGCCAACACGCACACCTGGGAAGACTTCAAGAAACTGCTTCCCGGCAGTTGAGAATTTATCAACCGCTTACCGGTAAGACGTGCGCCGTTGGAGTTCATGCTTCAGCATGTTTTCTTCTGTGTGCTCCCGCAAACAGCCTGAAGGCTGAACTCCAACGGCGCACGCTACTTGGCCACCGGCGTTTCGTTCCACCAAATGGTGAGGTCGGAGCGCGGGGCCGAGGAAAAATTGCCCACGGCCAGGTCGAGGTCGCCGTCGTGGTCGAAGTCCGCCATTTCCAACGCCACATGCCGACAATCTTGCCGCTCCAGGGCATGTCGGACAAACTTGCCGGGGTCGGTTTGCTCCAACCAGATGATGGAATCGAGCGGCGTTTCGCCGTGCGTGCTCATCAGAGCTCCCGACACGCTCGCGGCCGCCACGATATCAAGATCGCCGTCTTGGTCGAGGTCGCCAGCCAACGCCCGATGCACGCCCGGCATGTGCGCCAGAACATGATCGCGCCAGCGGAATTCTCCCCGGTTTTCCAGCCAATGGACCGCATGATACGGCTTCAAATAGAAACTATCGAGCGTATCTCCGTTGGTGTAGAGAATGTCTTGGTCGCCATCTTGGTCGAGGTCGACCAGTTCGATACCGCTTGAGCCGAACGCAGGATCGTTGCCGGAAAACAGCCGCTCGCGGCGAAAGCCGTTCTGACCTTCATTGAGAAACAACTCCACCACTTCATGTTCCTGCCCCAGCACGCTGACAAAATCCAGACGGCCATCGCCATTAAAATCAAACACCGGCGTATGGATCGTTCCATGCCGGGGGTCGACCGATGTCGTCCGAAATTGGGGAACGCCTTGTTTCATCTCGCCGGTATTGGTGAGCAAGATAATTTCCCCGGTGGTTTGCCAACCGAAAACCGCCACGATCAGATCGATGGCGCCATCTTGGTTGAAGTCGCCGGGGCGCACATCGGCCACGCGGCCAAAACCGGCGGCTAGTTCGATCGGCTGGGCCCAACGCTTGCCAGAAAGCCACATCACGCGGCCGCGATGATGATCTTCGGGCTGCATACTTCCCAGATCGGCGAGCACGAAATCGACCACGCCGTCGCCGTCGAGATCGGTCGGCTCCGAATGGCAAGGATTGTCAAGCAACGCCCGCCGGCCCATTTTCACTTGGCCGCCGCCGAGGAAAATTTCTTGATACGCGCCCGAACGCATGTCGCACAAAAACAGGGCGCTTTCATGGGATTCGCCGCCTGGACCGGCAACCCAGTTGAGATGCGCCACCGCCGGCGCTACTTTCTTCCCGTTAAAAGGAATTGCAACTTCCATTTTTCGAAACTTGAGAATTCGCTGGGCCGTCTCCGGCGAAACGTCGGGGAGCGCGAGTTCCAGCGGCGCCAGATGCCGATAATAGGCCAACACATCTTTTTTCGGCGGCGGTTTGAGATCGGTTCGGTTCGATGCGTAGTAGAAATCAAAACCGCGATTGACTTCATGATACCAGCCATCGCGAGGAAAACTCGCAGCAGGCGGAACCGCATGGCAATCGCCACAAAACGCCGCAACCCGAGGCTCCAGTTGCGCGATGTCGACCTTGCTCTGGTCGCTCGGAGGCGCCGATGCGCTCTTCGACGTCGTGGCGGTTTGCCGATGGGCCCGCCACTGGAGCGCCGCCGCAACCACGATTCCCAGACACCCCAGCAAGGCGAGCGGCAAAAGGACTCGCGTTTTGAAACTCATTCGTTTGCTCTCATAAGTTCCGGCGCGAACCTCGCGCTTCGTTTGCCGAATTAAAATCCCGGCATTTTCCGCGCAACAACCGGCGTTGAGTCATTGTTACCGCCATTTTGCTTGATCGCGAAGCTTTCCTCAAGGCAAGACCTGGTAATGGCTTTTAGATTCAGGGAAATTTTCAAGATTTACACCTGGGGGCCAATCTGATATCCCAGGGGGTGAAACAGACTTCCCACGGCTGGCCGTTAAACGAAAAACACGCCATGTCTCTTAAAACACGCGTCATTCCGTCAGGAAACGCACCATGAAATTGCTGCTCGTCTTCGACGGGATTGACGAATCGGAAATGCATCTCGCCTTGCGGCTGCACCAGCGCCCCGACATCGACCTGCAAGTGTTTTGCTCCATGCGTTGCCTCCGCTTTCCCCGGTTGCAGGCGGCGGGCGTGTCGGTTTCCCAGTTCCGCACGCGAGCGAAGTTAGATTGCAACGCCATACTCCGCCTGCGGCGCAGGTTGTCAGAGGGCCGATTCGACGTTGTTCACGCATTTACCAGCAAGACGCTGGCCAATGTATTGTTGGCCACGACCGGATTTTCCCGCAAACCGGCTGTGGTCGGCTTTCGCGGCGTGATCGACCGTATTCATCGCTGGGACCCGGCTTCGTGGCTGACCTATTTGCACCCTCGGCTGTCGGGATTGGCTTGCATTTCTAACTGCACGTTCGAGGCGATGAAAGCCAGCGGCGTGGCGCCCGAAAAACTCAAGACCATCTATTTGGCGTCGGCCGAAAATGGCGTTCTTGCTTCTCGCCAAGTCGTGCGGCGCGAACTGGAAATCGCCGACGACGCCTTCGTGGTCGGGTTCGTGGGCAACATTCGGCCGGTGAAGGGAGTCGATGTGCTGCTGCGCGCCGCGCTGGAGTTGGCTCACTGCAACGACATACGCTGGGTGCTGGTTGGCGCCGTGCGAGACAAAAATATTGTGAAGCTCGCGCAAGATCCTCGTCTCGCGGGACGCGTTCAACTATTGGGATTTCGCGCCGACGCCGTACGCCTGCAAGCCGCTTTCGATATCTGTGTTCTGCCCTCGCGCAAGGAGGGTTTCGGCAAGGCCATTATGGAAGCCATGCGCGGAGGCGTCTGCCCGGTGGTCAGCGATGTCGGCGGCTTGCCGGAGCTTGTTCGCCACCAACGCGACGGTCTGGTGGTGCCGCCCGACGACCCCCCGGCGCTCGCCGCCGCGATTCGAAAACTCCAACAGCAGCCCGAATTGCGCCGCACGTACGCCGACTCCGCCGCGCGGCGCATCGCCGACGACTTCAACCTCGATGGCTTCACCCACGACACGCTGCAACTCTACCAGCAAGCCCGCCGCGCGGCGTAAGGCGAGCGGCAAGCCTGGAAACTTTCGATGCCTGCTTTTAAGGGCTCGTCGGGATCGGCCGCGCGGCGTAGAATTTATCACTATGAACCGTCCGTACACGACCGACACCTCGCCCGAAGCTTACGCCGTGCAATTGGAACTGCTGCGTCGGATGTCGCCCTTGATGCGTCTCAGAAAGGCTTTCGCTTTGTCTCGACATGTGAAGCGAATGGCGATGGCCGCCATCCGCCGCCGCCATCCTGAGTTTGATGACAACGCAGTTCGCCTCAAGTTCATTGAGGTAACGTACGGCAAAACTCTGGCGAACGACGTGCGTCGTTGGCAGAAGGAGCACATGGTTGGATGAACTCGAAGAAATCGTCGATTCACTTTTGCCCGTCGTGGGGGCGTTACGCAGGCTGAAGATTCGCCACTGTGTTGTTGGCAGCGTGGCCAGTTCCTTTCACGGCGCAACACGCTCCACGATGGATGTCGACCTCGTATGTGAGTTGCCCGAGAGCGATATCCCGCAGTTTATTGCCTTGATTGGCGACGATTTTTACGCCAGCGCCCCCGCCATGCGCGAAGCGGTGCGGTGCAAGGCTTGCTTTAATCTCATTCATCTGCCAACAGCATTCAAAGTGGATGTTTTTATTGGTCGGGGGCGGCCATTTGATATCGAGGCGATGCAGCGCGCTACCATGCAGCGGCTCGGCGGATCAAAGTTTGTCGAAATACCGATTGCCACAGCTGAAGACTCGATCATCAGCAAACTGGAACGGTATCGGTCGACGAATGAAACCTCGGAGCGCCAATGGGATGACGTCTCGAGGCTCCTCGACTTGCTGGGGGAAGACGCCGATCACGATTATCTGCAACGTTCGGCCCTGTCGGTGGGAGTTTCTGATTTGCTGGACCGTTTGCTGAAAAGCAGATGAACCACACCGCCCTCTTTCAGGGGGCATGGGAAATCGTCCTCTTGATGCCAAGCGGGGGCATCGCCTATAAATAGAGAGCAGCGACACGTTTGCGGGTGTGGCGGAATTGGCAGACGCGCATGATTCAGGTTCATGTGTCCTTACGGACGTGGAGGTTCAACTCCTCTCACCCGCACTTTCTGATATTTTTGGCCGTCCCTTCTTGGATTTGGGCTTGCTCTTGGGGTGGCCACATTGGCGTCGCCCCGGTTCCCGTGCCATCTTAGTAGTGTTTGGCGAAAAAATCGCCAAAACACCGGTATCTCCGTGATCTGCTCACTAGAGCCTTCATTTTTTCGGGGATTTCTCATCCTTCTTTCGCCCCCTCCAGTGGTTTTTTGATGCTGAAACGTCCTCAAACGGAACGTCGGCAACTTTTGGAACAGTTGCTCGACGAACGAATTCTCTTGCTCGACGGCGCCATGGGCACCATGGTGCAGGCGCTGAAGCTCGATGAAACCTCGATTCGCGGGGAGCGGTTTGCTGGTCACGACAAAGATCTTGCCAATTTTTCTGACATTCTCTGCCTGACGCATCCCGACGCCATCACGCAAATACACCGGCAGTATTTGGAGGCGGGCTCCGATATTATCGAGACGAATTCCTTTGGCGCCACACGCGTGGGCATGCTGGAATTTGCGTTGCCGAATGAGTTGGTGCGGGAATTGAACTTGGCGGCGGCGGCTTGTGCGCGGCGGGCGGTGGATGAATATAACGAACGCACGCCGGAGAAACCGCGTTTTGTGGCTGGTTCGATTGGTCCCACCGGCCGCACCGCCTCGATTTCGACCGACGTTTCCGACGCCGCCGCCCGCGGCGCCACGTTCGACGAACTTTCGGAATCGTATTACGAGCAGGTGGCCGCGCTGATTGAGGGCGGCGTGGATATTCTGCTGCCCGAAACCGTGATCGACACCTTGAACCTGAAAGCGTGCTTGTTCGCCATCAGCCGCTGCTTTGAGGAGAAGGGCGTGGTTTTGCCAGTGATGGTTTCGGCCACGTTCACCGAAGCCGGCGTGACGTTTGTATCCGGGCAGAACGTGGAGGCTTTTTGGAACGCCATTTCGCACTTTCCCGTGATGAGCGTGGGCATGAACTGTGCGTTGGGCCCCGAACTGATGCGGCCGCTGGTGCGGGAGTTGTCGTCGCTTGCGCCGACGCGCATCAGTTGCCACCCCAATGCGGGGCTGCCCAATGAGATGGGCGAATACGCCATGACACCCGCGCAAATGGCTCAGTTGGTGGGTGAATTCGCCGATAACGGTTGGGTCAATATCGTGGGAGGCTGCTGCGGCACCCGGCCAGAGCATATTCAGGCCATGGCGGAAGCGGTGAGTCGACATCGTCCTCACACGACCGCCAAGCCGACGCCTCTGATGCGACTCAGCGGCGTGCAACCGCTCACACTGCGGCCCGAAAGTAATTTCACCATGATCGGCGAACGGACCAACGTCACGGGTTCGCGCCGCTTCGCCCGCCTGATTCGCGAAGAGCAATACGAAGAAGCGGTGGAAGTCGCCCGCCAGCAGGTGCTCGGCGGCGCCAGTATTATCGACATCAACATGGACGACGCCCTGCTCGAAGGCGAAGCCGCCATGACGCGGTTCCTCAACCTGATCGCCGGAGAAAGCGATATCAGCAAAGCGCCGGTCATGATCGACAGCTCCAGGTGGTCGGTGATCGAGGCCGGTTTGAAGTGCGTGCAAGGCAAGGCGATTGTCAATTCCATCAGCCTGAAAGATGGCGAGGAAACATTCCTCAAACGGGCCAAGTTGGTGCGCGCGTATGGCGCCGCCGCCGTCGTGATGGCCTTCAATGAAGACGGGCAAGCCACCGAAACAGCCGATAAAGTCAGCATTTGCGAGCGCGCCTTTCGACTGCTGACGGAAAAAGTCGGCTTCCCGCCCGAAGATATTATTTTTGATCCTAACATTCTCACCGTGGCCACGGGCATTCCCGAACACGACAACTACGCCGTCAACTTTATTGAGGCGATTAAGCTGATCAAACAGCGTTGCCCAGGCGCCAAGGTGTCGGGCGGGGTGAGCAATATTTCGTTTTCCTTCCGCGGCAACGACCGCGTGCGGGAAGCGATGCACGCGGCGTTTCTGTACCACGCCACCCGCGCCGGCCTAGACATGGGCATCGTCAACGCTGGGCAATTGGAAGTCTACGAAGAGGTTCCCAAGGAATTGCTCGCGCGTGTCGAAGACGTCCTGCTGAACCGCCGCCCCGACGCCACCGAACGTTTGGTGGCTTATGCCGAAACCGTTAAAGGGGCGGGAAAACAAAGGGCCGCCGAAGATCTCACTTGGCGCGAAGGAACGTTCGCCGAGCGGATCAAACATGCGTTGGTTAAGGGCATCGACAAGTATATCGTCGAAGACGCCGAAGAAGCCCGCCAACATTTCGACCGCTGCCTGAAAATTATTGAAGGCCCCATGATGGACGGAATGTCGGTCGTGGGCGATCTGTTCAGCGAAGGAAAAATGTTTTTGCCGCAGGTGGTCAAGAGCGCCCGCGTGATGAAAAAGGCGGTGGCTTATCTGCTGCCGTTCATGGAAAAAGAAAAGGAAGAAGCTGGAATCGCGGCCAATTCCGCGCGTGGAAAAATCTTGATGGCCACCGTCAAGGGCGACGTACACGATATCGGCAAGAACATCGTGGGCGTTGTGCTGGGCTGTAATAATTTCGAGATCATCGACTTGGGCGTGATGGTTTCCGCCGAAAAAATTCTCGCCACGGCGCGCAAGGAGAGCGTCGACGTCATCGGCCTGTCCGGATTGATCACGCCCAGCCTGGATGAAATGACGCACGTGGCGCGCGAAATGGAGCGGCTCGGTTTCGACATCCCGCTGTTGATCGGCGGCGCCACGACCAGCCCCAAACATACAGCCGTCAAAATCGCGCCGCAGTACAGTCGCGGCGTGGTGCATGTGCTCGACGCCTCGCGCAGTGTCAATGTGGTCGATCGTTTGCTCAGCCAGGATAACAAGCCGGCGTTCCTCAAAAACAACCAAAAACTGCAAGCCGATTTGGTCGAGTCTTATCAAAAACGCGCCAGCGTCAAACTTGTCTCGTTGGCCAAGGCCCGCCAGCGAAAGTTTGTCACCGATTGGGAAACGGAGCCGATTGCCGTGCCGGAATTCACCGGAACCCGCACGCTGGCCGATTTCCCCCTGGAGGAGCTGGTTCCCTATGTCGATTGGTCGCCGTTCTTCCGCGCCTGGGAGATGCGGGGAAAATATCCCGCCATTTTTGACGACCCCAAGTTCGGTAAGGAAGCCAAAATTCTCTTCGACGACGCCCAGCAACTACTCCAGCGCATTGTCGACCAAAAACAACTCCGCGCCTCCGCCGTCTATGGATTTTGGCCCGCCGCCTCCGTCGGAGACGACATCGTGCTCTTTCAAGACGCCGCCCGCACCGCAGAACGAACCCGCTTCCACACCTTGCGGCAACAGTGGGAGCGCAAGGGGCAAGATTATTTTCGAGCGCTCTCCGATTACGTGGCGCCGTTGGAATCGGGCCGCGAAGATTACCTCGGCGCCTTCGTGCTCACCACCGGCCTTGGCGCCGACAAACTCGCGGCGGAGTTTGAAGCCGATCATGACGACTACAACGCGATCATGGTCAAGGCGTTGGCCGACCGTCTGGCCGAAGCCTTTGCCGAACGTTTGCACCAGCAAGTGCGGCGCGAGTGGGGCTTCGGGGAAGCAGAGTCGCTGTCGAACGACGATTTAATCGCCGAAAAATATCGGGGCATTCGGCCGGCGCCCGGCTACCCATCGCAGCCCGACCACACCGAGAAAAAGATTCTCTTCGATCTGCTCTCCGCTGAAAAAGAAGCCTCCGTCGAACTGACGGAGTCGTTCGCTATGTTTCCAGCGGCCAGCGTCAGTGGACTGTATTTCGGTCATTCCCAAGCCCGGTATTTCGCCGTCGACCGCCTCACTCGCGACCAAGTCGAAGATTACGCAAAACGCAAAGGCATGGCGGTCAGCGAAGCACAACGCTGGCTGGCCCCTAATTTGGGGTATGATCCGTAAGCAGGCCGGTCCGCGATGCCGCCCGCCGTTGGAGTTCACGCTTCAGCGTGTTTTGATCTTCTAAAAGCCCGGCATTTTCAAAATGCTGGGCTTTTATACAGCATGTTTCGTAGGGTTGGAGTTCATGCTTTAGCATGTTTTGAAGCGTGCAGAAGGACAAAAACAAGCTAAAGCTTGAACTCCAGCGGTGGCCGGCAAACGTATGGGATCGAACAGATTTCACGGCCGGGATGTCCGATAATTAACTTGGCGTAGCGGTTGGGGCGAGCGCGGTTGCGTCTTGGGTTCCGCTTGACCCAGAAGCTCGTCCGGCAATAAAATTGCCGATACCCTAGAATGGCCGGATTGGGCGTTATGGCGTCCACTTAGAAACGATACGGGAGTCTCATGGTTCACCAGCGAGTGCTACGATTTTGGCTGCTTTCGTTCTTGCTGGTTGCTTGTTTGGCGCCCGCCGCGCCGGGGCAAGACGCCGTTGAGTTCAAACCCTCTCTTTTTGGCGGACTCAGTGAGGGCAAATTCAATGCCGGCGGGCTTGCGGAGGAGAATCTGTCGGTTAGCGCGACGTTTGAAATGCAGGCCGATTCCCGGCTGGGCCGCATTCACGTGACGGCCAAAATGGCGCCCGATTGGTACATCTATTCCGTCACTCAGCCGCCGGGCGGACCGAAAAGAACCGAAATCGAAATCACTACCAAGGGCGTGGCGCTGGCCGCAGATTTTCAACCTGATCAAGACCCCGCCCAACATCTGCTCGAATACTACACGCCTCCCATCATCGCGGAAGAGCATCACGAGAAAGTGATCTGGACGGCGCCCATCAAACTCGCTGCGGGGGTCGAACCGCAATCGCTGGAAATCGAGGTCGTGCTGGATGGCCAGGTTTGCTCGAACGTTTGTGAACCGAAGCACGAAAAGTTCACGGCCAAGTTCACCGGTTTTTACGAAACGGCGGCGCCCACTGGCGAATACCGCGACGAACGCACGCATGTCACGATTCGCGGCCATGTTGACGCGAGCGCCGTGCAGCCGGGCGATCAAATAAAACTGGTGCTGACCGCCATTCCCGACGAACACTGGCACGTTTACGCCTATGAACCGAGCGTACCCGAAACGGCAATCTCGAAACCGACCCTGATCGTGCTGCAGCGCACTTCGGGCTGGAAATACTCGGCGCCGGTGGCGTCGGAAGAGCCGCATCAGGAAGAGTCGGGGTTGGATGAGCCCAAGTATTTGTACTATCACGAAGGACCTGTCTCGTGGACGACCACGCTCCAAGTGCCAGACGATGCAAAGCCGGGCGAATACGCGTTGACGGGCCAAATCGGCTATCAGGTGTGTAGCGACAAATCGTGCGATATGCCTGTTGCGGCGATGTTTGCAGTCGCCATTACGGTGGGCGACAAGTACGCGACTGGAGCAACGCCGCTGGCGTTTACAGAGGGTAGCTACAACGACACGGCAACCTTGGCCACGCAGATTCCCGCCACGACGTTGGCGGGCGTTTCGCAGGAAAAAGCCAAGCAGGCGGTGCAATCGGCCAATGCCCCCGGCTTGGCCATGACACTCGTTTTCGCTCTGGCGGGCGGCCTCATTCTTAACCTGATGCCCTGCGTGCTGCCGGTGATCGGCTTGAAAATTTTGTCGTTCACCGAACAAGCCGGCCATGGCCGCGTGCGAATCTTGGCGCTCAACATCACTTATTCCTTGGGTCTGATTTCCGTATTTTTGGTGTTGGCCACGTTGGCGGCGTTCATGAGTTTGAAATGGGGGGAGCAGTTCACTTTTTTTGAATTCAGATTGACCATGGTGATATTGGTATTTGTCATGGCGCTCAGTTTTCTCGGGGTGTGGGAAATTCCGATACCGGGTTTCGTGGGTTCGGGCAAGTCGAACGATCTTCAGGCCAAGGAAGGTCTTGCCGGCGCTTTTTTCAAAGGCGTGTTCACGACCATACTCGCCACGCCCTGTAGCGGCCCTTTTTTGGGCCCGGTTTTTGGGTTCACCCTGGCTCAGCCGCCGCTGGTCACGTATTTGATTTTCGGTTGCGTCGGACTCGGCATGGCCTCGCCTTATTTGTTGGTGGGCGCCTTTCCCGGTTTGGTCCGTTTTCTGCCGAAGCCCGGCGCCTGGATGGAAACCTTCAAGCAACTCATGGGGTTCATCTTGTTGGGCACGGTGGTGTATCTGTTCTCGACCATGAATCAAGACTATTATCTGGCCACGCTGGCGTTGCTGGTGGGCGTCGGCTTCGCCTGTTGGCTCGTAGGACGCATCTCGTTCGTGGCCACATTCGAGCAAAAACTTCGGTCTTGGTCGGTGGGCGTGATAACCGCCGTTGGCATCGGATTCGCCGCCTTCACGTTGCTGACGCCCTCCGACACGCACCTCGATTGGCAGCCCTATTCTCCCCAAGCGTTGGCTGCGGCGCGCGCGCAGGGCAAGACCGTCATGGTCGATTTCACCGCGAGTTGGTGCCCCAATTGCAAAACGAACTTGAAATTCGCCATCAACACCGAAAAGGTGGAACAGGTCATCGACGACCACGGCGTGGTCACATTGCTCGCCGATTGGAGCGAGCCTTCGGAGGAAATCGAAAACGCGCTGGCGGAACTGAAAAGCGCCTCGATTCCCGTGTTGGCCGTGTACCCCGCCAGCGGCGGCGAGCCAATCGTGTTGCGAGATTTACTTTCCCAGGCCGACGTTCTCGGCGCCTTGGAAGAAGCGGGGCCTTCGCAATCCGCCTCTTCGGGAACAAAAACGGCTCTGAAACCATAGAATAAATAATGCCAGACCTTTCCCTTTGCCATGAGTTGACCGGCGACCTGTTTGAATTGCCGCGCGACGAAAAATCGCGGGCGGCGTTTCGGTTGACCGCCGAGCAGGTTGCCTTCTATCGAGAGAACGGCTACCTGGCCGGTGTGCGTCTGCTGTCCGACGAACAAGTCGAATCGCTCCGTAGCGAACTGGAAGAGTTGCTCCAGCCGGAGCATGAAGGCCGCGAACTTTGGTATGAGTACCATAGCAATGAGTCGCCCGATCCTAGCCAGGTGTTGTTTCATGCGCTCGGCGCCTGGCGCACCCGGCCCGGTTTTCATGATTTGCTTTGGAACCCGGCCTTCACAACCCCTGCCAGCCAGCTTTTAGAGGGCCCAGTGCGGTTTTGGCACGATCAACTCTTCTGCAAGCCGGCGCGGCGGCATGGCGGCGTGGTCGCCTGGCACCAAGATTACTCCTATTGGACCCGCACCCAGCCCATGGCCCACTTAACCTGCTGGATAGGTCTTGATGACAGCACCAAGGAAAACGGCTGCGTGCATTACATTCCCGGCAGCCACAAGTGGGACCTACTGCCGATCACCGGCCTAGCCGGAGATATGGCCGCCATTCGCGATGTCCTTTCCGACGAGCAGTGGGAGCAGTTCAACAACCCGGTGGCGGTGGAGCTAAAAAAAGGAGAGTGTACTTTTCACCATCCTTTAACGGTGCATGGCTCGTTCGAAAACCGTAGCGAGCGGCCCCGCCGCGCGGTGGTTTTGAACACCGTTCGCGATGGCGTCTGCTCCGCGAGCAACGATCCTCTGTTGGGCGGCGTTCCCGCCGTACCGGCCACCCAGCCGCTGGGCGGCCAGTTCTTTCCGCTATTGTACGTCGGCGAGTGACGCCGCCGCGCTCGGCGAATGGTGCTCGAACTCCAACACAAAACCGCCATGCCACCACCCGTGATCATCTTCGGCGCCACCGGCTTTATTGGCGGCAGAATCGCCGAGCATCTCGGTCGGGCGGGATTCGCCGTCGACCGCCACGGGTCGGCCTCCTGCAATTTGCTCGACGCCCACGCCGTTTTTGAAACCATGGCCAAGGCGGCCACCGACAGCATCGTGATCCACTGTTCGGCAATCGGCCGCCGGCAGGAAGATTCCCTGCCAGCGTTGGAGAAGAATCTGCGCATGACCGACAACCTGGCGCGCGCCTGCAAGGCCGCGCCGCCCAAGTCGCTGATATTTTTAAGCTCCGCCGACATCTACGGCGCGCAGCCGCAAGAATTGCCGCTCAGGGAAAACACGCCGCCGCGCCCCGACACGTACTATGGAACTTCCAAGCTGGCTGCGGAGCATCTTTACGCCATGCACCTGCGCGATGTTTGCCCGGTCGTCGTGCTGCGGCTGCCGGGCGTCTTCGGCCGCGCCGACAAGCTAACAAGCATTGTAGGACTTTTTCTCGCCCGCACGCTGCGGCGAGAGCCGATCGAAATACACGGCGACGGCGCCACACAGCGCGACTACGTCGACGCCCACGACCTTTGCCGCATCGTGGAAACCTTCCTGCAAAATTCCCGCCACGGCGTTTTCAACGCGGTCACCGGGGCAAGTTGCACTCTGAACGAACTTTTGGCCGCCATCGCGCGAGCCGCGAACATGCCCCAGACGATCGTTCACCGGGAGAAATCCGACCGCTCCGCCGACCTAATCTTCGACAACAGCCGCTTGCTTTCCGCCCTGCCCGACGCGTTTTCATTTCGCACGCTGCAACAAAGCCTAGCGCCGTACCTCAAATACGTGGCCGCTATTCTTTGACGCCAGCCGCCCGTCCTTTGCGGCCGGCCAGCGCCTCTGCAAAACAAGGTTGTAAAAACTTGTAACTACTCAGCGATGATCGCACGATGCTTTTTGCGAGAACCACGAATGGACACAAATTCACACGAATGAATTTCAACGGGATCTCAGGT
>QIKY01000193.1 GCA_003233175.1 Planctomycetaceae bacterium | reverse complement strand
CCGTTCACAGGTTTTGAACTGTCGGCTAGATTGCTGTCGCAAATTCCCGCAGCGCCGTCGGAAGTTCAGGCATTGTTCGGCGGTTTCCAGGCCGGCATTTCAACGCAGAGAACGCAAAGGCGCGGAGGGCCGCAGAGGACGGGCTGCAATTTTCTCGGCTCAAGTTGACGATGCAATGCAATCGCACAGCCGATGAACATCGCCGAGATTTTATTTTCTTGCCTTTCGTTCTTCTCTGCGGCCCTCTGCCTCTCTGCGGCTGCGTTTCCCGTCTTCGTAACCATATATTGGTTATTCGCCGTGGGATAGATTGCGGTCGTAAATTCCCGCGCCTCCGTGAACGGTTACAATAGTTATTTGTCATTTTTCAATTGTCATTGGAGGAAGTGATGGGAAACCCGGCTGAAAGCAATGCCTCCGTAAGACCGCGAAAAGGAAGTAGAATCAGCGACGAATTATGGTTGATACCCAATGACAAATGACGATTGACAAATAACTATTGATAAATGATAAGCTCCGGCGCGGCCGATGGCCGCAACCAATAAAATTGTTCGACAGAGCACATGGAGGTTGATTCGTCGAACGCTGTTTTTCATTCATGAAGGCTCGACGTCCTTTTTCTCCGTGTCTTCTCTTCTCTGTGGTCTCGGTGCTCTCTGTGTTAAAACTTATTTTGTCGCTGGATCGTATTTCGCGTCTTGTGAAGACTCCGCATTGTCATCGCACGCGTGTTGGTTTGCGCCGTTGGAGTTCATGCTTTAGCATGCGTTCTTCCTCGACACGCGTCAAAACATGCTAAAGCATGAACTCCAACGGCGCGTGTCCTCTGCGGCCCTCCGCGCCTTTGCGTTCTCTGCGTTGAAATGTTCACACAAAGCTCCGAGAAATGCCAGGACTTCCGCCCCTTTGGCTCAACCGATGAACAAACACACCTTGCAACAGACCTTCCAAAACGCCTGCCGCGCCTTACTGAATGAGCGAGGCGAGAACGGCTGCTGGGAAGGGGAACTGTCGACCAGCGCGCTCTCCACCGCGACGGCCGTGTTCGCCCTGCAAAGTTACCTCGACGCCGAAAACGCCTCCACGCATTTTGAAGGCGTCGACTTGGCGGCGATGGTGCTACGCGGCGTGCAATGGCTGGCCGAAAATCAGAACGACGATGGCGGCTGGGGCGACACCGTCAAAAGTTTCAGCAACATCAGCACAACCGCGCTGTGTTGGGCGGCGCTGGCCAAGGCGGATACGTCGTCACAATTTCCGGAGGCGGCGAAACGTGCGGAGGCCTGGTTGCAACAAGCGGCTGGAAGCCTCCAGCCGAAATTATTGGCTGAGGCGATTAGCCGGCGTTACGGCAAGGACAGGACGTTTTCCGTACCGATTTTGACGACCTTGGCGTTGGCCGGAAAACTCGGCCCGCAGCGCTCGGCTTGGCGGCTGATACCGCAGTTGCCGTTCGAGTTGGCGATCTGTCCGCACCGTTGGTTTCAAATCATTCGGCTGCCGGTGGTCAGTTACGCGTTGCCGGCGCTGATCGCCATGGGGCAGGTGCGGCATCGGCGTTTGCCTACCTGGAATCCGCTGGCGCGGGCCGTTCGATATTGGGCGACGGCCGGGTCGTTGCGCGTCTTGAAAAAGATCCAACCGGCGAGCGGCGGTTTTTTGGAAGCCGCCCCGCTAACGAGTTTTGTCGTGTTGAGCCTCATCGGCGCGGGGGAAGCGGGGCATCCCGTGGTGGCGCAAGGGCTGCGGTTTTTGCTGAAATCGGTGCGGACCGATGGCAGTTGGCCGATCGATACCAACCTCGCCACCTGGGTGACCACCCTTTCGGTCAACGCATTGGCCAGTGGCGGCGTGTTGGATTCCTCGCTCGATGCGTCTGAGCGAAAACGTCTGCTCGACTGGCTGCTGGGCCAGCAATATCAGGAGGAGCATCCTTACACGCACGCGCCGCCCGGCGGTTGGGCTTGGACCGATCTCACTGGCGGCGTGCCCGACGCCGACGACACCCCCGGCGCGCTGCTGGCGCTGCACCACTTGGCGCCGGACGATAAAAACGTGCAATCGGCCGCCGCCAAGGGGATTGTTTGGCTGCTCAATGTGCAAAACCGAGATGGCGGCATTCCCACGTTTTGCCGAGGTTGGGGCGCCTTGCCGTTCGATCGCAGCAGCGCCGATCTTACCGCGCACGCCGTGCGCGCCTGGTTGGTTTGGCGGCCCGCCATGCAGGCGCTGCCGCAGTTGCAAGGTCGGATCGACCAAGCCATCCGGCGGGCGGAAAAATTCCTCACGCGCCAACAAAATGAACAAGGGGCCTGGGCGCCGCTATGGTTTGGCAACCAACACTTAACAATCGAAGAAAATTTAACTTACGGCACCAGCCGAGTGCTGTTGGCGCTGGCCGCCTCGCGCGCCTCTGGCTGGAATTCCGGCCAAGGCATACTCGATATCTCGGCTCAGTTGCGCGCGGTGCAGTGGCTCAACGAAGTGCAAAACGACGACGGCGGCTGGGGCGGCGATCACAACACGCCGTCGTCGGTGGAGGAAACCGCCTTGGCGGTCGAATCGCTCTGTGCAATGGCGGACGCGCTGGCGGATGAGACAGCGGCAGACGACGGCAATCTCTGGCCCATCGTTGAACTGCACGGCGCCTTGGAACGCGGCATCGCCTGGCTGGCGGAACACACCCAACAAGGCGCGGCGTTCGACGCTTGTCCGATCGGGTTTTATTTCGCCAAGTTGTGGTATTTCGAGCGGCTCTACCCTTCCATATTCAGCGTCGCGGCGCTGGGGCGTTATTTGAAAACGCACGCCGATTTGCAGCGGACGCCGTCGTAGGCGTTGTCGAAAGTGAGACGCGTTCGCCAGAGGGCGCCGGTCGGCTACAATGGCGGCCAATGGAATTTTCAATTCGACGCCGCGCGAGGCAGCAACATGGACGGGCAACTCTACCTTTGTTTTTTGGCGGGCGTCCCGTTTCTGGGAATGCTGGCGCAATGGCTGGCGTGGCGATTTCGCCTGCCCTCGATTTTGCTGCTGCTGGCGATCGGCATCGGCTTGGGTTTTTTCGTCAATCCTGATGAACTGCTGGGCCGCGTGACGCAGTCGGATGCGTCGGTCGGGCCGACGCTGCTGTTTCCCATTGTTTCGTTGGCCGTGGCCGTGATTCTCTTTGAAGGCGGGCTGACGCTGCGGCTGAGTGAACTCAAGGAGGCGGGAACGAACGTGTTGCGGCTCTGCACGATTGGGGTCGCGGTGAGTTGGGGGCTGACGGCGTTGGCGGCTTGGCTGCTGCTCGATATGGCGCCCGCGCTGGCGGTTCTGATCGGCGCGTTGTTGGTCGTGACCGGTCCCACGGTAATCGCGCCGCTGTTGCGGCATATCCAACCCGCAAGGCGCATCGGCTCGATCGTCAAATGGGAGGGCATCGTGATCGACCCCATCGGCGCCGTGTTGGCGGTGCTGGTGTTTCAGGTGGTGGTCGGCGGAGGCGATATCACCTTCGCCGACGTCGCCATGATGGCGCTCAAGACGGCCGCCATTGGCGTCTTTTTCGGACTCGGCGTGGGCGTGCTGCTGGTGCGGCTGGTGGAGCGGTATCTGATTCCCGACTACCTCCAGGGCGTTGTTTTTTTAACGTCGGCCCTGGCATTGTTCGCCTTGTCGAATTTCCTGCAAGATGAGTCGGGGCTGGTAACGGTCACGCTGTTCGGAATTTATCTGGCGAACCAGAAGCGGGTTTCCGTCAAGCACATTGTGGAGTTCAAGGAAAATCTGGTGGTGCTGCTGGTGTCGTGCCTTTTTATTGTGTTGGGCGCCCGGATTGAAGCCTCGACCTTGATCGACTTTGGTTGGCGAGGCGCGTTCTTTCTGCTGGCGCTGATCTTCATTGTGCGGCCGGCTTCGGTGTTTGCCGCCGGCTTTCGCTCCGGTTTGCATTGGCGTGAAAAATTGTTCCTCGGTTTCATGGCGCCGCGAGGAATCGTGGCCGCCGCCGTGGCGAGCGTGTTTTCATTGGAGTTCGCGCACATCGCCCACCAGCAGGGAGACGGCTCCCCAGCGGCGGCCTTGGCCGAACAGGCGTTGCAGTTGGCCCCGCTGACATTCCTCGTGATCGTGGGAACGGTGAGCGTTTATGGACTCGGCGCCGCGCCGTTGGCGCGTTGGCTGGGGCTGGCCGACCCGAATCCTCAAGGCGTGTTGTTCGCCGGCGCCGACCATTGGATTCGCGAAATCGCCTCGGCCCTGCACCAAGAGGGCGTTACCGTCGCGCTGCTCGACACCAACTACAGCAACGTGGCGGCGGCGCGCATGGCGGGGCTGAACGCACATTGCATCAGCGTGCTTTCGGAGTATGTGCATGAGGAAATCGATCTTGCCGGCATCGGCCGACTCTTGGCGCTGACGCCCAACGATGAAGTCAATTCGTTGGCGTCGATCGAATTCGCGCATCATTTTGGCCGCAAGAATGTGTTTCAGTTGGCGCCCTGGGATCGAGGCCAGGGAAAGCGGCAATCGCTTTCGGAACACCTGCAAGGCCGGATTCTTTTCTCGGCTGACGCCGGCTACGACGAACTTGCCCGGCGGGTCAATGCAGGGCAGCGCGTGAAGATGACAAAACTGACCGACGAATTCAGCTATGAAGATTTTCAACTGCGTTACGGTCAGGTGCTGCCGCTGTTCGTGCTCGATACGGGCGGCGGGTTGACCGTCGTGAAGGCGGAAGAAGAACCGGCCTTCGCAGCCGGCCAAACCATCGTCGCGCTGGTGTTGGAACAAGAAACGCCCACGCCGCCCCCGGCGAACGAAGCGTGAACTACGAGAGAACGTTATCGAGTGCGGCGTCGAGTTGCATGGCGGCTCGCGGCCAGGCAAATTGCCCGGCGTAGTCGGAAAGGGCGGCGGGCGAAGTTGGCCAAAGCTCGCCGCGGGCGACGCGGCCAATCAGTTCCGCCAGTTTGGCGGCGAGTGATTCGCAGTCGCCGGCGTAGAAATGTTCTTCAAATAGGGGCTGCTGCTCTGCGTTTGATAGGTCGACGCCCAGCAACTCAGGATACGATAGCCGCCGGGGCAACAGGGGAAAACAGCCGGCCGCCATCGCCTCCATGGCCGCGATGCCGAAGAACTCGTGTTCGGCCGTCGAGACGAAAACATCGGCCGTTTGTAGTTCGTCGACGTAAGCTTCGCGGGGGAGGAATCCCCATTGGCGAATAGACGACGCGAATTGTGTTCGCGCTGTCTCGAAGACCGCCGGTTGTTGACGAAACGATTCACCCAAGACGCTGATCTCGAACCGGTGGCCGCTTTTTTTGAGTTGCGTCATGGCCTCGAAGAAAATTTCGGGCGCTTTGTCGTGCTCCCACCGCGCGGCCCACACGATGCGCAGCGGGCCATCGGTTCGAGGGCCCTTGGCGCGTGGCTCTGCTGCAAAGCCCGGCCATAACACAAGCGACTTCTCTGGCAAGGTTTCGATTTGCTCCCGTGGCGGGCGGCCGGGCGTTTTGGCGAAGAAAGGCGGCAGGGCGGCCAGGAAATCGTCGCGGTGAAAGGCGCTGTTAAACCAGATTTGATCGGCCGCCAAGCACGTGGTGAAGTTCGTGATCGCGAAGTGGGCGTCCCACGGCTCCTTGCCCCGGGGCGTGGGATAAGTGAGTTGGTTCTCATGAAAATAGGCCACGCTCGGCAAGGTGGAAATCGGCGCCGGGGCGAGTCCTCGAAACTCAGCCAGATTGAGCATGTCGGAACAGAAGAGGATATCCCACTGCTGGTCGGGATGAAAATCATTCCGGAGTTGCTGGGCGAAGGCAATCGCCGCTTGTCGCATTCTCCATTTCCAGGAGTGGGCCGGTAGTGTGAGCAGTGTGAACGCGTGGCGGCTGCGGCTTGACCAGCCATCGAGAAACGCGCGGTGGCTGCCGCCGTAGTACGGCTCCAACGCGAGCACGCGCAGCGGCGCCGGCTGGGCGCCGGTGGTAGTGGACGGTTTTTCAGGCATGACGCATGGTAAAGTCGGCGGGTTGTTTGGCTGGTAGCGCCGAAATGTTTTGACTGCCGTCGGAAAGCTGGTTTTGGTTCGGGACGCCGCCGCGGTGCGAGCTTATAATAGCGAGTTGCTATTAGCACGGAACACCCCAGAGGATACGACCTTATGCCGCCAGCGTTACGATTAACAGGACTCCTGCCCGCCGCCTACAGCCCCCTGGCCGACGATGGCCGCCTCCGCCTGGACGTGATCGACCTGATGGCCGATCTTTTCGCCGAAGTCGAGGTGGGCGGCGTGTTTGTCGGCGGCACCACCGGCGAATGCCATTCGCTCACCGTCGACGAACGCAAGCAACTCACGGAGCGATGGGTCGAAGCGGCCGACGGCCGCTTTCCGGTGGTCGTGCATGTGGGAAGCAACTGCCTGCCGCACGCACAAGAACTGGCGGCGCACGCAGCGGGCGCCGGCGCCGCGGCGCTCGCCGTGATGGCGCCTTCATTTTTCAGGCCGCGCAACGTGGCTGATTTAGTCGACTATTGCCGCGATGTGGCCTCCGCCGCAAACGCCCCGTTCTACTACTACGACATCCCCAGCATGACCGGCGTCTCGCTCCGCATGGACCATTTCCTCGAAGCAGCGGCGCGGCAAATTCCCACGTTCAACGGGCTCAAATACACGAACCCCGACCTCATGACCCTGCAAACCTGCCTGCACTTCGAAAACGGCGCCTACGATATTCTCTTCGGGTGTGATGAAATTCTTCTCACCGGATTGGCTCTGGGCGCTCAAGGCGCTATTGGCAGCACGTACAACTACGCCGCGCCGGTTTATCAACGCGTGATGCGCGCCATGCAACAAGGCGACCTGCCCGCCGCACGCCGCGCCCAACTGGAAGCCGTGGAATTGATTCGCGCGCAACAAGAGTTTGGCGTTATTGCGGCTGGCAAGGCGATCATGAATATGATGGGCATTCCTTGCGGACCGACGCGTTCGCCGCTGCACGCGCTCAGTTGCCAGGAGAGCCGCCAACTGTATGAACGCGTTCGCCATCTGGACGTTTTTCTGCGTCCACTCACCGCGCCGGCGGCGGCCGCCAACTTTACGGTGCATGGTTGAAAACGCCGCCATGTCTTTCGCGAATTGTTAGTAGGCGTCTTGCAAGAGCGGGTCGTTGATCGCCGCCTGCCATTTTTTCAAACGCCGTTGGAGATCGGCGTATACTTCAGGGGGCAAGCGGTGTTTGCCCCGGCGGCGCAACAAATTGGTTTGCTCGCCGGGATCTTTTTCCAGATCGTAGACTTCGTCCATCATCCTGGCGTGAAAGTGTTTCACATACTTGTAGCGGCCGGTGCGCACCATGCGCAGGTACGCCAGACCGTTGTTGTGCAAGTCGTATTGGCCAAACAACGCTGTTCGTTCGGGAATGCTTTCTCCGCGCAGCAGGGGCGAGAAGTCAACACCGCGCGGTTGGGTGTCTACGGGCAGGGCAATCCCGAGCGCGCCGAGCACCGTGCGGAACATATCGAGGTTGGAAACCATGACGTCGCTTTTGGTTCCCGGCTTGATCACGGCGGGCCAACGCATCGCCAACGGCACGGTGATGGAGGTCTCCCACATGTTGGGGCGTTTGGGTCCTGAAATTCCGCCGGCGATCCAATGGCCGTTGCCCTTGGTGTTGATGTAATGACGGCCTTCGTTGTAGCCATGATCACTGGTGAAAATGACCAAGGTATTTTCGCTCAGTTGCAATGCGTCGAGCGTTTCCAGCAAACGCCCGATGTTGCGGTCCACCGAATGGATACTGGCGTAATAGGCTTTTGTCGAGCGTTTCACCTTGGCGGCGTCGAGCGCCGGCAAATTAGGAATGGTGGGATCAAGCTTCGCAAACGGGGCGGTGTCTGCTTCGGGCACGGGTTCATAGGGCAAGTGGGGGGCGCGAAAGTGCAGGCACACGGCGAAGGGTCGGTCGCGGTTCTTGGTGATAAAGCTGATGGCGTCGTCGACGAGAACATCGGGCAGCGGACCGGTCGTTTTTTTCTGTTTGCCGTCGACTTCCAACGTGGTGTTCATGGGCCGCGTTCCGCCAGCGAGAAAGCCGGTGAAGTGGTCGAAACCCAGCCGGCGGGGATGAAACCGCGGCTGGTCGCCTAGATGCCACTTGCCGATCATCGCGGTGCGATAGCCATTGCGTTGAAGAACTTGCGGCCACGTGGCGGCATTGAGGCCCAACCCTTCCGACGCCTCTTGAGGACTGATCCAATCGGTGACGCCCAGTTCGGTGGGGTAAAGTCCGCTGAAATAAGCGGCGCGCGAGGGAGAGCAAACCGGCGAGCAGGCAATGGCGTTGGTGAACTGCACGCCCTGGCGGGCGATGCGGTCCATGTTCGGCGTGCGCACTTCGTGGTTGCCGTAAGCGCCCATGGCCCATCGTCCTTGATCGTCGGTGACGATCGCGACCAAGTTCGCCGGCGGCGCCGCTTGGGCGAATGCCGCCGCGAAAACAAGAAACAAAAATGGCGGGAAGATCAATCGGTGTGGGTGCATTTGAGGTACTCTCTAGGTCAGAAGGCTCAGCCGTTACGTACGATTCGACTCCTTGCCTGGCAAATCTTGCTGGGTTCGCCGGCGAAGCACGTTTTCAACCGGCTGTTAAACGAAATCTCGCCGATCGTCTTGGCTGGCAGTCGCCACACAGCGGACCATTGTCGTGGAGGCGCCGAAACCAAGCAGCCACCGCAGGTAGCCAAATCGCTCCGTATTGATGGCGACAAACCCATTGTTTTCATAGAGACGTTTCGCCGCTGGATTGGTGTCGATTACGTCGAGTCGGATCTTATTGTAACCTTGTTGGCGGGCGAAAGTGTTCAATTCGGAAAGGAGCCGCGCGCCAATGCCTTGGCCTCGCATCTGGGGAATCACGGCGATGCCGTCCATTAAAAGTTCGTTCGGCGAGGGCTTCCGCTCGTAGAGGCTGAAAACCAGGGCCGCCCAGTTGCCCTGAAAAAGCCCCAGATTCGAGATGAGCTGTTTGTAGTTCATGCCGCCAGTTAACGAACCGGCGGACGTATGAAATCCGGCGATACCGACCAAGCGGTTGTTTGAAATGGCGGCTATTGCGAACGGTGGCAGGAGTGACTTCGAGATCAGATCGATTCGTGCGGCCGGGCGGCGAACCGCCACCGCGATTTTGGCGCCAAATGCCGCGTCATAGAGTTGCGCGGCCTCTTGTCGAAGCGACTCAGGAAGACCTCGCACGTATTCTATTTGGTGTTCCGGCATACACTGCGCGCCCGGCTGGTTTCACAGCAGCACTTCGCCCACCGAAATTACGACGCGTTCGATGCCAGCAGGCCGGTGAAGTACCGCAAAATGTCGCGGGCGGAAACAACACCAGTGGGGCGGCCCTGTTCGTCGATCAAGGGAACATGCCGGTAACCGCCCAAATTCATTTTGTGAATCGCGTAGGCGATTTTATCTTCGCCATGTAGGCTTTGGGGCGCGGCGGTCATCAGTTCCGAGACAGGGCGGTCGGCCATTTCGGCCGCCGAACAGTTGATTTTATGCAGTGCGTCTCGCTCGCTGAAAACACCGACCAATCGGCCGTCGGCGTCGACAACCAATACGCAGCCGCGAGAATGTTCGACCAACAACGCAAGAACTTCGGCGACCGTCGCGTTCACCCCGCACGTAATGGCGTCCCTTGGCTGGAGCGATGAAAGCCGATCGATGGTGACCGATTTCTCAATTTCGGTAGCGGGAACCGGCAAGTCAAGATGGCTGAGGGTTTGGCCACATGCATCGCAGGAATCGACGCCCTCAATGTTCGTGCTACCACAAGCAGGGCACAGCGTCATGATGATACGCTCCAAGTCTCTCCAGAGTGAAAGAGTTTGTTGAGGTCGCCCTGGCCTTGCTTTTCGCGTGCGATTTCGACCTGACGATTGAGTTCGTCGTCGTAGCGAGGATGGTCGACCGCGCGAAACACGCCAATGGGTTCGGGGAATTCCGGGTGCCTCATGCGGGAGAGCAAGTAAGCCAAACTCGGCTCCGGCGATTTCTCGTCGTGAAAGAGCAGGTCGTCTTCGGTGACGCCCTTGCCAAGCTCCACGACTTCGGGCTCCATGCCGTTGAGTCGGATGCCCTTATTACGGTCTTTGCCGAAAATAAGCGGCTTGCCGTGCTCCAGAATAATGGTGGCGTCCGCTTTGCTTTCCCGGTCGGTGGCCCAACTGTAAGCGCCATCATTAAAGACGTTGCAGTTCTGGTACACCTCCACGAATGAAGTGCCGCGATGTTCGGCCGCCCGCTTCAGCATTTGCCCCAGATGCTTGATGTTCATATCGATCGAGCGCGCCACAAACGCGCCTTCGCAGCCAATCGCGATCGAGAGCGGGTGCAACGGGTTATCGATGCTGCCCATGGGCGAGCTTTTGGTGATCTTGCCCAGCGGCGAAGTCGGCGAATATTGCCCCTTGGTCAGACCGTAAATGCGGTTGTTGAACAGAATGATGTTCAGATCAAGGTTGCGGCGGATGGCATGCATTAGGTGGTTGCCGCCGATGCTGAGGCCGTCGCCGTCGCCGGTGATGACCCACACGCTCAAATCAGGGTTGGTGATTTTCAAACCCGTGGCGAAACCCGGCGCACGGCCGTGAATGCTGTGCATGCCGTAGGTGTTCATGTAATACGGGAACCGGCTGGAACAACCAATGCCAGAGATAAACACCGTTTTCTCGCGAGGTATGCCCAGCGTGGGTAAAACCTTTTTCATTTGCGCGAGAATGGAATAATCTCCACAACCAGGGCACCAGCGGATGTCTTGATCGCTGGCAAAATCCGCCGACGTCAGAATGGGAAGAGACTCAATACTCATTGCGAGGTGCTTACCTATGCCAGGAGCCGTTTGATTTCATCCGCGATTTCCGAGACCGCGAACGGTTTACCTTTGACTTTGTTCAGTCCCGCTGCGTCGACCAGGAACGTCGCCCTGATGAGAAAACGCAGTTGGCCCATGTTGAGTTCGGGAATCAGTACTTTTTTGTACCGCCCCATGAGTTCAGCCAGGTTGGCTGGGAAAGGATTCAGGTAGCGCAAATGGGCGTGCGCCACGGAAAGCCCTTCGGCGCGGCAACGTTCGACGGCCGTGGTGCAGGCGCCGAAGGTTCCGCCCCAGCCGAGTACGAGTAAGTCGCCTTTTTCCGGCCCGTTGACGTCCTGCAAGGGAATATCATCGGCGATATTGGCCACTTTTTTCGCGCGCAGGTCGGTCATGTGTTGGTGATTATCCGGGTCGTAGCAGACGTCGCCCGTGATATCTTGCTTCTCCAAACCGCCAATGCGATGCATCAAACCGGGCGTGCCGGGAATGGCCCATGGCCGGGCCAAATGTTCGTCGCGGGAGTACGGGTGGAACGTGTCCGCGTCGTCGCCGGTGGGGTGCGTGATTTTTATTTTCGGAAGATCGTCGATATCTGGAATGCGCCACGGTTCGGCGCCATTGGCGATGTATCCGTCGGAAAGGACGACCACCGGCGTCATGAAACGAACCGCAATTCTCCAAGCTTCAATGGCCGTGTCGAAACAATCGGCGGGGCTACAAGCCGAAACAATGGGAATGGGGCACTCGCCATTGCGGCCAAACATCGCTTGCAGCAGGTCGGACTGCTCGGTTTTGGTCGGCAAGCCGGTGCTGGGTCCGCCGCGTTGCACATTGATGATCAAGAGCGGAAGTTCGAGAATCATGGCCAGCCCCATCGCTTCGCCCTTCAGCGCGATGCCAGGACCACTCGACGTGGTGATGGCCATGGCGCCGCCAAACGCCGCGCCGATCACCGACGTAATCGCCGCGATTTCGTCTTCCGCCTGGAAGGTTCGCACGCCGAAATTCTTGAACTTGCTCAGTTCGTGGAGAATGTCGCTGGCCGGCGTGATCGGGTAAGACCCCAGAAAAAGCTCCTTGCCGCTACACTCGGCCGCAGCCATGAAGCCCCACGCCAACGCCTGGTTGCCCGTCATGTTGCGGTAGGTTCCCGGCGTGAGTTTCGCCGGGTCGATGTGATAGCTGCTGGGTAACGCCTCGGTGGTTTCGCCATAGTTGCGGCCGGCCAGCAAGGTGCGGCGGTTCGCCTCCGCGACATCTGGCTTGGCGCCGAACTTGGCGTCGATAAATCGGAGCGTCACATCGGTGGAGCGGCCGTAAAGCCAATACAAGAGCCCCATGGCGAAGAAGTTGCGACAGCGGTCGGCCACGCGAACATTCAGCCCCAAGTCCTTCACGGCTCCGCGAGTCAAGGTGGTCATATTGACCTTGATCAGGTTGTAGCCATCGAGCTCGCCGGTTTCGAGCGGGTTTTTCTCGTAGTGCGCAAGCGACAGGCCTTTTTTATCGAAGGCGTCGACGTTGACGATCAAAATGCCGTTGGGCTCCAAGTCGGCTAGGTTGGTTTTGAGCGCGGCGGGGTTCATTGCCACCAAGGCATTTAGTTTATCTCCGGGCGTGAAGATGTCGTCGGAGGAGAAATGCAGTTGGAATCCGCTGACGCCCGCCAGCGTTCCGCGCGGGGCGCGAATTTCGGCCGGGTAATCGGGAAACGTGGCAATATCGTTGCCGGCCAAGGCTGAGGTATTGGTGAATTGCATTCCGGCCAACTGCATTCCATCGCCGGAATCGCCAGCCAAGCGGACCGTGGCCCCTTCGATCGTGAAAACCTGCTTGGCGGACCCCGATGTTCCTTCGGTGGTGGTTGACATTTCAAACTCGTATTATTTTAGATAGATCAGAATCGCATGATCGCTGAATAAACGATAATATTATGTTCGAGCGCCTTCACAGGCGGTGGCTGGCGAAAGGAGGAACTAAGCACCTTCTCGTTCACCGGCGGCGTGTCTTGGTTTGGGAGGCAGGGTGTAAATGACTTGCGGGAAATGATCGACCAAATAGTGCAATATTCCGGAAACGGTGAGCACGCCGGTGGGGATTTTTTCCGAGTTGATTACCGGCAACCGCCGATAACCGCCTTCCGACATCACTCGTATCGACTCGCCCACGGTTGTTTTATCGGCTACCGACACGACCTCGGTCTGCATGAAGTTTTTAATTGGTTGGTCGTAGTCGACTTGGCCGCCTTTGGCCGCCGCCGCCATGAGCCGGAGCGCGTCGCGTTCGGTAAAAATCCCGACCAAGGCATCTTCTTTTTGAATCAAAATGCCTCCCTGATGCTGCTCTCGCAGTTTCCGCAGAACCTCGCGCAGGGAGGTTTCAGGCGAGGCCACCAGAGGCTGGCCCAAATAGGCGTGGTCTACTGTCTCGGTGTTGAGATTGAGCTGAAAATCCACGTGATTTTCTCCAACAAATAAAGTCGTCACTGTTTGAGAGGCCAAGAAGGCGATTTCGCAAATGAAATCTTCGTTTCACGAACCCTTACGTCGTACTTGCTTAACTCTTATCGTACCGACTACGAAGTTTGGGTGAGGAATTCGGCTTCGCCGGGCCGGTTTTAGCCAATCTATTTTCCTCAACCGGTTAAGGTTACCACCACGATCCGAGATCGACAACATCCGTTTGGGCGCGGGCGTCGGTTTCAGGCAAGAAAACACAGGCATTGGCGCCGTGCGCGAGACGTTCCACCAACCTATGCTTCACACGGCTAGTAATGGCTCGTTTAACGGCAAGCCGAAGGCGACCGCGTTTCCCTGTCCTGCCCGAACGCGTGGGCTCAAAACGCAGCCGCCTGCGGCTTGCCGTTAAACGAAAAGGCGCCATTTTCAACTGTGAGCGGTATAGGAAGCGCGGAACAACCTATTAAAATCACGGAAGAACCAAACGCTCCGTGTTTTTCAGATGTCGGCAAAGCCGAAGCGACGGTCAGGCGTATTTGATTTCATATCCTGGAAGGATAAAAGCCATTAGCCGGTGGTCGAGCGCAGCGAACACCATCGGAGGAGCGAGGCGTCGAACTACCGCATCCCGGCGACGATGCCAGCGGCTCACCGTTGGAGTTCACGCTTTAGCGTGCGTCCGAGACGAATAACACGCTAAAGCGTGAACTCCAACGGTGGGCGGCGAAAATGACAGCGTTGTTTTGAGGCACGTTGTTTCGAGGCGTTTCTCGCGCCCGCCGCATCTGGCAGCCCGCCGGGATGCATCGTTCGCTGCATTGGCCTACCGGCGGTGTTCGCTGCGCTCGACCGCCGGCTAATGGCTGGCAAGCCTCCGGCTTGGCGGGAATACCATAACACCATAGCACGGAATAGATATTGGACAGGTGCTTAATCGGCCAGCAATTGTGCGACTGCGGCTGCAATGTCGTCGGCGGCCATGAGGCTCTCTCCGACAAGAATCGCGTCGACGCCGGAATGCTGCAAACGCAGCACGTCGGCGCGGGTGTGAATACCGCTCTCGCCGACCAGCAATCGGTCCCGCGGGATCCGCGTGCGTTGTTCAATCGTATGGCCGATGTCGGTCGCGAAGGTGCGCAAATCTCGGTTGTTGACGCCAATCAACCGGGCGCCAATCGCGAGCACCCGGGAGAGGTTCCGCGGCTCATAATATTCCACCAGCGGGGTCATCCCCAGCTGAACAATTTCCCGGTGGAGCAGCGCCAACTGGGCGTCATCCAGGCATTCCGCGATGAGCAAAACCGCATCGGCGCCGGCCAAACGCGCTTCCAGCACCTGGATCGGATCGAGAATGAAATCCTTGCGAAGAACCGGCAGCGAGACGGCCTCGCGAACGTCTTGCAGGTAGGCCAGGCTGCCTTGAAAGAACGTGGCATCGGTCAGCACGCTCAAACAGGAGGCGCCGGCGGCGGCGTAAATTTCAGCGATTTCGACCGGGTTGAAATCAGCCCGAATCACCCCCTTCGAGGGACTCGCCTTCTTGATTTCGGCTATCAAATCGACTCGCCCCGGTGGCGACAAAGCGGCCAGGAAATCTCGCGGCGGCGGCGCATCGACCAACCGGCGGCGCATTTCGTCGAGAGAGGCGTGCTGCCGCAACGACGCGATTTCCTCGCGTTTCACACGCACGATGTCATCTAGAATGGTGGGCAACGGCTGGGGTCTCCTGAGAGTTTTTTCTTTTATTGTGCTCCGCACCCGGTATCGTCGCCACCCCACCGGATGCGGCATCACAGACTTTAACACCTCACTCCTTCTTGTGCGGCCCGTTCCAGAAAGGTACCTTGAAGTTCGGACAGACCCTTTACCCGTTTCGCCCAGTATTTGTTCTTCGACCAGGATACACACCTTATGTCTCCCAAAATCTTTCTGATTGAAGAGGAAAACGACACCATTATCGTCTCGCCGCTAACCAGCGTGACCAGCCTTGCCGAAGACCACGTTCAAGAAGAGCTGGCGGCCCTGCTGACGAAACTCCAAGCCGACAAGATCGATCGTTTGGTGATCGACTTTTCCAAGGTCAAGTATTTTGGATCCAGCATGCTCGAAGCGCTGCGGAGGCTATGGACCGAAATTACTCCGCATCAGGGGAAAATGGTGCTCTGCGGTCTGAACGATGTTACTCGTGAAATCATTCACATTACCGCCTTTGACAAACTGTGGGCAATTACCACCACGCGCGAGGAAGCCCTTGTGGAAGTCCACATAAACGGCGAGTGAGTGAGCGTCCGCGCCGTTGGAGTTCATGCTTTAGCTTGTTTTACCTGCGCCGTTGGAGTTCAAGGGAAAAACAACCTCTCCATTCAGAAGCCGGGCTTTTTGAAATAGCCGGGATTTTCCGAGCTACATCCAGGATCTTATTTCAGGACTGTTCCTCAGTCGGGCCGATAACTATCCGGCGGCTGAATCGCGTTGTGCGAATGTTCTGGCTTGCCGGGCGATGTTGATTCCCACTTCATCGCTCCATTCGCCCAGCACGCGTCGAAACATCGGCCCCGGCGCCGGTCCGCCTAATCCTTGCCGCTGGCCCGTTTGTTCCCGCCCTATGACCTGGCCATCGAACTGCAACACGGGCAGCACGCAGGGAGAGGTGCTGCATAGCAAAACTTCGTCAGCCGCCGCCACCGCCGCGGGGCTCAAGCGTCGGTGCGAGTAAGGGACTTGCAGTTTTTCGGCGATCTGGCGAATCTGCGCCATACTGACACCGGGCAGGACGTCTTCTGGCGGCGGCGAAGCGAAACCGGTGCTTTCGTTAAACACGATCAGATTCGCAGTGCTGGCTTCCGTGACAAAGCCGTTGGCGTCGACCATGGCCGCTCGAGCGCCGGGCTGCAACTGGCTTGCTGCGCGGTCGGCCAAGTAGTAGTGCATGCGGCTGCGGCATTTCAATTCGGCGGGCCAGCAGGCGGTGGGCACTTGCTGGAATTCCGTGGTGCGCAAAATCTGGCCCGATTCATATTTGTCGGACCAGCCGGCAAACGGCAAGGGATAAGTGTGCATGCCGAGCGTCGGTTCGCCGCCGGCGGGTGCGTAGGTCGGATAAAGGCCCGGTGTGACAAACACACACAAACCGAGATCGTCGCCGTCGGCCAGCAAGGCGTGATTTCGAGAGACCAACTCCAATGCAAAACCGGTGAGTTCTTGTTGTGTGTAGCCCGGCGACACGCCGACGATTTCCAACGAACGCCACAGACGGCTCAAATGGGCCTCCCATTGAAAAAGGACCCCGCCAAAGGTGCGAATCTGTTCAGCAACCGTGACGCCCAGCATGAAACCGGCGTCTTCGACCGAAATCGCGAGCTGATTTGCCGGAATAAATTCTCCATTTCGAAACGCGGCGAGTTCGGTCATCGATCGAATGTGGCTCCTGCTGTTGGCGAAACGGCGTTGGCTCAAGCGGACCACGATGCGACATTCGCATCAAAAAGTAGGACGCAGCTGCTTCGAGCCATGCCGGGCGAGGCGTCGCAGACTTCGATTCTTTCAGAGTCGGGGCGAATCTACAATGACGCCCACACGCCAAAACGGCCGCCCGAACGCCCATCTAGAAAATTTTATTTTTAATTTGTGCCGGGAGTGCATTCGCTGATATTCAATTCGCCCGACCAGCGATCACGCGCCGATTCAGGGCGCTCGGCCTTCGAGTGAATGCCATCCTGACCGACTTCCCAAATATGAAATTTCACTCTAATTGCTATTGCTTCCAAGACTTACGGTTGAATAGGCATTGAAAGTCCTGGGTCGCCCTCATGGGGTTTGGCAATTCAATTTGACGAAGCCTTGCCTGCGGACCGCCTTTGCCTGTTTTTCGTAACCGGCAAAGTCTTTTTAATCATTACCACAGGGAAGACCGTCAATTCGTTCACAAGCGGACGAAGTGGCGCCGATACTAAAACACGTTCATCCCGGTGAACTCGTATAACCCGCATAGGGCGTAAAACCGGGACCTGAAAATCGCAAAACAGCACTCGATTTCGAAACGGTCCGCAGTGCGGTCAAACAGGGGGGGGATCTCGTGATTCGCAATGTATTCTTGTCACTAACAACGTTGGTGATGGTGTCAGGACTGGCTCAGGCCCAAGACGCAGGCCGCCAGACCGACGCCAAGAAATTCAGTTACAACCTCACGGAGAGCAGCGAATTTGCGGCTGCCGACGCAACGTGGCAGTCGGTGGGCGATATGCACACCGCAAGCGATGTGCCGTCGGTGGGCGAAGTCTCGTTGTTTTCAGAGGAGTTCAGTCAGGCGTCGTCGGTGATGCACTCGGTATCCGACTGCAATGGCAATTGCAGCTCCTGCCGCAAAAGCTCCGGCAGTTGTGCTTCAGGCGCATGCGGCGCGTGCCGCGAATGCGGCGACAAGCAGCGTTACCTGCGTCGCACCTGGAGCAGATTCGACTACCTTTACTGGGACGTTCCCGGTTATTACACGCCGGCTCTCGTAACGACGGCTCCGCAGGGCGTCTTGCCGACGCTCCCGGGTGCGACGGTTCAGTTTGGCAACGGCTTGGTGGACGACGGTTATCGCTCCGGCGGCCGGGTGCAAAGCGGCATCTGGTTCGACGATGAACAAATTGCGGGCGTGCAATTCGAGTTTTTTGGCTTGGGCGGCGCCTCGACGAACTTCAACTTGGCGTCCAACAGCAACCCCAGCCTGGGCATCCCGTTTTTCAACACGAATCCTGGCGTGAACGCCGAAGACGCCATTTTGGTGGCCAACTTTGCTGGCGGCGTTCCCACCCTCACGGGCGATGTTTCGGTGGTCAGTTCCAGCAACATTTACTCGGCTGGCTTCCTGCTCCGACATCTGCTGGTTAAAGACCGCCATACCCGAGTCGATTTCCTTGGCGGTTACCGTTACTTCAAAATGGACGAAGGCCTCTCGCTCAACAGCTCCACGACCTCGCAAAGTGCGACGAGTGGTTTAGCGGTCGGCACGGTGATCGATATCAACGACGTTTTTGACACCGACAACGACTTCAACGGCGGTGAATTCGGCGTGAACATTAGCCGGAACCGCGGTTGCTGGAGCCTCGACGTTCTGGCGAAAGTCGCCTTGGGCTCGAACCGCCAAACGGTCAGAATCAATGGCCAAACCTCAGTGACCGTTCCCAATGTGGCGCCCGTCATTACCAACCAAGGCGTTTTTTCACAATCGTCTGTTCCGGGCTACACCGGTAACATTGGCCAGTACGATCGTTCGCAGTTCATGGCCATTCCTGAATTGGGCGTCACGGTTGGATATCAAGCCACGAAAAACATTCGCACCACGTTCGGCTACACGTTCATCTATCTGAGCGATGTGGTGCGACCCGGCAACCAAATCGACCGCAACGTCAACGGTACGCTGTTCACGCCGAACTTCAACGGACCGCAAACACCTCAGTTGCGATGGGATTCGCGCGACGCATTCATGTACGGTTTCAGTTTTGGCGCCGAACTGACATTCTGACCCACCCTCGCGAATCTTAATAGCACAACAAACGCCGCCGGGAATTCCATCCTGGCGGCGTTTTTTTTGTACACCGTTGGAGTTTACCTGTGTTTTGCCTCAGTTCGACGTTCGCTTAACCTGCGGAAAACGGAAGAATCACTGGTTACTCGTTTTCTTAAATTAAGCCCTGGGGCCAGTCGTGTCGATCAAAAAGAAAGCACCGGTTATGCCGCCTGCCAGGGCCCTCGCTCAGAGGGCGCATTTCGCCCAGATTATTCGACTCAGGACGCCGCAAGCTATGTACGAAGCATCGTTTGGATTTGACGCTCGACCTTTCGCCGCGATTCCCAAAATCGAGCAATACTGCCCCAGCGAAAGTTCAGAAAACGCGCTGCACACCATCGCGCGCTGCATCGAGCGCGAGGAGGGGCCCGCGCTTTTGTTTGGGGCCGCCGGCAGCGGGAAAACGTTGTTGTGTAAAATGCTGGCCGCACGCTTTCAAAACACGATGCGCGTCGCGCCGTTGGCGGGAGGGCGAATTTGCACGCGGCGGGCTCTTCTGCAAAATATTCTGCTCGCCATGAAGCTACCGTATCGGGGACTCGAAGAAGACGACCTCCGACTCCAACTCACCGAAGCCATTCAAGGCGAAACCGCCGGACTGTTGTTAATCGTCGACGAAGCTCAGGCCCTGCCATTGCGACTGCTCGACGAATTGAAGATGCTCACCAACATCGGCAGCGATGGCCGTCCTCGAGTGCAGCTTGTGTTGGCCGGAGACGCCGGACTCGAAGAGCGATTCACCCATCCTAAAATCGAGTCGTTCAGTCAACGTATTGCGGCGCGGTGCTACCTCTCGCCACTGGAGCGTGAAGACACCAAAAACTACGTCCGCCTGCAACTCCAGATGGCCGGCGGAGAGGCCGCCGCGATTTTTTCCGACGACGCCCTGGACGCAATCCACACCGCCTCGCACGGCACGCCCCGGATCATCAATCAGGTTTGCGACCATGCCTTGTTGCTCGGCTCGCTAACCGACGCGCGTCCTCTCGACGCGCTGGCCATCGAAGAAGCCTGGGCCGACTTACAGCAGCTTCCGGCGCCGGTCAGAACGCCGCGGGAAGAAGACCTAGCCAGTATTATCGAGTTTGGCGCCTTGGAAGATGAAAGCCTCGGAGAGCAAAACGTCGATCGCGACAACCTCGATACCGAAAGCAGTGATACAGAAAGCAGTGATACAGAAAGCAGCGAAAAAGAAAACATCGTCGAGTTGCCAGACACGGCGGCCTGGGAAGTCGCATCGGAAGATCAGGCGTTGTCGCCGCTGCATATTGCCGCCGAATCGCTAGCCGACGCCGACCCCGCCAAGCGGCTGGAAAACATCGAGCAGGTTGTGGCGGCGGTGCAAAGCGATGCCTTGGAAATCGATCTTGCTAAAATGGGCAATATGCTTTCACCCGAGGGTGAAGCCGACGCCGATGCGTTCCGCCCGGCGGGAATTGTCGGCCCCGAAACAGAAATTATTTTCCACGGCGAGCACCATCCTTTCGAGGACGCATTCCAGGAAGAGGAGATCGTGATCGACCAGTATGCATCGCTCGACTCCGGCCAAGACATCAATCTGGTGCGGGTAAACAGCGCCGAAAGCCTCGCCATCGCCCAACTGCTCGACCAGTCGGCCGTGCGACCGGCCACCGATTCTCCGCCACTAATTGCCGCCCCCGAACCGGAAACGCCTGACGAAATGGCGGGCGTCGCCCCAGCGGAGCAAAACGACGCAACCACCCCAGCGGAGCAAATCGAGACAGCCGCTCACGTCGGCGAACGGCCCACTGTGGCGTTTTCGATTGTCGGCGATCACGACGCTGATTTGTCCAGTCAGCCACAGCGGGAAGAGGTTGCAGATTCGTCCGATGGCGGCGCTCTCTCGGAAACAGCATCGCACGCGCCGAATGAAACCAGCGATGTCGGCGCCGAAGCGTTGGCGCCCGAAAATATTTCCGAGATTGGCGGTTTCGCGTCCGACGACGCCCCCGACCCCGTAATGCCCGAATACGTCGGGGCTGGTCTGCCTCCAAGAAACCCAGTGCGTTCAAACGAAGACAACGCCGCTTCCGCCTCCGACGACGACCGCGACCTCATTGTTGTCGAGAGTCTGGACGAAGCCCCAGCGCCAACATCTCCGCCCGGCACGGCGCGGCGCATGGAGTACCGCCGTCTGTTCGCCAAACTCCGCAGCGGTTAGGGTCGGCCGGGAGCAACCCGTCAAAATCAAAAGCCCGGCATTTTCAAAATGCCGGGCTTTTTGGTGCGTCGGCAGAATTCGTGGGTGAAAAAGTGAACGCTGACGCGTGGAGGCTTGTCGCCAATTATTGACAATCTAATATCCGACACGTAGATTGCCGACCATCACAAACGACATTCCTCGTGAACCGGTAGTTCAGTAAGGGCGCCATGAAAATCACTCAAATCGTGTGTCAGATACTCCGCGTTGCGTCGATCGAAGAGAAGACGGCGAGCAGTCAGGACGCTGTCTTGGTTCGCGTCCGCACCGACGACGGACTCGAAGGAATCGGCGAGGCGGATGCTTCGCCGGAGGTGGTCAAGGCGGTCATCGACGCCCCCTTCAGCCACAACATCGCCTGCGGATTGCGGCAGATTTTGCTTGGCGAAAACCCGCTCGAAACCGACCGCCTGTGGCAAAAGATGTATCGCCGCACGATGTACTTCGGCCGCACGGCGGTCGCGATTACGGCCATGGCGGCGATCGACATGGCCTTGTGGGACCTCAAGGGAAAACACTTCGGCGAGCCGATCCATCGGTTGTTGGGCGGCCAGCAACACGCGAAAATTCCGGCCTACGCTTCGATTCTGTTCGGTCGGGATGGCGCCGAAACCGCCGACATCGCTCGTCGTTGGATCGACGCCGGGTACCGCGCCATCAAGTTCGGCTGGGAGCCCATGGGGGAAAACGAGGCGCTCGATATCGAACTGGTGCGAGGCGCGCGCCAAGGGGCTGGCGAGGCGACGCTGATGATCGACGCCGGCTGCGTCTGGGACGCCCGAACCGCGCTGCGCCGCGCGCACGCCTTCGCCGACTACAACATCGAGTGGTTGGAGGAGCCGCTCCGACAAGCCGATATCGAAGGCTATGCCTGGCTGCGAGATCGATCGCCGGTTCCGATTGCCGCCGGGGAAGGCGAGTGTGGACGCGAATCGTTTCGGCCGCTGATCGACCGCCGCGCGCTGGATGTCTATCAAGTGGATCTGGCTCGCAACGGTTTTACCGAAGCGGCTTACATCAAGTCGCGCGTGGAGGAAATCGGCGCCAGGCTCTGCAACCACTGTTACACCACGCCGATCACGGTGGCCGCCAGCCTGCATTGGTTGAGCACCTGCCGAGACGCCTTTTTGTTTGAAGACTGCGTGGAAGATTCCCCCCTTCGTAACGAGTTGACCAACGAAACCGTGCAGGCAAACGACGGCTGGGCGCACGTCCCCGACGGGCCCGGACTTGGCGTGACGTTGAACGAAGAGGTTGTTGCGAAGTATTTGGTGGCGGAATCTGGAAGTGAAAACGCCGAAGTTCGGTCCACTTTTTAAACGCTAAGAGCTCCTAACATAACCCCTGTTTGGCGTTTCAAACACGGAGTTTGATGCTGACCGACCAAGTTGTGTTAGAAGGTATAAGGATCTGTCCAAGATCTATTCCGTGCAATGGTGTTCTGGAATTCTCATCAAGCCGGAGGCTTGCCAGCCATTAGCCGGCGGTCGAGCGCAGCGAACACCACCGGTAGGCCAACGCAACGAACGACGCATCCTGGCGACGATGCCAGATGCAGCGGGCGCGAGAAACGCCTCGAAACAACGCCGTCATTGGCGCCGCCGCATTTCGCCGCCCACCGTTGGAGTGTACGCTTCGCAGTCCAAAAAAAACACGCTGAAGCGTGAACTCCAACGGCGCCAGAGCGTCTAGAGCGTAGGGTGCTTGCTATTGGAAAAGGGGCCGGTCCGATATACTGCCGCTTGTCTGAACGATCCAGCCGATTGAGGAACTGAGGAGATAAAATGATTCGCGTCGCGATTCTCGGCGCCACAGGATACACTGCGGCCGAACTGATCAATATCTTGCTGCGCCATCCGGAGGTGGAAATTCGCGTGCTGACCACGCGGCGGGAAGAACGTCCACACGTGCGGGAGATCCATCCTCGCTTCACCGACCGGCTCGATTTGCGTCTGGAAAATCTCCCGGCGGAGGAAGTGGCCCCGCAGTGCGACTGCGTGTTTAGCTGTTTGCCGCACCGGGCTTCGGCGTTGGTGGCGGCCGATTATCTGCGGGCGGGCAAACGCGTGGTCGATTTCAGCGCCGACTATCGACTGTTGGACGTCGCCACGTTTGAAAAATGGTATGCGGTCGAACACCCCGACCCCGCGCGCGTGGGCCACACGCCGTATGGACTGCCGGAACTGTTTGCCGATGAAATACGAGCCGCGCAATTGGTGGCGAACCCCGGATGCTTTCCCACGCTGGCGATCTTGAGTTTGGCGCCGCTGCTGCAAAACGGTTTGATCGAGGCGAATGATATTATCATCGATGCCAAAACCGGCGTGAGCGGGGCGGGCAGAACGCCCAAGCCGCCGTTTCACTTTCCCGAATGCAACGAGAGCACAATGGCCTATGGCGTCGGGCAACATCGGCACACGCCGGAAATCGATCAGCTTCTGGGCAAGGCGGGCGGGCAGAAAGTTTCGGTCGTGTTCACTCCGCATCTGACACCCATGACGCGCGGCATGCTGGCCACGATTTACGTCCGACCGAGCGGTTCGACCACCGCCGAAACAGCAATGCAAACGCTCCGTGAATTTTATGCCGACAAACCGTTTGTGCGGATCGTCGATCATCTTCCCAGCACAAGATATGTTTCGCACACGAATTTTTGCGATATCACGGTCCGGCAGTCGGGCAATCGTTTGGTGCTGCTGGCCTGTATCGACAACCTGATCAAAGGCGCTTCCGGCGCGGCTGTGCAAAATTTCAACCTCATGCACGGCTTTGAAGAAACGCTGGCGCTGTTGTAATTCTTGAAAGTTTGCGTTTTTGTACGAACGGCGGTTGAGAATTTACCCGTCCTACAGTGCGCAGGCCGCGCCGTTGGAGTTCAGCCTTCAGGCTGTTTGTAGGAGCACCCAGAAGAAAACATGCTGAAGCATGAACTCCAACGGCGCACGCCTTAGCGAAATCCAGGAATGGAACCGATGAAACTTCCCCAAGATTTTGAGTTCGCGGGCGTCGCCTGCGGCATCAAGCACGATCCTCAAAAAAAAGACGTGGCCTTGATTCTCAGCCGCCGCGCGGCGGTTGGGGCGGGCGTCTATACGCAAAATATCGTCGTGGCGGCGCCAGTCGTGCTCGATCGGCAGCGCACTCCGGCGGCTGATATCCGAGCGGTGGTGGTGAATTCCGGCAATGCGAACGCCTGCACCGGTCAGCGCGGCATGCAAGACGCTCAGGCCATGTCTCGACAGACGGCCGACCTTTGCGGACTTTCCGCCAAACAAGTGCTGGTGATGTCGACCGGCATCATCGGTGAATTTCTGCCGATGGAGAAAATAACGTCCGGCATAACGGCGGCGCGGGCCGATCTGGCGCCCGCCAGCAAAGGATTTCTAAACGCCTCGCAGGCCATTCTTACTTCGGATCGGGGCCCCAAAACTGCCGAACGTTCGCTTTCGCTTGGCGGACGCAGCATACAATTGTCGGCCATGGCCAAGGGCGCCGGCATGATCGGGCCGAACATGGCGACCATGCTGGCAGTCATCACCACCGACGCCGCCCTGACCGTCGACGACGCCCAGCGTTTGCTGCAAACGGCGGCCGACAAAAGCTTCAATTGCATTAGCGTGGAGGGGCACACCAGCACCAACGATTCGATGGTGCTGCTGGCCAATGGCGCGGCGGGCGGCGAACCGCTGGCGGGAGAAGAATTGACTATTTTCCAGGCGTCGCTCGAAGCGCTGTGTATTGAACTGGCGAAAATGATTCCAGACGACGGCGAGGGTGCGTCGCATCTGATCGAAATCGAGGTTCTGGGGTGTCGCACCATTAGGGGAGCCCGTCAAATCGCGAAATGCGTAGCGCAAAGCGCGTTGGTGAAAACCGCCGTCACCGGTTGCGATCCGAATTGGGGCCGCATCGTTTCGGCGGCGGGATATGCGGGCGTCGATTTCGCGGCCGACGAAGTTGCTCTTTCGGTCAACGGATTTTCGCTGTATCAAGACGGGGCGCCCGCGGCGTTCGACGCCGCAGCGGTATCGGATTCGATGCGGCAACATCGGGAGACGAAAATCAAGTTGACGGTTGGCTCCGGCCCGGCTTCGGCCCTACACTGGACAAGCGACCTAACCGTCGATTACGTGCGTTTTAACTCGGAATACCACACATGACCGCACCGCTGAGCAGAATCCGGCGCGGAGCGGTTGTGCTGGCGGTGATCGTTATTTTGTCGGTCGTGGGGTACCGTGTTCTGGGCGGCCGCACCTGGCTCGACGCCGCCTACATGACCACCATCACGATCTCGAGCGTGGGCTTTGGGGAGCATAGCACCGCCACGCCGGAGATGCAGGTATTTACCATCTTGGTGATCGTGTTGGGAATGTCGGCCGCGGCCTACACCGTGAGCGGCATGGTGCAACTTCTGGCTGAAGGCGAAATCGAACGACTTCTGGGAACTCGACGAATGATGCGCGAAATCGACCAACTCTCCGAGCATGTGATCATCTGCGGATACGGCCGCGTGGGCCAAATTCTGGCCGGCCGTTTGGCGGGGCGCGACTGCCCGTTTCTCGTCATTGACGAGAAGCCCGAACAAGTCGAAAACGCGCAGGCCGAGCAATATGTCTGCCTACAGGGCGACGCCACCGAAGAAGAACTGCTGCTCAAGGCGGGCATCCGCCGGGCGAAAACGTTGGTCACGAGTTTGCCGAACGACGCCGCCAATGTTTTCCTCACGCTCACGGCGAGGAATTTGAACGAGCACCTGCAAATTATCGCCCGCGCGGAGTTCCATTCGTCGGAGAAAAAATTGCGGCAAGCCGGCGCCGACCGCGTCGTGATGCCGGCCGCCATCGGCGCCCAAAACATCGCCCGCATTATCATGAAACCCTCGACGGCCGATCTGATCGAGCTGGTTGCGGAATCGACCCTGGATATCGAATTCGACGAAATTCATGTACCGCCCGAAAGCAAGTTGGTCGGCGCCTCCATTCGCGAAACCAACGCCCAGCAGAAATACGGCGTGCTGTTTATCGCGTTGAAAAAACCGGGCCAGGAGATGATGTTCAACCCGGCGGCCGATTATCAATTCGCGGCCGATGATATCATCATTCTGATGGGAAGCGTCGACGATATTCGTCGCTTCCGAGAAGGCTCCGGAACCTGAGTTTCCGTGTTCGAGTTTCAGCGTTGGCCAAACGACACCCCATCTGCGAAGGAGGCGCCGCGTGAAAGGTCCTTTTGAACGACTACGCCACAATTTCAAACGCACGTGGGAATGCCCCGAGTGTCGTCAACGGCGTCGAACCAGCGGGCAAAGCACTTCGCGGGCCTGCAATTGCCGCGTGCTGGCGAAAACCGGCGATATCGTCTGGATGACGCTCATTCGCGACGCTCCGCAGGCTCGCTGCCCAATCGCGACGAATCTCTCGATTCCGGACATGGAACAGACCGCTGCCGAAATCACCGCTGCCGAGAACACCGCCGAAAATGAGCAGCGGTAGGTTGGCCCTCCCTCGGGTATCCCCTATTGGAAGGGGGCCCGAAAGTCGGGTTGGCGAACGCCGAAAGCTTGGTATCTTTATAGATGAATAGGGGGCTGTAGAGTGGGAGTCATCAGATGGCTAGGTCACGCTACAATCCTACGCCTGAGCAAATCAGGCACTCATGTCTTTCTATTCGTGCTACCTGGAGCGAGCGAGAGCATCGCCGCAGGGCGGGATGGAGCAGAGAGAACGTCGGTGATTCGTTCCGGTGGGTGGCGCCCGAGTACAACGCCCGCCAGATCGGCTTGGTCGACGGTCAGCGTCTGATCGCGGAATAGTCAGACAGGCAATAGCCTTTTTGGCAACTCCACCCTCGGCACTGAGTGAGTTCAGGGTGACAACCCGCCGGAGCCAGCAACCGGCGGGTTGTTTTATTTCTTGACGGCAGTTCTCTTGACGGCAGCGGCGCCGGAGTGTGCGCGTCAGTGTGTTTTGGCGGATGGTGTTTTGGCGAATGCCGAAGCAGCCTGAAGGCTGAACTCCAACGGTTCGCGTCAAGGTAGGGCGCGTCAACGTAGGGCGGTTGCCGGCAATCACCCTGCTTCCAAACGCCCGGCGCCGACCGAATGGCAACAAAAACGATAGCCTGAACAGTAAAACTAAAAACCCTACAACCCTTTTCATTACTACAAAGGCAACGTTTTTGGCGGTTGTATTTTCCGGTTTTGCGGCTCTCTGGGCGTCGTCGGCTTCGTGCAGATGCTATGTTTCCTTTGTGGAGCGACGCCATGCGTGGAGAGGGCGTTTCAAGACACCCTCTTCAATGAAAATCGAGATGGGCTGCAACCGGATGAGCGATCTTCAGACACTAACCGAACGCGTTACCGGAATCGTGGGCGATGTCATGACGCGCGAGGTGCAGTCGGCGCTGGAAAACGCGCCGGTGCGCGTGGTGGCTCGACAAATGTCGGACCAATGCCTGCGGCATATCGTGATTATCGATCGTCGTCGAACCGTGGTGGGTGTTATTTCACAGCGCGACCTTCTCAAACACTTCCTGGCGGAGCCGGCGAACGAAAACCCGACGGGCGACGAAAAAGTCGTCGACGCGCTTCTTTCGCGATCTCCGGTCACCATTGCGGCGGAATTGGAATTGGCGAAAGCCGCGTTAATTCTGGCAACCAACAAGATCGGCTGCCTGCCGGTTGTGAACCAGCGAAAGCATTTGATTGGGGTTTTGTCGTCGTCTGATTTGGTCCGGCGTCTGGCTGGCGGCGAACAGGCGAAGGTTGAATCGGAGTACGAGTTTTATGTTCCTTCAAGCGGGAACGCCAGCGACGCGCCCGCCTTTGTGCGTAGAGCAACCGGAGATTTGGTCATTCCCTTGGAATGCCTGGGCGACGACATCCCCGCAACGGAGCATGTTTTGCTGGGCTACAATGAACCCAACGGCTGCATTCTGGTGAAACTCGTTCCCAACACGAGAAACGCCGCCGGCGCGATTCCCGCCACCTGGGGATCTAAGACGTTGCTCATACCCGCCTTCGGTTTTATCAGCCGTTTTCCAGCCGCCGGCAAAACCGCCGCGTTTAAGGTTTCGACCGGCGCCGACAAACGCTTGATCGTGCTCTCGCCTCGGAATACCCGGCCCAGCGGCTGATCGCCTCGCGTTGCTCGCGCTTCCGCCGGAATTTTTCCCGCGACCATCGGCAACCCTATTCTTCCGCAGCGCTTTACTTGATTGCTATGGCGTGTTGCAGTGGAACCAGCACATGATCGATGACATAATCTTCGACCACTTCCTGGCAGATGCCCGATAATCGCTTGAATACGTCGACAAACGACTCTTGGGGGTCAAGAGTTCCGTAATGACGCACGGTCAGGTAAACGCTCAATTGCTCTTCGGGAAACTCACCCGACCGCACATTAAAGGCGTTGGTTCTCGTTTCAATGCCTAGCCGACACTGCGTCTTGCAGGATTCGTCCATGGCGATCTGGATCGAGGGTTCGTAATTGATAATCGCGCCGCCCGTTTTTTCGCCAAACGTATCGAACGCAGCGGGCATGCCAAGCGCTTCAGCCACCAGCTCATTGTGGTTGCCCCGGTAGGTGAAGTCGAAACCCAGCATCAAGTTCAAAGATTCGCAATCCAGCGGACTGACCGAAAGCGCGTACGGCAGTATGTCGAGCAGCAAAGCGTGTTGGGCGTATGCGTCGTCGTAACTGGAGGGGTTCACCTGCCCTGAGCAGACGCGTTTCAGCTCGACAGTCGCCCAGCGGTAACTGCCTTGGTCTTTGTCTTCTTCGAGCACGTATTCGGTTCGCTCTCGCGAATAAAAATTGCGCATTTTCGGATAGTGCTTCTGGATGATCTCGAAAAAATGCAGCAGTGTTTCCCGGTTTTGAGGCAACTCCATCTCTGTGTTGAGGTTCATGTTGAAGTAAAAGTCGTCGCTGAGCGAGTTGTACCTACGCATATATTCGGGTCCTTTCCGGGAACATTCTGAAGGGACTCTCTACTTTTCGGCCGGAGAAAAAACATCGGGCTTCGTGCTGCTACAATGAGCAGACGCAAAACCACTCAGATAAATCACACTGAAGAAATGGGACGAACCTTAAAAGGGGAATCCATACGCCCCCAAGACATGCCTCATGGTGGCTGGGAGACCAACTCTAGTATAAAATGCCGCTCACGATCCTGTAAAGCGACGACTGGCGCCCATCTCAGACAAAACGGCAGGATTCATCACACCGTTCTCTGGAGTATATGCCTCAGACGGCCCCAGGCATGCATCTCAGACGGCGCCAAACTCGACAGTTAAAAAAAGATGGTTCAAACACGAAATGCTGCATTTGTAGTACGTCTGTTCCCCTCGGAATTGGGGTGGATGGGAATTGCCTGGCGTAAGGAGCGATTGCAACGCCTGTCGTTTGGCTATGACGACCCCCAACGGGCGCAAACCGCCTTGACGGGCCTCTTGCGAAAGATCTCTCCCGAGATGCATGCTTTTTCCGCCGCCTCCGCTCTTCATGCCGATTTCGGCGAGCAAACGTCCGCCGACTGTTCACCCGCCCAGAATAAGTTGGTTGATCAGTTGCAGCGGTGCGCACAGGGTGAAGTGGTTGACTTTGACGATGTTCCACTCGATATGCAAGGCGCCACGGAGTTCCAACGTCGTATAATCCATTATTGCCGTCGCATCGCCCGAGGCAAGGTCATGACATACGGCGAATTGGCTGCGGAAGCCGGTTTTGCCGGCGCCGCCCGTGCTGTCGGCTCCGTGATGGCCAAGAACCGGTTCCCGCTGATTGTGCCTTGCCATCGCGTTGTCCGCTCGAATGGCGGTCTGGGCGGGTTTTCCGCTCCGACCGGCGTCTCGATGAAAAAAACATTGCTTGCCATGGAAAAAGCGTTTCCAGAGGACGCCCTCCCGGCCAGGTTGTGAGTTGTTACGTCGAATAATCAACCGTTTTTGAAATTGCAATCATGCCGGAGCTAGGCGTAAATATCGACCACGTGGCCACGGTGCGGGAAGCTCGGCGAGGCCGCGAACCCGACCCCATTTGGGCCGCGGTTGCCGCCGAGCTCGGCGGGGCCGATGCGATCACTGTCCATTTGCGTGAAGACCGCCGCCATATCCAGGAGCGCGACGTGCGCGTGCTACGTGAGACCGTGAACGTAAAACTCAATTTGGAATTGGCATGCGAGCCGGGGGTTCTGGCCATCGCTTGCGAGGTTCGCCCCCAGCAAGCAACGCTCGTACCCGAAAAGCGGGAGGAAGTGACCACCGAAGGCGGTTTGGCGGTGCTCGTCCAACGCGATAAAGTTCAAGCCGCCGTCGACCAACTGCATGCGGCCGGTATTTCGGTCAGCCTGTTTCTCGACCCCGACGCCGAACAGATTGACGCCGCCGCCGAACTGGGCGTGGCGGCGGTGGAGTTGCACACCGGTCAATACGCCAACGCTTCGGGAGCGGCGCGAGCCGCTTGCCTGGAAACGCTGCACAAGGCGTCGGCGCAAATTCGGCAGTGCGGCTTAACGCTGCATGCGGGCCACGGCCTGTCGTACCAGAATGTCGGTCCGGTGGCCGCCATCGACGGCATGCACGAACTGAACATTGGCCACAGCATTGTCTCGCGGGCGATGTTCGTTGGCCTGGAAGCAGCGGTTCGTGAAATGAAACGTCTGGTCCTCTGAGCCCGCCACGGATCGCGAACTCCGGCGGCGTTCCACGTTGTTTTCAGGGCGACGTTTGTTTGACAGCGGACCATGTCCAATGACGGTCGCTGGTCGCCGCGACGTTCTCCGGGGCAAACCCCAAGCGGGCGACAATCTCCTGCATTTCCTCCAAGCGGAGCGCGGCGCGGAGCGAGTCGGCGAACATTTGTCGCGCCGGCGGCGCTTCATTCCCGGCATACGTTTGCACGAGTTGGTCGAGTGTTTGGTCGTCGTCGGGTCGCATTAAATCTCGCACGAACAAACAGCCGCCGGGTGCGGTCACGCGAGCCATTTCCGCCACGACCTGGCTGGGCGCGGGAATGTGATGGATGATGCTGTTGGAAATCAGCAGCGGAAAACGTTCGTCGTCGTAGTCGAGTTGCTTGGCGTCTTGATGGTCGAGTTGAATACAAGCCATCAACCCCGCCAGTTCGATATTCACGCGGGCCACGTCGAGCATGGCGGTCGACAGATCCACCGCGAGCACGCGGCAGCCTTCCAGGCGGCTGCACAATTCCAGCGGGATGCGCGCCGCGCCGGTTCCCAGATCTAGAATTTCGATGGCGGCGTTTTCGACGCCGGCAATTTCGGTATTGTCATTTTCAGTGTTTCCGTTTTCAACGCCTCCCAACAGGTCGTGCGCCGCGATGAGTAGGTCGTCGACAAACACGCGGTTCACGCCGCCGTGGTCCATGGCGTCGTAATCGAGCGCCTCTTGGGTGGAATCCATCACTTCGGGTTCGAGCACGCGCATTAACATGAGGA